>JAYVQT010000022.1:0-7472 GCA_043776915.1 Minisyncoccota bacterium | reverse complement strand
TCCGAACACTGGAGGAGTTTTTGATGACTAGTAGGTTGCTTACTTGGAATTATATGGCGACGGCTTTGATACTCGAATGGTAGACTTTATCTTTCTTTTATTTATCTCAATTGTGAGCTCATTAGTCTTCATATCAACGCTGACCATATCCCCTTTCTTTGCACCTTTAGAAATAATAAATGAAGCAATAGGATTTAAAATCTTATTCTGAATCAAACGGCCCAGCGGTCGGGCACCATAGTGTGGGTTATATCCTTCGCGAGCGAGATATGAAAGTGCCTCTGGTGAGATTTCAAGCTCAATATTTTTCCCATGAAGTCGTTCTTGTATGACTTTGATCTTCAGGTCGACAATATGGCGAATAACATCCATCGAAAGAATATCGAAGACAATCGTATCATCAAGGCGATTTAAGAATTCTGGACGGAAATGATCTTTCAGACTAGCAAGTACTTTCTCTTTCGTAGCTTGATATTCATCAGCTTTCGAGTTATTGGTAAATCCAAGTGATTCCATTTTCTCAATCAAATGCGAACCAATGTTTGACGTCAGTACAATGATCGTATTTTTAAAGTTAACAACGCGACCCTTCGCATCTGTCAAACGACCTTCATCAAGGACCTGGAGTAATACATTGAATACTTCAGGGTGTGCTTTTTCAATCTCATCAAAAAGAATAACTGAGTACGGGCGATGACGGACAGACTCAGTTAAGTTGCCTGACTCTTCGTAGCCGACGTAGCCTGGCGGTGAGCCAATAAGCTTCGAGACACTATGGCGCTCCATATACTCACTCATATCAACACGGATAAGAGCTTTATCATCGCTAAACATGAACTGAGCTAAGGCTTTCGTCAGCTCCGTTTTACCGACGCCCGTTGGACCTAAGAATATAAATGAACCGATTGGCTTGTTCGGATCTGAAATACCAGCACGTGAGCGGCGAACAACGTTCGCAATCTTCTCAATTGCTTCATCTTGGCCAACGACGCGCTTCCTAAGCTCGTCTTCCATTGTAGTAAGCTTAGCACGCTCTTCCTCAAGCATTTTTGAAAGAGGTACACCTGTCCAACGAGAAACAACTCCGGCAATATCTTCAGCAGTAATATCTTCTTTTAAAATTCGGCGAGACTTCTGAAGCTTCTTCAAGCGCGCAAGCTTGGCTTCAAGTTTGACTTCAAGCTCTGGTACTTCACCATAGCGAATCTCGGCGGCTCGAGCAAGATCAGCTTTCATCTCGGCATTCTCACTTTCCACACGAAGCACTTCAAGATCTTTCTTAATGGAACGAATTTCAATCACGGTTTCTTTTTCATTCTTCCACTTAAGTTCAATCTCACGAGTCTTCTCTTTTAAGTTACCAATTTCTTTATCAATATCTTTAATGCGAGCTTTTGCTTCTTTTTTTTCAGTAGAGGAACTTGATTCACGAGTAATTTCTTTTAGTAAGGCTTCTCGCTCTATTTCAAAGCGCATAATTTTCCTATGTGCATCTTCAAGTACTGGTGGCTTATTCTCAAGTGATATACGCAACGCTGAAGCTGCTTCATCGATAAGGTCGACAGCTTTATCAGGAAGATAGCGATTCGTAATGTAGCGAGTCGAAAGTGTGACCGCAGCAATAATCGCATCATCAGTAATCCGAACGCCATGGAACAATTCATACTTTTCTTTCAATCCTCGTAAAATAGCTACAGCATCGTCAATACTCGGCTCATCGATAAAAATAGGCTGGAATCTTCGAGCAAGCGCGGGATCTTTCTCAATATGCTTCTGATATTCTTTGAGTGTAGTCGCACCGACGACATGAAGCTCACCACGAGCAAGTGCGGGCTTGAGCATATTCGAAGCATCGAGTGAACCTTCAGCTGACCCAGCACCTACAATGGTATGGATCTCGTCGATAAAAAGAATAATTTTGCCGTCAGACTTTTCAATTTCTTTCATGATGCCACGAAGCCGCTCTTCAAATTCACCGCGGTATTTGGTACCGGACAAAAGTAGACCAAGGTCAAGTGAGACCACTTCCTTATCACGCAGACTTTCGGGTACATCATTCTTGGCAATACGTTGAGCAAGTGCTTCAGCCACAGCCGTTTTGCCTGTTCCTGCTTCACCAATTAGTATTGGATTATTCTTTGTACGACGAGAAAGAATCTGCATCATGCGCATGATTTCAGTATCGCGACCGATAACAGGGTCAAGCTTATCAGCACGAGCAAGGTCGGTCAGATTACGAGTGAACTTTGCCAAAAGCTTCGGCTTCTTAGCAGAGGTTGCTTCAGTCACATTCTCGCTGCGGAAAATTTCAAGAATATGGAGAACTTGCTCTTTGTCAATTTTGAAACGGGCGAGGAGCTCTTTGGCTTCACCCGGAGTTTCAAGAAGCGACACGAATATATGCTCAGTCGAAACAAATTCATCTTTAAGCGTACTCGCAACCTTGCTTGAACTTTCGATAACTTGAGCAAGGTCTGGAGTCAAATAGAGTTGATATGACGGTGACAATGTATTGCGGTTCTCAGGCGACTCAATCATCTCGATAAGGTTATCGGTCATGAGCATCGTATCAACATCCATGCGGTCAAGGATAGACACCACAAGAGAATCCTCTTGAATGAGCAGTGAGGTAAGTAGATGGAGGCCGTTAACGTGATTCTGTCCACGCTCTATCGCAAGCTCGTGGGCTTTACGAATGGCTTCTTTAGCTTTGGTTGTAAAGTGATTAAATGGAGGCATATTTTTAATATAAAATGATTATTGTATAATGTCAACTGTTGGAGTCGGACTTGGGTCGGTTTTGAGTTCTTCCGCCACTTTCTTGTGCATAATTTTTAAGATTGTAAAACCACTTGGAAACTTCTTGAGAACGGTCGCGTTAAAATCTGTTTTATTCAGTACGACTCTATAGACAGTCTTAGTTGTTACTATATCAGAGTCAACGAGAATCAAACCTATATCAGAAATTATTATTCCCTCCCCGAGCATTTTCGGTGCATTTATTTTAGGATCAGTTATTGCAAGTTGAGTATCTTTTGCTTCGTCTACTGCATAAATCGGCACAATCACATCACTATCCCCTATCAAAAGTGTATTTTTATCATCACGTGTTGATGGCACCGTAGGAGCTGATACTGGTGTTGTTACTTTCTCAATCGTCCGCTGGATAACAGTATTTATAGTCTGTGGAATACTCTTTGGCATCTGTTGCATAAGAGAAACAGTAATAATACCCGTGGCAATAGACACGACAAAGGTAATAAGCAGTGTCAGAAGTATCAGTTGAGTTTTATTGAGATCTTTAATATCCATAACTCTAGTATACCATAGCAGTCAAATTTATTTCCAAGCGTTGTATTTATTTAAAATATCCTTCAATGTGTGAGTAAGCGTATCAATATCACGCTTCGTTGTTCCTTGTCCGAGCGAGATACGAAGCGAGCCGTCAGTATTATTTGTCGACACATGTTGAGCAGTACGCAATGCTATAATAACGTATGATTCATCAGGTTCAGCGCTTTTACACGCGCTCTTGGCTGACACGTGAATTCCTTTCGCATCGAGCTCAATAACTAAAAGTTCACTTGAAATATCGGATATAGAAATATTTATATTGTTCGGCAAGCGATGCACCACATCACCATTTAGAATTATGTCATACCCAGATATTTTTGAAAGTGCGAGTAACTTTTTAATCCCATAATCACGAAGTACCACTAGTCGCTTTGATTCTTTTTCTTTTATTCTAGATGTCTCTTCGAGAGCTGTAGCAAAACCACTCATAAGCGAAATACTTTCTGTTCCCGAGCGCAGACCAAACTCTTGTCCACCACCACCATAGAGTGGGGCAAGTTCTACATTTCTTTTTTTATAGAGAGCACCAATACCTTTCGGTCCATAGATTTTTGAACTATTAAAACTCATAAGGTCGACACCGAGCTTCTCTATATTACTTGTTGCTAAGTAATTCATGGCTTGGCAGGCGTCAGTATGGAATAATGGCAAAATAGAATGGGTATGCTTTCGAGCATGTCTGATAGCTTTAGCAATATCTTCGATCGGCTGAATAGTCCCAATTTCATTATTGGCATACATGATAGACACTAAAACGGTATGCTCTGTGAGAGCTTCACGAATATTCTTCGGATCTATAATGCCATGTTCATCTGGGGCGATGTAGGTAACACTTGCTTCATTATTCTCTACTAACATTCGACACGTCTCAAGCACGGCAGCATGCTCGAGCAACGAAGTGATAACATGTGGTTTTATATTACGTGTATGCATACGCACAACTCCCATAATCGCAAGAGCCACACTTTCAGTCCCTGAACCCGTAAAAATAATTTCATCAGTATGCGCAGATATAAGACTCGCAATCAACTTGCGACTTTCTTCGATGCGCGTACGTACCTTAACCCCACCGCTATGAATAGCACTGGCATTAGCAAAAAGCTGGTCAGATTCCCTTATTACTTTTTTTACTTTTTTATCAAGAGGAGTCGCAGAAGCATAGTCGAGATAGATACTCTTTTTCTGTATATTTTTTACATAGGTATGTGATTTTTTGCTTTTTTGTATACTCATATATCTCTCTGTCACCACTATATCATAGCATTGTAAAAAAGCCTGAATTCATATATACTCTTCTAAGTTATGACTATGCTTATCCTTATCTATATACTTGCCGGCGTTAGTGCTCTCATTCTCATGTGGGTAGGCATGACTGAGCGACGTTTAAAGAAATTCTTCGCCGGTAAAAAATCTCAAGATTTGGAAGAGTTACTGACCGATATACTCAAGCAAGTTGAAAATGTCAAAAAGACACAAATTGAGATTAACAAGCATTTGAGTATTATTGATCATAAACAAAAGAAAACTATTCGCGGAATCGAAACTATTCGCTTCAACCCATTCGAGGGTGGGGGGGGTAATCAAAGCTTTGCTATTTCATTTATAAACGATGAAGGTGACGGAGTGATTCTTTCAAGCCTCTACGCACGTGACCGTATGAGTATCTTTGCCAAACCAATCACAAATGGTAGCTCAGAGTTTGAACTATCATCTGAAGAAAAAGAAGTCCTTAAAAAAACGATGAATGAATCAGTAGAAAAATAAAGAGAAAAAGATATGGATACTATAAATAAAAAATCACATATTGTTGAGCGTCCCCCTGTCGTGGTCGTCATGGGCCATGTTGACCACGGAAAGTCGACACTACTTGACTATATTCGTCAATCAAATATCGTCTCGGGTGAAGCCGGTGGCATTACGCAAGCTATTAGTGCCTATGAAGTTACTCATAAAAATGAAAAAGGTGAAGATACATTGATTACATTCCTTGATACACCGGGACATGAAGCATTCTCTAGAATGCGTAGTCGTGGTGCCCAAGCGGCCGATATTGCTATTCTTGTTGTCTCAGCTGAAGATAGCGTCAAAACTCAGACACTTGAAGCATACAATACTATCATAGAGAGTAAGGTTCCCTATATTGTGGCTATTAATAAAATTGATAGACCGAACGCCAACATTGAAAAAGTTAAGATGGATCTCGTTGAGAAAGGTATCTATCTTGAAGGCATGGGTGGTGATATTCCCTTTGTCTTGATTTCAGCTAAAGTTGGCACTGGTGTCAAAGAACTTCTTGATATCATTCTCTTGGTATCACTCATGAATACCCTTACTGGCGACACGGAACTTCCAGCCACCGGTGTTATTATTGAGTCAAATCGCGAACCAAAACGTGGTATATCTGCAAGTGCGATTATCAAAAATGGTACACTCTATGCAGGAATGTTTGTGGCCTCGGGTTCTGCAATTGTGACGACTCGGATTCTGGAGAACTTTCTTGGTAAGCCAATCAAGCAAGCTACCTTCTCTTCACCTATCAAGTTAATTGGATTTGAATCTATGCCAGACGTTGGTGGAGTATTCCACTCATTTAAAACTAAAAAAGAAGCTGAGGAATATGTTGGAAAAATCAAAGAAGGTAAAATTTCCACCGTTCTTCCGAACGGCATCGGTGCTCCGACTGGTAAGATAATTCCGATTGTTATTAAAACTGATGTCTCAGGTACTATAGAAGCGCTTGAAAAAGAAATCAGCAAACTAAATACACCTGAGATTACTTTTAAAATAATTAGCTCGGGTGTCGGTGCAATCAACGAATCTGATTTGAAAATGGCGAATGTCAATAAGGAAACAATTATCGTGGGTTTCAATGCAAAAATTGATAACGGCGCTCGCGACTTAAATGAACAACTCAAAGTCAACATCAAAACATTTGATATTATTTACAAACTTATAGACTGGTTACAAGAAGTACTCGAGGAGCGACGTCCTCGCCAAGAACTTATCGAAGTTACTGGTACACTGAAGGTACTCAAAATTTTCAGCGCCACCAAAGACAAGCAAGTTATCGGTGGTAAGGTCACGACTGGCCGTATTACAGAGAATGGTATTGTCCGTATTAGCAGGCGTGATTTTGAAATCGGTCGTGGTAAGATTGTTGGCCTCCAGACAAATAAAATCAAAGCAAAAGAAGTACTTGAGGATACCGACTGTGGAGTCTTGGTCGAATCGAAAATAGATATAGCCCCGGGTGATGTGCTTGAAGCATTCATCATGGTTATCAAGTAATACTATGAACCAAAAAGAATTTAGGGGAGAGAAAATAGCAAACCATATTCGTGAGCTTGCCGCTACGTATATTGAGCGTGAAGCGGGACCCACGTCGATGATTACGGTTACTCGCGTACTCATAACTCCTGATAATAAAAAAGCTAAAATCATGATCAGTGTGCTACCGCGCGAGAAAGAAAATGCCGCGTATGGATTTATAAAACGAAATCTTGGCGATTTACGCAAGTATGTGACGAAGGGTTTGAAAATTAATCCAATCCCCTTTCTCGATGTGGAAATAGATGAAGGCGAAAAAAATCGCCAGAAGATCGACGAGCTACTCATGGGGAGTTGATAGAGCTTTGGTTATACGTTATAGTAAACCTGATTGAGTTCAGGTTAGGTTCAGTTTGACCTAGTCGCCAAGTGGTAAGGCAAGAGTCTGCAAAACTCTTACACGGCGGTTCGATTCCGCCCTAGGTCTCAAGGAAAAAAGGTTTTTTCTTGAGCCTAGAGTATGCAAACTGCTTTGCGTACGTGGCGGAATCAAAAGACTTTTCTGTATTGCTTGGCAATCAGAAAAAGTACCCGCGACCGTCAGGCGAGATATCCGTCCTAGGTCTCGTAGATTGATTTTTAGACAAGAATCAATTAGAGTAATTACATATATGCCCGGGTGGCGGAATTGGTATACGCGCTAGTCTTAGGAACTAGTGGAGAAATCCTTGGAGGTTCAAGTCCTCTCCCGGGCACAAGCAGAGACATCGGCAAAAATGGTCGGGTCAAAAGCGTATCGCGAAGCGATACGCGAGCAGTCGGAAATCCGTCCGCCGCGGGCGTGCATGGCG
>JAYVQT010000021.1:0-7483 GCA_043776915.1 Minisyncoccota bacterium | reverse complement strand
CAATATACTCAATCATTTTGGCAAAACCGTCTCGCCCGGGCTTCTTTGCGCTTTTCGCTTCCGTAAATACTTTTACGATTTCAATGCGTTCTCTGCTCGCAAATTCTTTCAATTCAAAAAGCTGTGCCTCGATAGACATTACTTGCTTATCATCTTCCTCCGTACTCTTGCGAGCATAGAGAACGCATTTAGTTTTGGTTTGAGTTGTTTCCATACGCTGGGGGGAACTTTGGGATTTCGCCATGCACGCCAAGGGCGGACGGATTTCCGACTGCTCGCGTATCGCTTCGCGATACGCTTTCGACCCGACCATTTTTGCCAATGTCTCTACTTGTGCCCAGGAGAGGACTCGAACCTCCACGCCCGTAAGGGCTTATCCACCTCAAGGATAAATGTCTACCAGTTTCAACACCTGGGCATGAATTTCACTATAGCTTATTTATCTTTCTTTTTCAACATAAAACCCCCGCTACAACTTTAAGAGAAGTTGGCGGGGACTCTGTGTTTATATTATTCTGCTTTTGTCTCGCTTGTTGATGCTTCTGCTGATTCTTCTTTTGTGAGTGTCACACTCTTCAAACGCTTCTTTACTTCCTTTACTGCTTTAGTACGAATATAGTAGAGCTTACTTCGACGAGTTTTTGATTGACGAAGAACTTCAATCTTATCAATATTTGGAGAGTAGAGTGGAAAAATACGTTCAACACCGACACCACTTGCTACTTTGCGAACGGTAAATGTCGCTCCGCTTTCAGTACCATGCTTGCGAGCCAAGACAAGTCCTTCAAAAGCCTGAAGACGAGTTTTTCCTTTTTCTTGAATTTTATTCCAGACACGGATAGTGTCACCAGCCTTAAACACAAGGTTTTTGCGGCTTGATTGTTCCACCGGAGTGAATTCTTTTTTCGTTAATTCCATAGCGCCTACTTTATCATATATAGGTATTTTAAGCAAGAAAACTATGGTTGTATATATGCTCTGATAGCCTTCTTAAAATCTACTGGAAATGGAGCCTCGACTGTCTTTTGCTCACCACTTGCTAAGCGAAAGGTAATCGAGTACGCATGAAGTGCTAAGCGCTTCATGCCAAGGGCTTTTTCTTTGGCTCCACTATATAAAGGATCAGACACCACAGGGTGATTAATATAGCGCATATGCACGCGTATTTGGTGAGTCCTGCCAGTTTTTGGATAGGCTTCGACATATGAGAACTGGTGATCAGCATCTTTTTCTCCATTCTTTAGATCAGTAAATCGAGCGAGTACCACGTACTCAGTCAGAGCATCACGAAGTGGTTCGCGCGCACCACGACCAGCCGTCCACATGCGGATATCTTTCGGACTGCGACCAATCGGCACGTTTACAACTCCCCTTTTGCCAGTAGCAAGTGAGGCTTTCGGATCTGACACAAAACCATATACAAATGCTCGGTAGACTTTCTTAATAGTATGATTTTGAAATTGATCTTTGAGGGATTCAAATGTTTTCTGATTTTTAGCAACTAGAAGCACACCTGAAGTTTCTTTATCAAGACGATGCACGATGCCCGGCCGTGGAATTTTTATTTCCTGCCTACCGGCAGGCAGGTCTTCCTTTCCAATTTTAATCTCCATCGGCTCACCGACATTCTTAAGTTTCGGATAGTGTTCAATAATAAAGCTTGCGACGCTTGCTTCGTTCATAGTCCTTGCATCAGCATGAACGGCAAGTCCGGCCGGCTTATCAAGCACCAGTATATTTGTATCTTCGTAGAGTATGGTAATCTTCTTCATAGAGCCATCTTAGCACGGGATTGAAATATACAGTACATATGCTAGGATTGATTTATTCGCATGAGTATACATGCGCGATTAGCTGTCTTGATAGATATACAACCTTGGCTCATAATGTTATTTTTTTAACAATTAAATAATAAATATATGCGCGATTAGCTCAGTTGGTAGAGCAACCCGTTTACACCGGGAAGGTCGCAAGTTCGAGTCTTGCATCGCGCACACGTTCGCCCCTGTAGTTAAATGGATATAACTGCGGACTTCTAAGCCGTTATTCGAGGTTCGATTCCTCGCGGGGGCACAAAAACACGCATTGAAAAAAAGTCCTTTGTGGAACTTTTTTACATTTCTGTGAGACGAAGTGATATTTTTATGATCAATTACAAACTAGGATCTTTGTATACAGATAGGTTTATTTTGATTTCATTTTCTTTTTGAGCTTTTTGAGAGAAAGCTTCAGTAACATTCTTAAGAGCTTTTTCGTTAATTAGAAGTGTGGTGTCTACAATTGTTGGTTTTACTTGGAAAATCTTCTCTGTTTTAATCTCATACAAAAGATAGAAATTTACGATAATCAAAACAAGGAAGCACAATAAAAATATGCGTAATAAAATAATCCAGTGTCTATGTGGATCTATCACTGTTGGTGTGCGTATACCCTTTTTTTTAAATTGTAGTAAGAAATTTTTCATAGAGAGTACTGTTTACGATGCAAGTAAAATAGTAAATGAAAGTTCTGAATGCCATTGTGGTAGCACACCTTCTTTGGAAAGAGTCTTAGTATTCACCATACTGGAATCAGATTGTTGATTAAGATACGTACGAGTAATCTGAATCTTGTACGGAGCATTCTCAAGGAGTAAAATAATACGCATGACTTTTGAGAATTCACCATTTACTGACATCCTGACTGAGAGTGTATTTTTTGTCTTAGGATTAATGTCAAAATTTTCAATTTTTACTTTTGTGTCAGTCTGTGGCCCTAAATCCTCCAAATAAGTTATAAATGAATTAATATCATTAGGGTCTACAAAATAACTGATTAGTGTATCTCTCATTGCAGTAACTTCTGCTATTTTTTCTCTGACTTCTTTTTCATTCTTTTTCTCTACCATCTTATTGGCAAGCGTAGTCAGGACTGCTACTGTATGCTCATTTTTATTTTGGATAATCCTAAAGAAAAATATAAATGTTCCAAGAGAAACAAATGCTATGCCAATCCATATCCCGAGTATTATTTTTGTACGGTTTTTATACATATTACTTGAGAATAATTGAGATTGTAAAAGCTATATTTGTTGGTTCTAAGAAATCAGAAATAGGTATATTTGCTGATACGAATGCCGGATTACTATCAAGATTTTTCTTAAAATTTTTGAGTGCTCCACGATCAGACGCTATACCATGGATACTGAGTATATTATTTTTTGGTAATATTTCATATAGTATTTGGGAAATTGTAATACCTTTTGGTAGATTTAGAAGAAGTCTTTTGAGAATCACATCGCTCGGTAATGGAGCCAAATCTTTTGTTGAGAGAGAAACCAGTTTGGAATTTATAGTTTTAATAGCTGTATCCATAGTATTGGCAGCGATTTCAGGGTTTTCAGTATTGAACAATGTGAGTCTACTGGTCATGGTATTAGATTTAGAAACGGAAAAGAAATATGATGGTAAGAATAATAATGTAGACAGGGCGAAAATGAGTGCAGCGAATGATAATGAGATCGTTGTAAACCGTATCCAGTATTCATGGCGCAAAAATTTCTTTTCTTTATAGGGTAATACATTCATTACTCCTTCTGTCTTTTCCATATGATCCGCAAGTGCGAGTCCAAGTACTGTGGCATACCCAAGCGATGACTCATATGAAAGTGAGGGAACAGAAGTGGTCATAGTAGAGATATTAACCCAGGTATTAGCACTTTCTACTTTGAGCATCATGCTGGCTTCAAGGTATGTCGAGAGTCCAGCAAGATTCGATTCCCCACCACAAAGTATAATCCTATCAATCTTAGTATGTTTAAACCCATCATCTTCATGAGTTTTCCAATATATATATTGCCGATTAAGTTCATCTCGCAAAACAGATACTCCATTTAAAATTGCGGGAAATAAATCCTCAGAACTCGCTGCGCTTCCAAGACCGTATGATAGTTTTTTTTCTTCAGCTTCTTCAAGAGAAATATTAAAATTCTTTGCAATCATACTTGTTAATAAATTACCACCAATATCAAGCGTGGTTGTAAAATACACCTTACCGGCATGAGCGATTGAGGCTCCCGTACGAGCCGCACCAAAATCAATAATCATAACTGAACTTTGGTCACCACGAGGGATCACGGCTCGAGCAATCGCTTGTGCTTCAAGTTCAAAAGAAATAGGAATGAGGCCAGACTTTTTAAACACGGATGTATAACTTTCAATAGTTAGGGTTGCGATAGCAAGAACTTGGACAAAAATATTGTGTTCATCTTCAGATACGAGTTGGTAGTCGAAAATAGTATCAACGGCTTTTAATGGTATATGCTCTTCAATTTGGAGGAGTACAGCATTATAGAGATCATGCTGTGTGATCTTTGGCAACTTGAGTGTAAAGAGATACATTTGTTCTTCGGGAAGTGAAATACGGACAAAGTGCAAATGCTCACGCTGAACTAAATCCTTTAAGATACGAATGAGTTCTTCTTCGTTTTCAATCTTACCCGAAGCAATAACTCCAGGAGGAATTCTCTCATGACCAAATCGACCAAGACGCAGTCCATGCGCAGTGGAAAGCAACTCACCATACTTAAGAGATTGGTCAGAAATATCAAGCGCAAAAGAATTCATCGCAAGAAATGCGGGTGTTGGAAAATAACGAGAATATGATCGCTTCATATATGACTATTATACGCTACTTAGTCGCCAGATAAAAGGAGTGCAGAATTATTTTTGGCGTTTTATTATCGTGTAGATAATTCTTAAAATCAAAGGCAAGAAAGATATTACAAAAATCAAGAATACTATTGGTAAAATATAGGCATCCGGATTAGGAATAATTGAACCTAAAAAATACCCGAGTGACAGCATAGCTGTTGCCCATAATATACCACCAAACATGTTGTAGGCAATAAATGTCCGATACTGCATATTGCCGATACCTGCCACAATGGGAGCAAAAGTCCGAATAATTGGAATAAATCGAGCGATAATAATCGTGAATGTACCATGTTTTTTATAAAACTCTTCAGCATCTTCTAATCGTTTCTTTTTAAAAAAGAATCCAGCATCTCGCTCAAAGAGCTTACGGCCCATTTTTTTACCAAACCAATAGCCGACACTGTCACCTAGTATAGCCGAGAGAGAGCAGAGTATCACAAGAAGTGTAATACTCATAAACCCTTGGGAAGCAAAAATACCAGCCGTAAAAAGAAGCGTATCTCCTGGCAAAAAGAATCCAAAGAATAAACCTGACTCGGCAAAAATTATCAAACATATCCCAATTAATCCGACGGTTTTGACAATTGTAATTGGGTCAAGCATATATTAGCGCACCTTACTTCCAGGATTAACGTCTCCGTCCGGTATGAGAAACACTGGCTTACCATTAAGACCGTCGATAGCCATAAGCATACCATTACTCAGTACTCCTTTTATCTCTCGAGGCTCAAGGTTCATAATATAGAGCACTTGTTTGCCTACAAGCTTCTGATACTCTGGGTAAAATTCATGAATACCAGAGACAATCTGTCGCAACTTCTTATTCCCCTCTTCATCTACTTCATTAAAATCAATCATGCATTTAAGTAATTTATCAGTCTCTGGCACCGGCTCAATCTCACGAATCATACCAATTCGTATATCCATCTTCTTAAATTCTTCATAGGTGACAGAGTTCATATGCGTATTGTAACATGTACTTTTAGAAAAATATTATTTCTGATTCTTTTTATCTAAATATCTTTGAAGTATAAGTGCGGCAGCTGATGCGTCAGTATTTACACTTTTTTCTTTCATAACTTTGTGAGCATTCATGCTTTCCTTCCCGGCTCGACCACGCGCTTCCACTGTCGTCATAAATTCTTTCTGAAAAGAAATTGGAAGCTCAAGCTCAGCTTCAAGATTACGTTTGAATTCTTCAATACTACCCATAATTTTATTTGGCATGCCTGAAAGATCGTACGACTCGCCAATGACAATCGCCGACACTTCTTCTTGTCCACAGATGTTGTGAATTGAGTCCACAAGCGACATATCGTTCTTTAGAATTTTGTACGGAAAAGCCAAAATACCACTCTCATCTGAGAGCGCAATCCCAACTCTTTTTGACCCGTAATCGATACCCATATGCTTCATAAGTATAGCCTATCATAATTGCGATAAAAAGGTATTTCTGTTATTATGCGCCTATGGAAGTATTGAGTAAGGGAAATCTATGGATCTTTGTCATTGCGATGCTGTGGACTCTTCCATGGAAGGGCTACTCTCTGTGGACGGCATCACGCATGAATCATAAACGGTGGTTCATCGCTCTTATTATTTTTAATACTTTCGGCTTACTTGATATTTTTTATATATTCTATATCGCAAAGAAAACTCCCAAAGAAGTTGCGAATGTATTAAAAACAAGAATTTAGAAATAACATAGAACCAAGTTGGCATGCACAAAGCACGCCAACTGAGCACACCTGGAGGCGTGCCTGAGTGGTTGAAAGGAACAGTCTTGAAAACTGTCAGGGGTGAAAGCTCCTCGTGAGTTCGAATCTCACCGCCTCCGCAAATTTTCGAAAAGGGTTTCCGAACCAAAAATATGGTCGGCACGAAGTGCCGTCTGTTCTGAATTCCCCCCAAAAAGACCCGAATCCAAAAGGGTTTTCCACGCTCCGCGTGGCTCAAAAAGTACGGTTCGATCCTTAATTTGAAAGTTCGAACCGACTTTTTTAAACAAATGAAGAAATTCTTCATTTGTTTTCTCGTTAGCCAATTCCACCATATGAATATTGGCTTTTAGAAAATTTTCGGTAAGTTCGAACCGATTATGAGATTTTTTCTCAAAAGCTGATAATTTCTCTTTTAAAAGTTGTTTTTGATTCACTAACTTATTTTTAGAATCACGATATTCTTCCAAAGACAAAACATTTTCTAAATATAAGTTCATCAACTTTTCAATTTTAGAATCCAAAAGAGAAATTTCATCTTTTGTTTTTTGAGAAAAAATCTCACTCGATTGGGTCTCTGATTGCCGATCCTTGTCGTTCTCGGCAATCATCCAATTTGCCCAATCGAGTGGCAAAGAAACTTTTTGTAATTCCGTTCTGACTTGAGAAGTGATGATTTCCTCACGAACATATTTTTGAGTACAAGGATTTTTCCGTTTGGTACATCTCAAATAATTATGACCTTTTTGTTGCTCGATGGTAATGAAACATCCACATTCTCCGCAACGGAAAAATCCTCTATACAAAAATGGTTTCAGTCCTTTGCTATGCGGTTTAGATTTTCTCATCATCACTTCTTGAACGGAATCAAAAAGTTTCTTTGTAATAATCGGTTTGTGCTTTCCTTCGTATATTTCACCACCATATCTCATTAAGCCAGTGAATATTGGATTTCTCAAAATTTGTTGGTAATTAGAAACGGAAAGCACCTTTCCATTCTTTCTACTCAATCCAAGAGCATTAAACTTATCGTGCAATTGTCGCAAAGTGAAATTTCCAGTTGCATAGGCC
>JAYVQT010000020.1:0-7624 GCA_043776915.1 Minisyncoccota bacterium | reverse complement strand
AGTTGCTTGTTTGGGTTAATTGCTAAAATAACGATACCCGCCAGTATGGCGATAGCTGCGACTACGAGGAGGATTTCTATCAAAGTAAATCCTTTTTGTAAATTTATTTTTTTCATAATAAACTAATTATAACACCTAGTTAATTAAAACTCCTAATAATGAGTGTTAATGATTAATTACCGTTATGGAACTTCCTGCCAAGAACTAATTAAAATAAGAGGATTGATGGCAGTAATTGCTATAGAAACCTTTCTAATAATTGAACCAACAGTCCCAGAAGCAGTAATAGTCCGATTTGTGCCGCCGGTGTTCGTGACGGTGTAGGTGCAGGTACCTTTACCGAGACTTAGATTATTAGTACCAACAAATGCTGTTGCATCTCGAATTTGTTCCAGAGCTTCTTCAGCGCACGCATTAGCTAAACCTTTTGCTTGAAGAGATTGTTCTATAGCAAAACTACTTCTAGAAGAACCAACACCTAAAAGTATCAGCGAAAGAGCTATCGAAGTACCCACAGCTCCAACAACCAAAACACTCAAGAGTACCACGAAGCCATTATTTTTACAGTATTTTTTTGTACAGAGTGAAAGCATAATATATTATGGCTGTCGCAAGGTGGCGCTTCCAATAAATGTTTTTGTAAAATTGTATTCGTTCCTGGCACTTGGATTTACCTGTGTCAGTATGAAAGAGATACGGATAGTTCCAGGCGTGCTGGCACGAGACAGATTTTGAAAGTTGAGCGCTGAAGCGGTTACGCGTGCATTATTTAAAGTTACCACAGCACCGACTCCTTCTTTTATACGAATGGCACCCCCTGAAAGATCAAAGATTGTCGGATTATTTGCACCAGTATATGTATCAACAGAAAGACTAGCCCCGCTCGCACCTATCGTGGGAGAATTAATAGTAGCGCTGTTTCGCAAAGTTTGAGTAATTATTTGCATTATCTGCACACCTTGTTGTTCTACCTCGGCGATCGTTTGATTTTTTACCCGAGATTCAAGAAGCGTCGAAAGAAATAAAGAAATGACAAGCAATATCACCGAAGATATAGCCACATATAGAAGTAGCTCCACCAAAGTAAATCCTTTTTGTCTATTTATTTTTTTATATGTTATTTTTTTCATGTTTAATTTGAAAGTATCTCCAAGGTACGCGCCCTCCACCCGCTACTTGTGCCCCCGACAAGCACATTGGTTGCAGCCCAAGATGCAACGCCAGTATTTGTATCATGTCCTGCAACTTCGTCAGTAGCATCCACAAAATTTGTACGAACTATCATTCCAGTGGGTGGGGTTTCGAGGGTCGTATTGATACTGTTGTGCCCGGCAAAACCGACTACCCAAGAAGTGCCGACTGCATTAGTCATTACTACTGCAGGATATGTCACAGTCGTACTCGCAGCTCCCGTATCAGCATTTGCTCCAATAGGAGTAAGGGTATTTTGACCATGGTAAATGTGCACTACTAAAGCAGTAGCGTTTGTCCAGGTTCCGCTTGTGTCGTTTGTGGCTGTTGCAACACGATACCCCAAAGTGCTTGAGGTTAAGTTAGCTCCCCCTGCTGTTCCTATGTTTGTCCACCCCGCTGGTAAAGTTGGGGCTGTAACAGATCCATCACGATAAGCAAAAATTACAAGCAGATCACCAATTTGATGCACGGGTATGGTAATGGATGCTCCAGCTCCAGAAGAAGCACTTACAAAAGTAACAGATCCTTTTCTCGTCCAATTTGTTAATCTCGTAACCAGAGATGTAGCTCCAGCTCTTTGAGCATTTTGTTGCCACGTTACATTTGTAGTGACACTTTGACGAAAAGGATCAACTGAAGAAATAATCATTTGTCTTGTAAAAATATCGCTTAGATCCGAGCTACCCGAAAAACCCCATTGACTACCAGCAGTGGATAGTCCAGTCCCCGCGCTGTTCACAAGATTGGAGTATGCGGCATCGCGAATATTTCTTGCCGCCTCAAGTTCTTCTTCAGCAAGCATTCCTGCTCGAGCGCGACTTCCTGCGAGCATTGTGGCTTCTTGTCCGTATAAATATGCGCCAACAAACGCAGTAACTAGCAAACTAAAAATCGCGGTAGCCAACACCACCTCTACTAGTGAAAAACCCTTGGAAAAAAACCTAGACTGGCTTTTTTTAGTAGCTAATTGTTCCTTTTGAATTGATTGTGATTGTTCTCGTTTCATTTAAATTGGAAGTTAAAGTAATTGTACCTGTTATTTGCGGCATACCTGTGAATTTTGCAAAAACAACACCGCTAAGTCCAGAAGGAGTAGTGCTTGTCGGCATATTAAATAATTCATCATACGTAGCGTCTCTTCCTGCGTATGAAGCTCCTTTATATATTGTGATACTGCCACTTTGGATATCCACTCCCCAGGTTATATCGCCATCGACCGCTTGCGATAAAGTTTGCGCGCGGCGCATGGATTGCGCAATAGTTACTGCGGCAATATCTAAATCATTCCTCACTTGGAAAGATTGATATATTGGCAAAGAAACTCCCGCAAGAATTGCAATCATTGCGAGCGACAACATGACCTCAATCAGAGTGAATCCTCTATTCATATTATGGTTTTGCGTTCAGGCCACCAATTAAACTATAAATAGGCAAAATAACCGCAAAGGCTACAGCCAGCACTCCAAGCCAAACAATCACCAAAAGAATCGGCTCCAAAATAATAGTGAGGTCTTTCGCCGTCGTATCTGTTTTTGCCTCATAGTTTTGACCTATTTTAAGAAGAGTGTCAGGAAAAGTGCCAGATTGCTCCCCTGCTATGATAAGTTGCCTGATAGGGCCAGGGAAAAGTTTCCTAATATTTTTGTACTGGGCAAAACTTTTTTTAAACGAGTTTCCCTCCCCTACACTTTCTTGTAAATATAAATAAAATTTCCTATATCTAGAAAGCGATGTAGCCTCTGATAAAGAGTGGAGCGCCTCCGTTGCCGAAAGACCAGCAGAAAGTAGCGTCCCTAAAAGATACCCAAAACGGGCAAGTTCAGTTTCTTTCAGAAGTGATTTTATTCCAGGAATCATAAAAAGGATTGCTTCACCGAGGACTTTCGTTTTAGAATAAGAAAATAAAAAGTAAAAAAACACAAAGATGACTATCGCAAATAGAGGCACGGCGTACACGCCATGGGCGCTTAGAAACAACCCGATATTGATGAGGATTTTAGTAAGAATCGGCAATTTTATTTTTAACTGAGAAAACACGACAGCTAATTTGGGTAGTATGAACCAAGCAATGCCAATACCCACTATCAACGTAAGTGAGAGAACAAAGACAGGATACATGGTGGCTGACCGAAGCTTCGATTTAAGCGAGCGCTCTTTTTCCTGTTCAATAGTTATTATTTTAAGGTTTTCTACTAACTTGCCGGACTTTTCGCCAATACGTACAAGAGAACTAATATGGGGTGAGAACATGCTTGTGTTTTCAAGTGCTTGTGAAAGAGAGAGACCATCTTGTATATCGTCACTCATGGCATCTATAATTTCTTGCAACCTTTTTGATTTAATCTCTGTTCGAACCGCAAAAATAGCGTCCATGATAGGCATGCCGGATGCAAGAAGCGCACTCAAATTTTCAAGAAAATAATCTCGTTCTTTTCCTAATCCGAAATTCTTTAATCTATCAAGGAAATTTTTTTGTTTTGATATCATAATAATGAGAACTTCTCTAAAATTCTACTGAACTTCCTTGGGTGGTAACGCTACACGTAAAAGCTCGTCAAGAGTGGTAATTCCATTTTTTACTTTCTCTATACCGTCTTCAAAAATTGTATATGCACCTTGCTGCCTAGCAACTTGCCAAATTTCTTGGGTAGATGGATTTTTGAGAATCAAATTTTGCAATTCAGGAGTAATTGGGATAAATTCAAAAATCGCGGTACGCCCCCTATAACCCGAATGCCCGCACACTTCACATCCCTTACTCTTGTATAGCGTAGTTTTCTTGCCTTCAAAAAATTGATCTACCCCCGGGTGTTGCTTTTTAATATCTGCCACCGCTACAGTTTCACTAAACCTGCAATGAATACAAATTTTTCTTGCTAAACGTTGAGCGACCACAAGCTCTATAGTTGAAGCAAGCAAAAATGGTTCCACACCCATATCGAGTAAACGTGGGATCGCAGTCGCAGCATCATTTGCGTGGAAGCTTGAAAGAAGGAGATGGCCGGTAAGAGCAGCATTCACTGCAATTTCGGCAGTTTCCTTATCCCGAATTTCTCCAACAAAGATAGTGTCAGGATCTTGACGAACAATCGAGCGAAGACCTTTGGCGAAGGTGAGATTGGTAAGGGTGTTAACCTGGATCTGATTTACTCCACGCATTTTATATTCCACCGGATCCTCTATAGTGGTGATATTTACGTCTGATTGATTTAAGATTTTTAATAGTGCATAGAGTGTAGTCGTCTTTCCTGATCCGGTAGGACCTGTCACCACTATCATTCCAAATGGTTTATCTGCTGTTTCTTCAAGGATCTTCTGATGAGTTTCTGAAAGACCAAGCTCACTAAGAGTTAAGCCTTGCACGTACGAACTTAAAACTCTCAGCACTACTTTTTCTCCCTCAACTGTTGGTATAATTGAAGTTCGCAAGTCAGTAAATGATTGGTCATTCTTCCACTGCATTGCTCCGTCTTGCGTCGCAAAGTGTTCATCAAGACGAATTCCGCTTTGTACTTTTATTCGATTGAGAATATTTTCGTAGTGCTCCTTCGGTAGTCTGCCAGCATCACGAAGCACGCCATCTATTCTAAAACGTACCAAAACATCCGCTACAGTTGGTTCAAAATGAATATCTGAAACATTGAGCGAGAGCGCATCCATAAAAATTGTTTCCAGAAGCTCGGGAGCGACTTTTATTTTTCCTTCAATAATTTTTGAAAACCTAGTTTCAAGTGCTTTCTCATAGTGCCTAAAATTGGCATTTATATCTTCTAGCAAGGAAAAAGTGAATACGATTTTTTTATTTGGGAACAGGGCACCCAATTCTTTTTCGAATCCTGCTGCTTTAGGAGTGTCAGTGGCAATTATAACCTCAGATTTTTCTTCTTTGAAAAGAACGGCGTGAAATTTTTTTGCAATTGCCTCGGGAATTTTAAGCACGTGCTCTCGTGAGGGAGGGTTGGCATTCAAATCAGAATAGGACATCTTCGAAGACTCTGCAATTGCCTGACCTAAAATGTCTTTCGTTATCAATCCTTCACTTAGTAAATACTCGACAAGACTTGTGCGATGTGTTTTTGAAAATTCTTCCGCTTTTTTTAGGTCGTCGTCTGTGATGTATGATCCTTCAAGCAGAATTTGCTTTATTTCTTTATCTTCAGTTTGCATGTGATGATTACTTATTTATTACTTTAGGAAATTTTTAATGTGATCCACAATCTCTGCGATTGGTGTGTTTGATTTTATAAAAAATTCTTTCGCTCCAAGTTCTTTAGCATGTTTCTCATCTTCTGCCTGATTTAGATTGGTTTGTATTATTACCGGTGTTTTAATTCCTTTTTTTTTCATATGCTCTAATACTCCAAAGCCGTCTAACTTTGGCATTACTAAATCCGAAAGCACAAGATCAAAATTTTCCTTCTCTAGAAATGCAATACCCTCTTCCCCATTGAAGGCTGTTTGTGCTTGGAAACCAGCATGCGTAAGTTTTAACTCAAGCGCTCGCGCTATTGGCTTTTCATCTTCAATGATAAGGATGCTCTTTACTTTATTTTCTTTCATTCTGCTTATTATAGCATAGTTCTCTATCCAGTAGACCTACAAAAAAAGAACTTAGATTTGTATGGTTTTTAAATGCGCGACTTAGTGAGCGAAGTTAGAACTGCCTTTGAGCATAATAACGACACTACAATCTACATTCCCAACTTCACTACACCAGAGTTAGCTAAATAATATCATTATTTGCAACAAAATGCGCATCATGACTTAGTGAATAAAGTTGGAACTGCGGTCAAATTTTACCGATTAAATAAAGTTAGTTAAATTTGAATGTTTTCAGTAATTCTTCGAAATTAGCAATCTCAGTGGCATCATTTACATTGAGTGGAGTATCAAATTCAAAATAAAATGAATGTGCATGATCTTTGTGCATAAAGAAAACATGCATGTTATGAGAAGGAATAACTGTGCGGCCTGCATGTTCTCCAGAACTAACAGTAGCAGTATTTCTTATTTCCCCCACAATCGCTGTTTGTCCTCCAACAGTTATCGTTTTTTTGATTTGAGAAAAAATATCTGAGGAATTATTGTATCTTGAAAGTTCATCACTATAGACAGCACTTCCCATCGTATAACATTTAATATGCATATTATCTTTTGGTGCATAAAGCTGATTATTCTTTCCATCCTGTGTTTCAATTCCTTGTGAAGCAGTGTCTATAAAATCAACCATTCTACTCATAATGGTATTCTGTAGGTTGATAGCGTTTGATTCCTTACCTTGCGACCAAGAATTTGGGTATTGGAAACTATATCCACATTCTGTATTGGTATATATTTTCCAATTTGCTGTAGAAACAACATTATTTGTCTGTTGATGTGTTTGTGGCGAAGGAGTCTGTCTAGTTACCTGACCACTATTCTTCGTTGGAGGGATATAATCCTGTTCTGTCGGAGAATAATTTGAATTGTTATTCACCTCATTTTTTGAAGCAGAATTTTTGGTTGCAAAATATATTCCGAATCCAAGCACAAGGATAATCAAAACAACCAACAAACTTGCAACTATACTAAAACCTTTATTATTTTTCATACATTTATTATAGCAGTTCCCCAACCAATCAGTCTACAGAAAAAGCCCTTGATTTCTCAAGGACTTTTTCGATGCGCAGTCGAAGGGACTTGAACCCTCAACCTCCCACGTGACAGGCGGGTGCTCTAACCAGTTGAGCTACGACTGCAAATTATCTTCTCTACAATAACACTATCAATTCATTTCTGGACTAGTTCCAGCTTGTGTCGATGGCAGGAGTTGCACCTGCGACCTTCTCTTTATGAGTGAGATGCTCTAACTACCTGAGCTACACCGACTTTTCTTTTTGCAGTTCTTATTCTGTGACAATTTGAACAAACAATTTCACATTTTTCTATTTCCTCTTTAACTCTTTTTAAACTATTTGTATGACGTTTAAATTCAGAAATATTAAACTTTTTATGGCCACGAACATGATCAAAATCTAGAACATCTGGGTATTGAAAACCTGAAAAACAACAATCAGCACACTTACTATTTTTCTTCAACTCTGAAGTAAATAAAATTATTTTTTTCTTGATTTCATTCTGATAACCAATATGTTTAGATTTATTTTTTGGGTACCATACTTCTCTCATGTATAGTTTATGGTGTTCTCTTTTTTTATTTGGATCTTTATATGGCATCGGTCTCATAAGAGTATAACACTCATGAGACTACATAACAATCCATTGTTGCGGGGCCTAGAATCGAACTAGGGTCTTAAGGTTATGAGCCTTACGAGATACCATTTCTCTACCCCGCTATGTGTAGTACCTATGTTTAATATTAAGACTATTTTTCATAACCTAAGGTTATTCGCACTATTAGTCCTTATCGGAGATACCATTTCTCTACCCC
>JAYVQT010000019.1:0-7996 GCA_043776915.1 Minisyncoccota bacterium | reverse complement strand
CACAATGTGAATCTAGAACTATGGTAATATATACCTAATACCCAAAGGCATGAGACACCTGTATACCCTGCAGTCTCTGCTGCAGGGTGGTTAATTTTGTGCCGAAATTTACTAATTTCGGCCGGTTTGAGATAGGTTCGGAGTCCGAGGAGCTTGGTTTAAACATAAATATAAATGAATTTCTCAAATACGTTCAAAAAAGTATATTGGTGGATATTACTGATTGTACTTACTACTTTGTGTATATGGAGGATTTTTGTAGGTAATTTTCTCACATTTGATCTATATCTTTTTGTATCTTGGTTTGTTATTGTTCTTTTTCCAATTATAAGTGAAATATCTATTTTTGGATTAAATGTCAAAAAAGATATTGAGTCAGTAAAGAATGAATTAAAAGGACAGTTAACTGATATAAAAAATTCAATTAACAATAACCAAAATCAAACTGTTCATATCCACACAGTTCCAGCTGATAAAAATGAAATTGAACAGAAGCAGAAGGAAGAAGTTACTGAAGAAGCAAAAAGCTTAAATGATATTAATGATAAAACTAATCTTTCATTATCTCTTAATACAGAGGTTAGAAAGATCGGCTCTTCTGAGAAAGCTCTTGAGAGATATGTCAGAACTCAAAAAATCGAAAAACTTGTTAATGAGTATTTAACTAAACTACACAGTACAAATTACCGAGCTCAGATAAAGATTGCGGATGTGAATTCAGATAAAAAGATAATTACTGATGGAGTTGTATTTAAAGAAAACAATAAGATTTCAGAAATAGTCGAAATAAAAACCATCAGTGTTAAGGGATTAGAAGCATTCTACTTTGTGGCTTCAAGATTTATACAAAAATTGCAAAAAATGGGATTAAAGAATACCGTGCGATTCATAGTCGTTTCTGAGGTTATGGATCAGGAGATCGCGCATGCTTTAGTAAGACAAGTTAAGCAAATACGTTTTACAAAAGTTGTTGGCGCTCTTGTGCCAAGTATTAGAACAAACTTTTTCAAGTTAGAAAACGATCAACTGGAAGAAGTAATTATTGAGTAAATGTAGTATTCCGAGGAGCATCAAAATGGTATACTTTATTTCATAAAAAACCTTGCGGGGTAAGGTATTAAAATATCCTAGATGATTTTAAGCGTCTATAGCTAAGTCACGAATTTACTATCTCAGTGAATAGTTTTTTGTTAGCATATAGATATTATGGATAAAACATTGCGTTTTATTGAAGCTATAAAGCAAACACTTAAAGTAATGGAGATAAATGGTGACACGAATTCACCTATATATAAAGTCTATTCAGATTGGGCTAACGGTCGGTGCGGTCTGTGTAATAAAAATCTAGAGGTTATTGAATTTAGTAAAACAGGGAGTGGTGCAGAATATATTCTTAGATGTGGCCATCGATTAACAGCAATAAGTCTCGAGGATGAAGTAGACCATCTTTCTGAAGGAAGTAGTTATTCTAGGTTAGGAGTTGCAGACGCGGGCAAGTTAGATATATACGTTGAACATAGTGGTACTGATGCGAACAAAGAAGCCCAGGAGATCTCAGTTACAAAGTTATTTTGTCACTATATTTATCCTGAACTTAATGTTTTTATGAATGACAAGCAGGACTCACCGTATGACGTGATAGCTAAAATAAAAGGTACTGACAGAAGAGAGTTTTTTCAGGTAACAAAATTAAATGATAGAGATTTTTGGAAAAAGTTAAATTCTAGTCGCAAGATAGATACTGTTTTAGGTGATATAGAAGGTCTTGTTACGAATGCTATTAATAGAAAGATAAACTTTGATCCAAATGAGAAGAGTAAAATAATTCTGTTAATTGATGCTACACCTGGAGTTGTGGATTCAATAGGTAAAGAAATACAATCAAAACTCATACAACTTCTGCAAAGCGCAGGATTTAAAGAAATTTGGTTGGTCGGTGCTACTAAAGAAATTATCTTTAGACTTGTCTGAGCATTCGTTCTAAGGTGTAGGTTTGAAAAAACGAAGGGCTATGAGTACTACTATTTATGTGGTAATGTTTTAGGCACAGACAAATGGCCTTTAATCTTTCAGAGAACGAAAAAAGAGATGCTATAAAATACTTGGAAGCTGGTAAACCACTTCCAGACAAGTATCGCTTTTTGTTGTTCAAGGATGACAGGGAAGTTGAACTCTTATGGAATGGAAAAACAAACGAGGTTACGAATGTTGTCTTACCTTTTCAAATAATTGAGCAGATAGATGAACCTAGAGAGGGTAAGGAGTTTGGTGATGGAGGAACACTTTTTGATACATCGGGAAAACAAATACACGGCTGGACCAATAAACTTATTTGGGGTGATAACAAGCTCATTTTATCTTCGCTCAAGAATGGTCCGCTTCGGAAAGAAATAGAAGCTCAAGGAGGATTAAAATTGATTTATATAGACCCACCATTTGATGTTGGAGCTGACTTTTCTATGGATATTAAAATCGGTGAGGGTGATGAAGAAGAAAGCTTTACGAAAAAACCATCGGTTATAGAAGAAGTGGCTTTTCGTGATACTTGGGGGAAGGGGGCTGATAGTTTCATCGCAATGATGTATGAGCGTTTAAAATTGATGTATGACTTGCTTGCAGATGATGGGAGTATATATGTACATTGTGACTGGCGAGTAAGTAGCTACTTTAAGTTGGCCCTTGATGAAGTTTTTGGCAAAGATAACTTTCAACGAGAAATTATATGGTCATTTGATACCAAATCTGGTTATAAAACCATAGCTGAAAATTACATAAGAAGCCACGATACAATTTTGTTCTATGCCAAGAATAACAACAGTAAGATTTTTAATAAACAATTTGAACCTTATAGTGATGACTATGTGGAGAGATTTAAGAAGGTTGATGAGAATGGTAGAAAATATAGAGATGATAGAGGAAGTGGTGTAAGACAATATCTTGATGAGTCAAAAGGAGTGCCCATTTCAGATGTTTGGAGAGATATAAAATCATTCCAGCAAGCATCCACTTCTGAAGAGTACTTAGCATACCCAACACAAAAGCCTGAAACTCTTCTAGAAAGGATTATTCAAACTTCTACAAATGAAAATGATGTTGTTGCTGATTTTTTTATAGGGTCTGGAACGACAGCTTCTGTTGCTGAAAAATTGAATAGAAAATGGATAGCTTCCGATTTGGGTAAGTTCAGTGTCCATACAGCAAGAAAAAGAATTATAGGTGTTCAGAGACAACTAAAAAAAGCAGGCAAAAACTTTAGAGCTTTTGAGATTTTGAATGTAGGCAGATACGAACGAGAAAACTTTATCTCTACAAACGATGATCTGCGAGCAGAAGAAAAAGCAAAGCAAATCGCTCAAAAAGAGAAGGAGTTTGTCTCGCTTATTCTTTCTGCATATAAAGCCGAAGTAGTTGGGGGTTTTGATAATTTTGTTGGCAAGAAACGTGACAGGCTTGTAGCGATCGGTCCTATCAATCTACCAATATCATCAAAGTTCATAGACTTTATTCTCGAAGAGTGTGTCATCCACAAAATTACCAAAGTTGACGTGCTTGGTTTTGATTATGAAATGGGCTTGGATTTCTCAAAATCGAAAGATTTAGGCATAGATATTGAGTTCAAAGTTATTCCGAGAGAGGTGTTTGATAAGCGAGCGGTAGAGAGGGGGCAGGTAAAGTTCTACGATGTCGCTTTTATTGAGTGCAAACCAATTGTGTCGGGTAAAGGAAACTCAAAAGATTTATCAATAGAACTCAGTGATTTTTCAGTTTTTTATAATCAAGATAATACTGGAGAAATTGAGCAGGAATTACGAGCCGGAGGCACTAAGGTAGTGGTTGAAAACGGGCAGGTTATTAAGATTTCAAAAGACAAGAAAACTGAAATCATTACCAGTGAAGTTCTTACTAAGAAGTGGAGTGATTGGATTGATTATTGGGCAGTGGACTACGACTTCGCAAGTAGAAAAGAGATAATAAAAGTTATTGAAAAAGGTGAAGAAAAAGAAGTGTGGACAGGTGATTATATTTTTGATAACGAATGGCAAGAGTTTCGGACCAAGAAGAAGCGCAACCTTGAGCTTGTTTCTGCTCCGAAAGAATTACCAAAAGGAAAATACAAAGTAGCAGTAAAGGTCGTTGATATTTTCGGGAATGATACCACAAAAGTAATTGAAGTAAAAATATAAAATTATGGATACGAATTTTCAAAATAAAAAAGAAGAGATAATCGCTAAAATTAAAGAAAAGGCAAAAAATCTAACTTGCCCTATTTGCGAGAATAAAAATATGATTTTGGGAGATGGATTTTTTGCACACGACTTACAGGGGGATTTATCTTCTAGGACAATGGGAGGACAAAATATCCCAACGATACCAGTTATTTGTTCTAATTGTGGATTTACAAGAGAGTTTGCTCTAGGTGTTTTAGGTTTTTTGCCAACTAAGGATGATTCAGAAACTAAATAATTTATGATAATGGGTAATAACAAAAAACACACATCCACTGCTAATGAAGTAACATTTAACCTTAGTAGCTCCACCCCTTTGGCTGTTCACAAGACAAACCCTCTTTTTGCTATCAACAAATCAGACCTGATTATTTATCTGAAACATTTTAAGGATGCAGTTATTCACAAAACGAAAAAACCAAAACTTCAAGCAGTTATGGAAGTTCTATTTTATTGGGCAATTTTCTTTACTTCAACTTTTTCAAGCATAAGTTTTATCTCTGGTAGTATGGTGAAGTACACTCTATTTGCTGTTGCTTCAATTCTTACTTATACAAAGATTTCCGATTTGTTTTCTCCTGATCAATCCAAATATAAACAAACTGACGAAGAAAATATGGCAGATATAATAGAAGAAAGCTGTAAGCAAGTTAAAAATAAATAATATGGCATTACATAAAGATTTTCCCAAAGACCCATACGCAATCTTAGACCCGAACATTCGGTGGTTTCCTGCTGACGAAGATTTGAGAGAAAAGGGGTTTGACAAGCTCATACCGCCCCTCGTCGCCACCCTCAGAAAAGAAGTGAAAGAGTGGAGAGATAATAAGTACAATGGAGCAAGTAAAACATCAAAAGCACTTTTAAACTGGTGGTTCAAAGAAGAACATATCCTTTATTATAATGATGGATCGTCCTACAATTTCCGATATTATTTTGCTCAAAGAGAGGCGCTAGAGACCGTAATATGGCTCTACGAAGTAGCGCAAGTTAAAGATAAATATGACCTCATAAGATACAACTCGACAGGCGTATTAAGCCCTCAAATGTTTACTGAGGACTGGCTTCGATTCGTAGTTAAAATGGCTACAGGAGCTGGAAAGACCAAGGTAATGAGCCTAATTGTGGCTTGGGCGTACTTTCATAGATTATACGAAAAAGATTCGGGCTTGGCTAAAAACTTTCTTTTGATTACGCCGAACGTGATTGTATTTGAAAGAATTAAAAATGATTTTGAAGGTAACAAGATATTTTTTGCGGACCCAGTGTTACCTGATAACGGTTATCAAGGCCAAAACTGGCAAGACGATTTTCAAGTAACTTTACATCTACAAGACGACCTACGATCTATTTCTGATACAGGCAATA
Organism: Minisyncoccota bacterium; assembly: GCA_043776915.1. Taxonomy (GTDB): domain Bacteria; phylum Patescibacteriota; class Minisyncoccia; order Phycocordibacterales; family UBA9973; genus UBA8515. Next base: position 2,402 of record JAYVQT010000019.1, on the reverse strand, counting down.
TTTTTCTAACAAACATCCATAGAGTTTTTGAAAGTGATGTAAACGAACCGAGTATAGAAGACAAAGACACCGCAGAGTATTTTCTTGGTGATAAGCCAGTAGCTAAGACTAATGATTCAACTGTTGATCTGGGGATGATAATCAGAGAGATAGATGAGCTTGTTGTTATCAATGATGAAGCTCACCATATCCACGAAGAAAATGCGTGGCTCAAATCTATCCGCGATATAGACAATAAGTTGAAACAAAAAGGAGGACGTCTATCCTTGCAATTGGATGTTACTGCTACGCCAAAGAAAAATGATGGGTCTATTTTTGTGCAAACTGTTTCAGATTATCCACTTGTTGAAGCGATACATCAAAGGATAGTAAAAAATCCTGTAGTCCCTGATGAGGCAAGTAGAGGCAAACTAAAAGAAAAGCAGAGTGCTTTGTTTAGTGAAAAGTATAGAGATTTTATCAATCTTGGTATTGAGGAATGGCGCAAAACATATAAAGAACTTGAACCTACTGGCAAGAAATCAATCTTGTTCATAATGACTGATGACACTAAGAACTGCGACGAAGTCGCTGAGTATATTGAGACGAGCTTCGCCGATTTAAAGGGTGCAGTACTAACTATCCACACAAATAAAAGCGGTGAGATTTCGGAGACTGTTTCAAGTAAGAATAAAGATGAGTTAGATAAACTTCGCAAACAATCAAATGAAATCGATAGCCTAGATAGTCCATACAAAGTAATTATCTCGGTGATGATGTTGAAAGAGGGTTGGGATGTAAAAAATGTAACAACAATAGTCGGATTGCGACCCTATGCTTCAGATTCCAAGATATTGCCCGAGCAGACGCTTGGTAGAGGTCTAAGGCGAATGTATTTCGGTAGAGACGATATTGATGAATACGTGAGCGTTATAGGTACGCCCGCATTTATGGATTTCGTCGAGTCAATCAAGGGTGAAGGGGTCTTACTTGAAAAACGACTTATGGGTGGAGGGTCAAAGCCAATTACCCCAATGGTTATAGAAGTTGATATAGACAACCCGAAGAAAGATATAGAAAAGCTTGATATAGAAATTCCTGTAATGTCTCCAAGAATACAACGGGAATATAAAAACCTTACTGAATTGAACGTTTCTAGTTTTGGTAATAAAAAAGTACCAGTAAAGACTTTCTCTGAACAGGAAAAAAGAGAGATTATATTTAAGGATGTAGTAGACGAAAAAGTACATCATACGACTATACTCACTGGTGACATTGAGCCGAACTACCAGAGTGTTATTGGCTTCTTCGCACAGGCAGTAATGAGAGAGCTACGGCTTTTTGGTTGCTACGATATTCTCTTTGGCAAAGTAAAAGATTTTGTTGAAAATCAGATGTTTGAGGATACCGTTCATCTTTCAGATTTAAACTTGTTGCGAAACTTGTCTGAGATCGAGTACATAAAATTGATTAAGGATGTTTTTAAGAAGGGTATCAATGAGCTGACGGTTGAGGACAAGGGTGACACCGAGATTAAGAACTATATAAAAATCAGTGAGGCACGCCCATTTGTGGTCAATGACAAATCTTTCTTGGTCCCGCAAAAATCTGTATTCAATAAAATTGTTGGAGATAGCGGTTTTGAGCTAGAGTTCTGTGCGTTCTTGGAAAAGTGTGATGATGTCGTCTCGTTTGCAAAAAACTTCCAGAACAAAGAAGCGAATGCTCTACGAATTGAATACAAAAATGCTGAGGGTTTTATTGCCAATTATTACCCTGATTTCTTTGTGAAAACTGATGACAAGAATATATTTATTATTGAAACGAAAGGAAGAGAGGAAGAAGACGACAAGCTAAAGTTTGAGAGGTTAGAAAAGTGGTGTGCAGATGTGAACGATAGGCAGACAAAGATGGTGTATAAAGCTCTGTATATAAAACAAGAGGAGTGGGAAAATAACAAAGCTAAAAACTTTGATGAAATTGTTAGGTTATATAAAAGATAATTCGACAGATGATTTTATACAAAAAGATTATGGACTGTCCATAATCTTTTTGTACCGTACTTCATAATTCCAAAACCACAAAAACCTGCTAAACTTACTTCCATCATGACAGACCCACTACAGATAGATGAAAATGAATTCCTCGACCCAGAATCTGGTGAGGTGGTGACAGGGGAAGTCAAAGACCTTATGGACAACCACGCTCTCGACAAGGATACCGCTGAAGAGGTGCAGGAGCTTGTCGATGAAGGCCTCGACGAGGGTGACGCGGTAGAAATCAACGAGCTTTTACATTAAATGAACCCCCTCACCAAATCAGACTTCATCCTCTACAGGGAATGCCCGCATAATGTGTGGGTCAAGTGGCACATGCCAGATGAGTATGCACAATTTGAAGTGTCTGATTTTGAAAAGGCCCTC
>JAYVQT010000018.1:0-8087 GCA_043776915.1 Minisyncoccota bacterium | reverse complement strand
CTTGGCTTCAAGTACTACATACTTCTATGCAGTACAAAGTGCAGATGCTTCAGGTAACATATCTGTTTCTTACACAGGATCATTTACGACGGGTCACTAAGTTGGGATTGATAAAATAAAAACCACCCCATATGGGGTGGTTTTTATTTTAGGGCATTATTCTGTAGCTTCCGCTTCACCTTTAGGTTGCTCTGAAAGTTTTGCAATTTCTGCCGATAAAAGAGCCATTCTTTCATCTGGATTGTCAGTAGCTGCCATAATTTGAGCTGTTACTTCCGGAGGGATTTTACCAAGTAGACTTATCATTGCATCCGTAGTTCCATGCCCCTCTACGTTGAGGACTATTGGAGGGTTTTCATTAAAATTTTTTTCGTTCATAATATAATTTATAGTTCATTAACTAAGTCTATGCAAGTAACCGTGTTTGATATGGTGCTTACTCTCTCAACAATTACTGACTGGTATTGGCCAGCTCCTACAATAGATACAGTGTCGGGTGCTTTTAATTTGTTGTAGCTAGCGTAGTCAGCAAGGGGTAGTCTGATGGTGCCAACAGCTTCTCTTAAATTCATAACTTTTTTTACTTTAGCCATGTCTCCGCTTAGTAATAAGGTCACTAACCCTTCATTAAGTGCCAAAATTAAATTTCTCGCGTCTACAGGATTTCTACCCAGTATTTCAGCCGTTTCCGCCAGATCATCGTAGTTTGATATTACTTGTTCGGAGATTGTTGAAACCAACTCGCGAGCTATTTCGATATAGGAGTTTCTAAATTCTTCATCTGCTACGGCTGACTCAACAATTGATTTGAGGTCTGTTTTCGCTTCTTGATCCATATACTGTTCCATTCCAGCAACATAATTTCTATGTTGTGTTTGGATTTTTACTCTGTCTTCTGGTGTTGTTCTTCCTTTTTTTATCTGAACAAACTGGACGAGGCCTAAATATTCTTCCCCAGCGATTGCTTCGTCTCCGTCCCCTTCATAACCTACTACCAAGTCTGTTGCATGCATTGTGTCCAGGTCTACATTTTGTCCAATGAATACACACTTCGGATCTCTCTTTAATTCGAGAATGTACGCAACTGTTGCACGCGCACCTTCAACGTGAAACGGTAGTTCGTGAACGGTTTTTTGAAGTTCGTTAATAAAGTTTGGATCTGACAAGACTCCTGCGCTGAGTGTGCCACGTAAAAGCATTCTTTCCAAAAATCCTTGAAAATATGCATCACCCTGCGAAGCCCCTTTTCCTTTATGAACCCCCTCATCTCGCTTTGCAATAATTTTTGCTGAAATCATTTTCGCCATTTCTATCAGCACTGCAGGGGATTGTTTCGTCTTGTATTCAGACATTTTTGCAGTAAATTTAGTATCAAACTTATCCATATCCCCGATGTCGCGAACTCTAACAGTTTCAAATTTCGCCTCAGGTCTGTTTGATTTTGAGTACCCTTCTACTGTTTTAAACATGACCGTAAGTATAATCTATAATTTAGGTTTTCAGTAGGGTTTAAAAATGGCGATTTTTGTTGATTTTAATAAAAAAACCGCCTATCAGTATTTGAATTTCTGATAGGTCGGCGACATGGTTAGTCTTTTTTCCGCAAAGGGCACCAGTCGGGGACTGGGCACTCTTTGTAAATGCGGTATGGTCTGCATGCGACAGTGATGAATGGTTCTTTCGCGTGGTAGCCACTTCCTCTTGCGGCTGAAAGTGTGCACTTAACTTTTATATCATCATCACAGAACCAGTCGTGTGGATCTGGGTCGGGTAGAACTTGGTGGTAAGGACAGTCTATACAGCAGCTTGGTGTGTTTTCATTGTTCATTTTTTACCTTTCTTTTGTTGGGTTAGCTTCAGGAGTTGGACTTGAATTGCTCCTAGTAGTGTATTCATGGCTATGGCATTGTTTGTGTCGTGTGCGGCTGTGGCTTTCTTGATCCCTGCGTCAAACACTGGCACAAGTTTATGTCTTGTCTCTTCAATCTGACGTGCAATTTTCTCTAGGTTACCGGGGACTAGGCTTCTTAAGTTGTGAAGCCTGTCCACCATTTTGAGAAGTATTGCTTCATAATCAGACCGAAGTCGCTTTAGATAGATTTCCATCATTTGATCCTTAGTGTCATATCCACCATCGATTTTTCCGGGCTTTGTTAGGTTGACAACTAATTCCGCGACTCTTGGTCCAAACAATCGAGTTACTCTCTCTGTGCAAATTCGAATGAATTTCCAGTGAGGCAGAGTTTCCCGGTCCCCAAAAATTTTGGTGTCTTCTCCAGCGTCGTGAAGTAGAAATGCGACATAAAGTGGCACACTTCGGACTTTGAATTCATTTGCCATCATGAAGCATCCTTCAACCGGATGATCGATGTATTCCTGCCCACCATCTCGTTTTTGGTTTAAGTGTGCGTATCTGGCAATATCATATGCGAAAGTGATTTCGTCGAGTTCAGATTCGCGCATACCAAGCCCTCTTAGTAGTTGCAGTGTGTCAAAGAACTTTTTTTGTGATTTTGTCATGGTTTTCTTTCTGTATTTTGGAGAACGTCATTGCCCTCCTGTACTTACTGTACTGTGAGGGGATTAGAAGGGAATAGGTTTTTGAAGGCTGACATGTAAACTTTAGGTATAGGCCGTACAAAACCTATAAGGTATTGACTTATATAGCTAATTATGTAAATATAGATTTACAAATGAAAACAGATCTACAAGAGATATTGAGTAGTTTTGGTCTTTCGTATAACGAAGGTGTCGTGTATTCTACTTTGGTAGAGTATGGACAACTCTCAGCGAAAAGAATCTCACTACTTTCAAAAGTTCCCCGTGTAAGGACATATCAAGTACTGGAATTACTCGTTAACAAAGATTTAGTTGTTAAAAAAAATGGAGCTAAGATTGTTAGGTTCGAAGCTGTGCACCCTGAGATGTTAAATTCATATATAACAAATCGTGTACAGAAACTTGAACATTCCAAGTATTCCTTTGAATCTATTTTGCCAAGCATTATTTCTAATTACAACAAGGGACTTAATCGTCCCTCGATCAGTTTTTACGAATGTGTAGAAGGTTTTAGGAAAATTTATGATGATATTTTGGCAGAAGGGAAGTCAATACACATAATCGCTTCGTCAATTAAGTATCCTGAATATCAAAAGATAATTCAAGAATATAAAAAGAAGCAAGAAAAAGCTGGAATCGTGCGATATGCAATAGTTCAAAGAGACAATGATCCCAATGTTAAGTCTGAAAAACGAGATAAGAATGTAAAGAGAATCCTTCGCGAAGATTTAGATTTACCTGGGCAAATACTTATTTATGGTGAAAAAGTTGCAATTACTAATTTTACTGAAGAGGTGAGTCATTTCGTAATTCAAAATAAATCAATAAGCCAAATGTTCTTAAAAATGTTTTCATTCATTCGTGAAAACTACAGTAAAAAGCTGATTGACTAGTTTTCTTCCCGCATACTTTGACCAATTAAATCAAAAGTCTCGATCAGGGGTAGGGCCCTGATCGAGACGTGTTTTGGATTTGGTTGAGGTTTACTGCGCTTTGACTTTTCCGGTCACTTCCACGACAATCTCGACGCCGTTGATGGTTGCGGGGAACTTTTCCCGGAGCTCTTCAGAACGGACATTTACCTTGATGGCGAATCCGTTGGTGCCTTTGGTGATACCGTAGGCTGCTTCTGCGAGGTTTTGGCTCGCGAGCTTGTATTTCGCGGTGCTGGCCTCTTCGTGTGTTGTGTTCATGTTCAATTACATATAAACACAATGTGTTATTTTTGTCAATTAATGATGGAGGATACTGGAACTTAGTGGGAGGGCAATAGCAAGAATCATCATATCCCGAAACTGTATAATTATTAAGTTTCCTTTAAAGATCGTATATCAGATCGAGAACTTTTTGAGAGTCTTTCGCTAACTTATCTTTTGAAAAATCCGTATCAGCTAAGAGTATACTTTTACCAAAAGATATTTCTATTACTGTTCGTCTGAATAGACTTCCTTTACTGATTTTTTTAATTCTAAGTGGAATAATTGGTGCACCCGTCTTTTTCGCTAAATAAGCTAACCCCGGCTTTGCAATTCTATCTTCTTCTAATCTTGCAATTTTTCCTTCGGGAAAAATTAAAACTACGCCGTTATCATTTAAAATATGCACAGTCTCCCGCATGTATTCTTCAAGGCTTGTAGACCAACGTTCCATCCTGTATGCCCCTACAGGTGAAATAAGTGATCTGTATAAAATCTTATCGAAGTAAAGAGATGTGGTGGGAAATCTAATCGGTATAAATTTCCGGACTATACTACGAGGAAGAAGTGATAGTAAAAAAGGATCAGATTTCGATCTGTGGTTTGAAGCAAGTATGAAGGGTCTCTTTGTACCAAGAATATTTTCAATTCCTTTGTAGTTAAGCTTGGTGGATATTCTCCATGCAAAACAAACAGTGTATAAGAGCCACTGTGACAGAAGAATCACAGGCATGACGTAATTAATTATCCTTCGAGGATCGTCTTGATATTTTCCTCTGCAGCCTGGGCTGAGTCAGCATTTACTTTTTCAACAGCGGCCTGATTAGCCTTGCCAAGGAGCGATGACGGAACTTCGTATTCAACATCCATAGTTAGACGAGAAGCCGATCCTTCCGCTTCAACGCTGTAGGTAAAAGTAGCAGCAATACCTCCTGTTGTTTTATATTTAAAGACTTTCCCTGGTTGGTAGTCGACAGTTTCAGATTTGCCTTTGAATTCAATGCCTGCCATAACAAAAGTCCAATCCCAGACAGTGCCTAGCTGTGTTGGATCTCCGCTGATATTCTCAACAGACTTAAGTGGCGGAATGAAAGCGGGGTGATTGCTCACATTTGAAATATATTCCATGACCTTCTCTGGCGAAACGTTGATTGAAAGAATTTTTGTTGTTCGTGACATATTATTTTTTTAAATTAATAGTAATTGTTGGTAATATAGTATAAAACGACTTCTTAAGAAGATTCTTATAAACCTCGATCTTCTTGCCTGCGAGTATACCCTTATATGAAAGTATAGCAGTTTTGTAAAACAAAGGGTACAGGCACACACGCATCTCCGCTTCCTTGGTTTTAACAATATAAGTATGCTCATTTTCAATTGTGTAGTCAATAAGAAGTTTTTTGGCGTTTTCTCTAACAACATTATCAAAAAAGGGTGTCGAGAAATTAAATATTATTGACAGTTTTTTGTAAAATAGAGGTAGTAAAACCAAAATAAGCCCAGCAACGATGGCAAAAATATTTATTGAATCATAGACATAGCTTACTATATAAAAAACCAAACAATAGACTAAGTTGATATAGAACAAATTTTGTAGACTAAGTATTGTAGACTTCCTCCTTAAAAAATAAAAAAATAAGAGGGCGTACACACCAAATATGAGGTAAAATAGAAGTATTTTCACAGAGTGATTATAACACAATACAGTATGCTACTCCCACAAACAACAACCATTATTATTTTCAACCCACAAGGTACTGGTGATATTTTAGAGACTCATTTACAAAAATTCCTTACTAAGGAAGAAAAGTTTAAGTATCAAAAAATGGATCAGATTTCTAGAAAAGATTTTGCTGCTGGTAGAGTCGCTTTGGGAGAGGCACTGGCGAATTTTACAAAGACAAAAAGTATATCGCTAGTCTCTAAAATAAAAATAAATTATGAAAAATTAGGAAAACCTTTTTTCGAAGGAAATAAAGATTTGGAGATTTCCATCTCTCATTCAAGTGGATGGGGTGCTGCACTTGTCTCAAATTCAAAATATGTAGCAATTGATATTGAAAAGATAAAGCGCCGCAATACCAGTACAATTAAATACGTTCTATCGGAAAAGGAACAAAATCTCATAAAAACAAAAATTACCGATGAAATCCTTACGATTTTCTGGACAATGAAAGAGTCAATAATGAAGGCTTTAGGAATAGGTCTCATATCTCCAAATTTTATTGTCTTAGAGTCGTTTTTATTGTACGATAATATTTATATAGCGAATTTCAGGTACCACAGCAACCAAACAACCGAAATTCGGTCTTGGACCACAAAAACCGCCTTGGTAGACAACTATGCTATTAGTGTTGTCTACCCCTATAAATTGCATGAATCAATCATTTTCGACTGGAATATCAAGATTGGCCTACAGACTACCAAGCAAATGTCTATCTCTTGAGGTATTAGCAAAAAACAAATCTCTTAAGTCATCACCTGAAACTCTACAAAATTTTGGTTTTTCCGAATGTTTTATCTCTGAAAGCCACCAAGAAATTATTGATTTGATTGTCAAAAGTGCAGAAATAGTGATTTCTTCCGAAGGAGAGAAGCTCGATAGTAAAAACATCGAAGCCATAATTTTCTATTCAGCCCTAAATTATAACGAAGAATATGCTAAAAATAAATCTGTACTAGATCTTTTTACTTACACCTCAGCACAAATACAGTATGAACTTGGGCTAAAAGATATACCTGCTTATACATTGTCTGAAAAGGGTTGTAGTGGTTTATTTTTAGCATTCCAACTCGCCGATAAGCTTCTTCTGAGTTCCTCGAAAAAATATGTACTATGTCTTAGTGCTGATCGCTTACCAACAGGTCATAATCGAGAAATAATCTATAACATTATGAGTGATGCGGCTGGCGCCGTCCTCATCGAGAAAAATGGAGAGAAAAACAAAATTCTTTTTTCCCACGAACAAACAAATCTTTCATACTGGAATACTTCACAGCTCGAGAACGAGATATTAGCAATGTATTTTCCAATGGCAGAGAGAACGATTCGATCTTCTTTGGAAAAAGCTGGATTATCAGTAGACGACATAGCATGGTTCGTTCCCCATAATGTGAGCCTTCGAAGTTGGAATATTTTGGCACAGCTTTTGAAAATTCCCTCAGAAAAGATATGGACAAAAAATATTGCTCGGATTGGGCACACGGTTTCTTGTGATCATATTATTAATTTAACAGATATGGAACAATCTGGCTTATTAAAAAAAGGTGACAAGCTCTTCATGTTTACTTTTGGCTTCGGTGCTCACTGGTCTAGTTTAATTATTGAGCACTAAACTCTATGTCAATCCCAAAGACAATTCTTCTTACTGGAGCAGGTGGCATGGTTGGCAAAGAAATCGCTCGACAAATTTTTTTTCAAACTGAACATAAGCTTATCGCTTTTTTACACAAAGGTGGACAGGTAAAATATACCGATTATTACCTAAATTTTATACTACCAACTTTATCGTCAGATGATTGTGTAAAATATAAAGCAAGATTACTTGTAATAGAGGGAGACATCACTGAAAATGATTTAGGTATTGGTAAAGAGGGGCAGGGTATACTCTCGCAAAACGTCACAGATGTTATCCACTGTGCTGGCTCAACCAATTTTTCCTTACCTATTGAGGAATCAAGAAAATATAATGTTGAAGGAACAAAAAATGTCTTGAATTTTTCAAAATTATTTAAGCATAAAATAAGATTCGGGTATATCAGTACTGCATTTGTGGCTGGGAAAATAAGCGGTGATATTTCTGAAAGCGAATCTAAAAATGATTTAGGGTTCGTGAATTCTTATGAACAATCAAAATACGAAGCCGAGAGTTTTTTACTGAATGAGCAGAATGATATACCAGTCGGTATTTATCGTCTCTCTACAGTATTAGGAAATAGCAAAACTGGTGAAGTCGATAAATATATTGCACCACATCAAATGATGCGACTGATGTACCTTGGATTGATCTCAATGATACCAGGGACCCCTGAATATCCAGTCGATCTTATTGCGGTTGACCATGCCGCTTCCACGATTGTAACGTTATTTTGTAGACACTTTTCAGCGAAAGAAATATTTCATATAACTGCTGGTACCGAATATTCCTATCCACTGGGGGACATCATCCACGACACTTTTTCTCTATTTGAAGAACATAGTCCTGAGTGGAAAAAGAAAGAAATTGCAAAACCCCTCCTTGTTTCTAAAGAGGCTTTTGGTTTATTCTTAAGGTCTGTCGAGGAGACAGGAAATCCTTTGATGCTTCAAATTGTTAAAAATACAAAGTATTT
>JAYVQT010000017.1:0-8248 GCA_043776915.1 Minisyncoccota bacterium | reverse complement strand
CAGGATCATTAAACTAAATTAAAACTCCCCGTACGGGGAGTTTTAATTTAGTTTAATGATCCTGGATGGGTTTTAATACCCAATAAACTCATTATTGTCGATGTATTACCACTTCTTACAACTCTTGTAAGAGAAAACAAGGGTATTATTGAACTCCAAAAACATATGTTTAATATACTTTGGGAAAAATTATAAAACACTTTACTGTTTAGTCAATATATTAAAATAGCTTGTATTAAAATAACGTTGGTATATAATAATATTACTCCTATTTAAAGGGACACGTTTGCAAACGGTCGAATATTATTTAGAAATATTTTTATATTTCTTGAAAAAAGTATAAGAAAAAAAATAAATGAATAAACAAGCATTAGTAGAATGGGTTCACGGCAAAATCGGTGGTACAAAAGTGCAAGCTGAAGAAGTTGTGAGCGGTATGTTCGATGCTATCGTCGCAACTTTGAAAAAAGGCGAAGAAGTATCGATTGCAGGAATTGGAATCTTTTCAGTCAAGCAGCGTGCAGCTCGTATGGCTCGCAACCCGAAGACTGGTGAGCAAGTCAAAGTGCTTGCTACAAAAGTTCCAAAGTTCCGAGCAGCAAAAGCTCTCAAGGACGCAGTTAAATAACATCTTAAGTTGTATAAAAATATACATTAAAAAATCACTCTATTCTATCTATGAGTGATTTTTTAATACTACTTAACAAAATTTATGAGATATGGTAGAGTTTGAGGAAGTTAAAATATTTTTAATTGCTTGTTGCTTTCTATAAAATTATTCCTAAAAAACCAAATACTGAGGCGTGAAAACTATTAGAAGTCTTGGATACCAAGACTTCTTTTGCTTTTATAGTGCTCTCGTAATCAAAAATATAATAACAACGCCGAGTACTGTCATGCCGACAGTTTTCAATGATGAGTTTTTACTATGCGCTTCCGGTAAAATATCTGATACACCTATATAGAGCAAGAATCCAGCGAAGAATCCTAAATACATAAGTAGAGTTTTCTCAGAGAGTGTAAAAAAGAGCGTCGACAGGCCTCCGAGGACTGGCGCAATCGCATCAATAAAAAGGAATTGCATGGCTCGTCGATCGGTATTTTTGTGTCGCAACATTAATGATACTGTGTTTAACCCATCAGCAAAGTCGTGAGAGATAACTGCAAGCGCTACAAATATCCCTGTAGCACCCGATATCTGAAACCCAAGTCCGATACCGACTCCATCAAGAAATGAGTGTGCTGCGAGAGCAAGAGCCTGGAACTTGCCTACAGTCGGGTGTGTATGTGGACCATACTTATCTTCGTGTGTGTGGTGCACAAGTAAGAATTTCTCAGCTATGTGGAAGATAAGAAAACCCACAACAAGGAAAAACATCGGATATGTCGGATCAACACCGAGCTTACTGGTCATGGCTATAATCTCGGGAAAGATATCGAATGCAATAACACCGAGAATAATTCCAGCTGTTAGGCCAAGCACTAGGTGCATTTTATTCCTGAACTTAAGTCCAAAGAGTCCTCCGAGGAATGTCGAGATAAATGTAAAGAAAATAAATACGAATTGCATATTTTTATACTATCATAGAAACCTTTTATTTCAATTGTTTTTAACAAAAAGTATGCTACTATATGAAAGTTATATCGGGGTGTGGTGTAACGGCTAACATTCCTGTTTTGGGAACAGGCGACTCCGGGTTCGAATCCCGGCACCCCGACAATCTCGCGTTTACGCGAGTTGGCGGGATTAGTTTAGTGGTAGAACTACAGTTTTCCAAACTGTAGGCAAGAGTTCGATTCTCTTATCCCGCACACAATATTATTCTATAAAATTATGTTCTCTATTGTTTTGACACGCGCATTTCTATTCTTAATATCGAGATATACCAGCAACAGGTCAAACTGCCAGGGTGTGTTCCCTATCCGCTTATGAATCAAATAGGTTTGGATTGTCCGTGAGAGGCGCTTGAGCTTCCAGGGATGCATATTCTCCTCTGGCCTTTTCATAAAAGGGTTTTCATCTTTAAAGTCTGGCAACGTTACACATGAAACAGATTTGACCTCTACAAAGTATAACTTCCCTTCTTTTTGGGTAATTATATCGATTTCACCCCATTTTTTTGTATAATTTCTCTCTAATAGAGTAAATTTATGTTTCATGAGAAACTTACAAGCAACATCTTCGCCAAGTTGACCTATTTTTTGTGAATCGGAAGTAAATTTTTTCATTTTAAATTAATCTTGTTACATGTGTAACTGATTCAATGGAATCGTAATGTGTATCATTCAATAAAATACTACTATGTGTTTCACGTGAAACTAAATTCTATAATAGACATAATAAAATAATATAAAACCTTGAATATCTAAATAAAGCTATATTTAAAAACACTTTAAGAGTGTTCACAGTTAGTATTGTCTTTAAAAAATAGTCATAAAATCTGTCTTTTATAAACAATACACACAGAGTTATCCACAAAAGATTAATTTTAAAGGATTTTTTATGTGTATAAAAGACGGATAAGGGGCAGAGCCTACTCAAATGGTATATATTTAGGTTTTCTAATGGTATTTAGACTGGTGGACCTTCGTTGTGCGGGATAGGAGAATCGAACTCCTGTCTCATCCTTGGCAAGGACGTGTTCTACCACTAAACCAATCCCGCATTTGCCTATATAAACTAATTACCTATTTTAGAGAGCCAGTCAGTGGTAAACCACTAAATCAATGCCAAAAATACCTTTTATTTAACTAAATAACTCATAGATTATATTAGTTTTTGAGTAAAATTGCAATTGATAAATATATCCTTATTTTAAAAGCTTATTTACTAATATTTCTATATAGTATACAATAGAGCCGTCGTTGAATAAATAAAATAATGCACCCGTGGTGAAACGGATATCACGATAGTCTTCGGAACTATTATTGCAAGTTCGATTCTTGCCGGGTGCACAAAATTGTCTAATATGAAAATAAATACCATAGATAGTTCTAAGATACCAAAATATGTTACACATGTAACAAGAACTATCGAAAAGGCAGGATTCGAGGTTTTTCTTGTTGGTGGTTGCGTCCGTGATCTATTAATGAATCGAACTCCAAAAGACTGGGATATTACAACAAATGCAACTCCAGAGGAGGTAATCTCACTATTTGAGAAAACTGTGTATGAAAATACTTTCGGAACAGTAGGAGTGTGCCTACCTATCCGTAGTTTTACAGAGGAGAATGTGACTGTTTCAGGTGAAACAGGTGATTTAGGTGTTAATCATGAAACAGTTAGCGTTATAATTGACGGTGCGCGGCACGATTCTGTTGAATCGAAGTACAATATAATAGAGGTTACACCGTACCGTATCGAAGCAAAATATAGCGATTTTCGTCACCCAGACCAGGTGTTATTCAGCAAAAACATTGAAGACGATCTAAAAAGACGTGATTTTACGATCAACGCTATAGCGTATAATCCAAATAAAGGACAAATTATTGACCTTTATAAAGGACAAAAAGATATAAAGGACAAAGTAGTCCGTGCAGTAGGGGATGCAGGTGAAAGATTCAACGAAGATGCACTTCGTATGCTTCGTGCCATACGATTCTCTACACAGATGAACTTTGCTATAGACTACGACACCATGCAAGCAATTATGGAAAACTCTGATCTTCTTAAAAAGATATCCCCAGAAAGAATTCGTGATGAATTCACTAAAATTATAGAATCAGCTAATCCAAGTATGGGTATCGGTATGCTTGCCAAACTCGGATTACTAAAACATATCATTCCCGAGCTACAAGAGGGTATCGGTTGCGAGCAAGGTGGGGCACACATCTACGATGTCTTCGAGCATTGTATCGGGGCATTACAGCACGCTGCAGACAAAGGATTTTCAATTGAAATACGCCTCGCTGCGCTCTTTCATGATATCGGCAAGCCACGCAGTCGTCGAAAAGGCGAGAAAAAAGCATATACATTCTATGGGCATGAAGTTATCGGTGCACGTATGACTAAGGTTATTATGGAGCAACTTAAATACTCACGTAAAGAAACAGATCTCGTCGTCGCATTTGTCCGCAATCATATGTTTTTCTCTGATACAGAGCTGATTACGCTTTCTGCTGTCCGACGAGTAGTACAAAAGATAGGAAAGGATCATATCTGGGAACTCATGGAAATTCGCGAATGCGACCGCGTCGGCATGAAAAAAGTCGAGGCACCGTACCGCCTCCGCAAATACCATGCGATGATTGAGGAAGTTCTTCGAGACCCAATATCTGTCGGGCAGCTCGCAATCGACGGGGAAGTGATGATTAATGATCTTGGGATGAAGCCGTCGCGCCGAATGGGCTGGATACTACACGCACTTCTCGAAGAAGTGCTTGAAGACCCAAAGAAGAATACTATTGAATATTTAAAATCTCGCACACTCATACTCGACACCTTACCTGAAAAAGAGTTACAGGTCCTCGGCGAAAAAGCTAAAGATTTGAAGGAAGAATTAGAAGAAGAAGAAGTCGCTAAAGTCCACGCGAAGCATGGTATAAAGAAATAAAAAGAAGCATTCATTGGTTTAATGTTTGCTTCTTTTGCTGTGCGTTGGACATCTATAGATGTATATTACTATTATAAGAAAACTAATACTACATACAAGTCCAAGAATTAATTTTTCCATTTCTTAATTTGTTCTTTTATGTTTTTAAAACTAAAAATAAAAGCTAAAAATAAAATCCAACATATAAAACCTATAGAGAAGTGTAACGCTTCTGTGAGAGTAAGTATGCTCATAATATTTTAATTTATATAAAGAGTACTTTTTTAAATTAAAATAGTCAATTAGGAATATGCTATAATTAAAAAATAATATAAGTTAACAGATACGTGTATGATTTCAAAAGAACAATATATCCAAGCACTGACAAATGAATTTCGAATTATAAAGCACCTCGCTGACAAGGTGACAGAGGAGCAGCTGTCACACAAACCAACCGAGACCCAGCGCACTACCGCTGAGTTGATGCATTATCTGACATACATATTTGCTGCAGGAACTGAATCAGTGACAACAGGGGATGGGAGTGCGTATAAAAAATATATGGGTACACCGATACCAACACTTGAGAACTTCAAGAGTATGCTGGACGAAGAAGAGGCGAGAGTACTTGAATTCCTCTCTCCACTAACCGAAGATGAATTAAAAGAAGAATTTGCAATGTGGGGTAGGACACAGAGTAAAGCAATGCACTTACTCGGCTTCCTCGAAATCGCCGCCGCATATAAAATGCAACTCTTCCTCTACCTAAAACAATCAGGCACAGAAAACATCGGCACGATGAATCTGTGGGCAGGAATGGATCAACCACCTACAAATTAATAAAATAATAGAAAATAAAAAAACCGTGTGTACGGTCTTTTTATTTTATTTCAAGCACAATAGGGCAGTGGTCAGAGCCGAGGTAGTCGGTAAGCATTTTCGAATCTTTAATATTTTTTATTATCGATGAAGATACAAAGAAATAATCAATACGCCAGCCGACATTGCGATCACGCGATGCAGTCTTCTGATCCCAGTATGAATACATATCTTTTTTATGTGGGTACAAAGTTCTGAAGCTATCAAGATATCCACTAGCCACAACTTCATCAATCCACGCACGCTCAATAGGCAGGAAGCCTGTATTCTTTTCATTCGCCTTTGGACGAGCAAGGTCGACTGCTTCGTGTGCAGTATTTACATCACCAGTGAAAATAACTACGTAGCCGGCTTTTTTCTTTTTTTGTATAAATTCTAAAAAGGCATCATAAAAGCGTAGTTTATATTCGAGACGATCGGGGCCCGAGCCTCCGTTAGGGAAGTAGCCATTGATCAAAATTGTTTTCTTTTTATACGGAAATACTTTGTCATCAAAATACAACACAAGAAGTCTCCCTTCATCATCGAACTCTGGTATGCCCATACCGTACTCTACTTTAACTGGCTTTACCTTGGTGTAGAGAGCGACACCGCTATAACCTTTTCTGCCCTTTGAATGAGAAAAGTACGAAGTGTATCCAAACACATTTCTGACTTCCATAGGTAGTTGATCTGCTTCACACTTTGTTTCCTGCAAACATAAAATATCCATCTTGTATTTATTAAATAGGGGATCAAAGTTGGCTTGCTTTATGGTTGCACGCAAACCATTTGTATTCCAAGAAATGAGTTTCATATATGTATTATATATTAGTTGCCTTTACTGTGAAACTTCTTGTGAACATCACGCAGTTGCTTGTCTGTGATGTGTGTATAGATCTGAGTCGTGGCAATGTTAGAATGTCCGAGCATCATTTGCACCGAGCGAATATCAGCACCATTAGAAAGTAAATCAGTGGCAAATGAGTGACGAATGACGTGCGGAGTCACTTTCTTTGAGATTCCCGCTTTTATAGCATAAAATGTGACGATGCGTTCAATAGAGCGAGGGGTTAATCTATTAGTTTTCACTCCATTGTGCGACTGTTGTACAAAGAGTGGCTCATCTAAATCTTTGCGATATTTTAAATAATTTCGTAGAGCATTCTTTGCCTCATCAGACAGAAATACCACACGAACTTTTTCGCCCTTCCCACGAATTGAAAATTCATCTTTGGATAAATCAAGATCTCGATCAAGAGAGCAGAGCTCAGCAAGACGAAGCCCTGTCGAGAAGAATAACTCAAGTACAGCTTTATCACGCAATCCTTTTGAAGTACTTATATCAGGTGCACTCAAGAGTCTCTGTAACTCATCTGATGATATAAGGTCGAGTGACCGCTCTGTAATCTTGGCGAGCTCAATGCGATCAGGTGAGAGAGAAGTCACTTCACGCTTCATCATGTACTTAAGGAACGACCGGAGTGCAATCAAATAATAATTCTGAGTATTTTTCTTAAGAGTTGATGCGTGCTGGCCACGAATTTTTACACCCGGTTGACGATTCAGATACAAACGAAATTCACGAATCTTATCATCAGTGATTTCCTTTGGTTCACTGATGTGTGCAAAAGTAAAAAACCGAGACAGATAATGATCATAGTTATTAACTGTCTTTATACTATTACCTTTTTCAATCTCGACGTGCTCGAGAAACTCTCTTTTTAATTGTTCAAGTGTGGTTACCATAGCTTGCCCACCTATGGAGGGTCGTACAATGATTTTACCACACTTCATCTTACACTTCGAAGCTCTTGCAATTTATTCTAATATGTGCTAGTATGTAACGACATGTTAACAACAAAGAAAAAGCAAAATATTATCAAAAAGAACCAGCTTCACGGTACCGACACAGGATCACCAGAAGTGCAGATTGCCATACTCAGTAAAAGTATCGATGAACTTGCTGTTCACTTAAAGGAACACAAAAAAGATAACCACTCACGACGTGGCTTGATCAAAATGGTAGCTGATCGTCGAAAACACTTGAAGCACTTAGAGAAGACAGATAAGACTCGATTTGCAAGTGAAACTAAAAAATTAAAAGTCTAACAGCGACATGTCTTGACCTTGGTCAGGACATTTTGTTTTGTTACAATACAACATATGAGCATCATAAAACATAAAGAGCAGAGAGTTGGAGTATTTATTGATACATCAAACTTGTATCACAGCGCAAAAAATCTCTACAAACGAAAAGTAAACTTCGGTCAGGTTTTGAAAGACGCAGTAGCAGGTAGAAAACTTGTGCGTGCAATAGCGTACGTGATCACGAGTGAAGGTGGTGAAGAGAAAAACTTTTTCGACGCACTGACAAAACTTGGCATTGAAACAAAAACAAAAGAATTACAAATATTTGCTGGTGGTGCCAAGAAAGGTGATTGGGATGTCGGTATTACGGTTGACGCAGTGAAGATGGCACCCAAGCTTGATGCTGTTGTACTTGTAGCTGGTGACGGCGACTTCGTTCCACTTGTTGAATATTTACAGAGCACGTCCGGCGTCCAAGTCGAAGTCGTATCGTTTGGAAAAAGTTCTTCCATGAAACTTAAAGAACAGGCTGATGACTTCCTCGACCTTTCCGCAAATCCACGAAAATATTTAATATACTAATTCATACAAACTTCCTCTTTATAAAAGTTTATCTTTCTGCTATGCTTTCTGTATTAATAGACAATAATTGTTATTCTTCAGACGGATAGCGTTGAAGCCCACACACACGTGGATATTCAAAACTAGGGTCTGGAGACTAGCTTACATATATATGCACAGTAAAGAATACGAAATAGAAATCGGCG
>JAYVQT010000016.1:0-9590 GCA_043776915.1 Minisyncoccota bacterium | reverse complement strand
ACACACAGCTGACAGTTACATTTTGCTCTGGCGCAGGGACGGTTACGGGTTCAAATTTCTTACTCGAAGGCAATGGTAAGAAATTTTTAATAGATTGTGGGCTCGTCCAAGGAGAAAAGCTAGCTGACGACTTGAACTGGCAACCATTTCCTTATAATGCATCAGAAATAGACATTCTTTTTATTACTCATGGGCATATTGATCATATTGGTCGGATTCCGAAGCTCATAGCAGAAGGTTTCAAGGGTCGCATATTCTCAACGATTCCAACGAGAGATATTACCGAAGTTATGCTTGCCGATACTGATCATCTCCTGTCGCGTGATGTTGAGCACGGGCTCGATAAAATTTTCACTGAAGAGAATGCAAAAAAGGCTATGAGCCTCTGGGAGACACTTGAGTACCATCAAGTCCTCAATGTTGATCACGGATTTCAATTCTCATACAAAGATGCCGGCCATATCTTAGGCTCTGGCATGCTTGAGATTATATATAACGGTAAGAAAATAATTTTCACTGGTGACCTTGGCAACTCTCCATCACCACTTATCCCCGATACCGAGATTATTACTGATGCTGACTATTTAATCATGGAGTCAGTCTACGGTGATCGCAATCACGAAGACCGTGACGAACGAAAGCAAAAGCTTGCACACGTGATTCAGGATAATTATAAACGAAAAGGGACGCTGATTATTCCGACGTTCTCACTTGAGCGTACTCAAGAGTTACTGTATGAAATGGATACGCTTGTTGAAGGGGAACGTATTCCGAAGATGCCAATTTTCCTTGATTCACCGCTTGCGATTAAGCTTACTGATGTGTACTTAAAGCATGAGAAATATTTTAATGAAACAGCAAAGAAAATAATTGCTACTGGCGACAAGCTTTTTGAATTCCCGGGACTCAAAGAAACAAAAGAAACAGAAGAATCCAAAGCGATCCTCCATGTACCGAATCCAAAGATTATTATTGCCGGTTCAGGTATGTCGAATGGTGGCCGAATTATTCATCACGAGAAGAATTACTTACCAGATGCCAACAATACGATACTCTTAACAGGCTACCAGTCTCTTGGTACACTCGGCCGATCGATTCAAGAAGGTATGAAAAAATTGCATATTCAAGGCGAAGAAATACCACTTCGCTCTCATGTTGAGATGATTAGTGGATATTCGGGACATAAAGATTCGGATCATCTTGTTGAGTTTGTGCATCATACGGCTGATACGGTCAAGAAAGTCTTTGTCGTTATGGGTGAGCCGAAATCATCGCTCTATCTTGCTCAAAAATTACGCGACAATTTAGGCATAGATACGTATACTCCTGGAGCAGGAGAGAAAGTTGTGCTTGAGTGCTAATATGAAGGACACCATTCGCAAAAAAGAAGAACAGTATGGATTAACAAAAGAACAACTTGCAATTCTTCTTCCAAAAAAAGGTCAGAACAGTATAGCAAGTCATCAGACAGAAAGTGCGATTCTTTTGTTCGTCAATGAATTTAAAAATCCATTCATTATTATATTACTTGTTGCATCGGTACTGTCTTTTAGTGTGGGCTCAGTCGTCGAAGGCATGCTGATTATCATCATTGTGTGTGCAAGCTCAATCATAAACTTTGTCTCATCTTATCGATCAAGTAAGGCTATTGAGATGTTGCTTAAGAAAGTTCAGTTGATTGTATCTGTGTATCGTGATAATGTGCTCGTAAGTCTACCAGCTCTAGACTTAATTCCTGGAGATGTTGTTGTGGTTGAAGCCGGAAATGTTATTCCTGCTGATGGGATAGTACGCGAAGCCAAAGATTTCTTTGTTAACGAGTCATCGCTCACAGGAGAATCCTTACCCTCAGAAAAAAGAATTGGAGAGGAAGTGTATCTTGGTACTGGTGTTGTGACAGGAAGCGCATTTATTGATATTACTCATATCGGTACAGAAACAAAGTATTACTCAATAGTCTCAGAATTAAATAAAACTCCACTGCCAAGTGAATTTGAAGTTGGTATCAAGAAATTTAGTATTTTAATTACCAAAATTGCTGTTGGTATGGCCATCATTGTTTTTGTTATTAATGCACTCTTTAAAGGAGATATTTTATCAGCTATCTTATTTGCCACCGCTTTGTCTGTCGGTATTACACCAGAGCTCTTACCGATGATTATGGCCGTTAACACTAGTCGAGCATCACTCCGGATGGCTCGGTACGGTATTATTGTGAAGAAGCTTCGAGCGGTACAGAATTTCGGTAGTATGGATATTCTGTGTACCGATAAGACGGGGACGCTGACTGAGGATAAGATTACCGTCGTTAAGTATTTAACTGGCGAGGGTTCTGATTCAGAGTATGTGCTCGAGCTTGCGTATATTACGAGCACACTTCACTCTGGTACTCGGCGGTCACTTGATCAGGCCATATCAGAAACAAAGAAGTTTGATATCACTCACTATCAGAAAGTTGATGAGATACCATTTGATTTTGAGCGTCGTCGTGATGGTATGGTTGTTATGAAAGATGGAGTACTCATGCTTATCTCAAAAGGTGCTCCGGAGAATGTCTTTACCGTCTGTGACATGTCTGAGACTGAAAAAAAAGAAACCGAGAAAGTCTTTGAATCACTTTCTATGGAAGGGTATCGTGTCCTTGCAGTCGCTTCACGGACTATCAATGAAATCAAGGAAGTATACGAACCAAAAGAAGAGCATGATATGCATTTTGAGGGATTTATTGCTTTTATTGATCCGCCAAAGAAAGATGTAAAGGTAGTACTCGATGAGCTCATGCACCGAGGTATTAAAATTAAGATTATTACGGGTGACCATCTTTTAGTAGCTTCAAAGATTGCTACAGAAGTCGGTCTTGAGCCTATTGTTGCACTTGATGGACCTGATATCGAGAACATGTCCGACGAAGAACTTTCTCAAAAAGTTGATGGCACGACTATCTTCTCTCGTGTCGTGCCCGCGCAAAAGAATCGAATTATCACATTACTGAAAATGCGTGGCCATGTCGTTGGCTACATGGGGGATGGTATTAATGACGCACCGGCACTTAAGACGGCTGATATTGGTATCTCTGTGTCAAATGCCGTTGATGTAGCGAAAGAGTCAGCTGATATTGTTCTGTCAGAAAAAAGTTTTCGAATGCTCATCGATGGAGTCTTGGAAGGCAGGCGGACATTTACGAATACGATTAAGTATATTAGCATGGCAGTCAGTTCGAACTTCGGAAATATGTTTTCGATGACGGGTGCGAGTATGATATTTCGATTCCTTCCAATGCTTCCGACGCAAGTACTTCTTAATAATATCCTCTATGAATCATCACAGCTTGCTCTGCCTTTTGATACAGTTGAAGAAGAAATATTAAATAAACCACGTCCATGGGATATCACCTTTATTAAGCATTTTATGATTGTCTTTGGATTGGCTAGTTCTATTTTTGATTTTTTGACTTTTTATATACTCTATAAAGTCTTTGCCCTTGCTGATGGATCATTCCAGACAGGCTGGTTCATTCAGTCATTCGCCACACAAACACTCGTTATATTCATTATTCGCTCACCAAAGTCATTCTGGAAGGCTGTACCATCTCATATTGCTGTTCGCTGTGCTGCTTGGGTAAGTGTTATCATTGCATGGGGACTTGCACTCTCGGGCCTCGGGAAAATATTTGGCTTTACTCCACTTCCACTCCTAACTATTATTTCAATTATCGGCATTGTTATTATATATCTTAGCACTATTGAAATTATTAAGATTCGATTCTATAAAAAGTTTGCTGTTTAGTGGTATACTATAAAAATAAAAAATATGAACAAAGACATTACTATTAAGAACACTGAATACCTTTGCTACAATGGCCCGATTGGCAATGGTGATAAGCACAACCATCTGAAGCTCAAGATTGGAGTCTCTGGTGCGGCTGAGACAGCGACCTGTGGTATTAATGCTTTTGAGCAAGCGAAGTCCCTTGGTCACGAGATTGTTCGCCAAGGTGGCATTATTGTGACGGGAGCGACTACGGGCTTTCCACTCTGGAGTGCTATGGGAGCTAAAGAAGAGAAGGGTATCAGTATTGGCATCTCGCCAGCTGCTAATGAGCGTGAGCATGTCGAGACTTACAGATTACCGCTTGATTATATGGATCTCATTATGTATACGGGTTTTGGCTTCCCTGGCAGAGATTTGCTATTCACACGGTCATGCGATGCTATCATTCTCGGGTGTGGCCGCATAGGTACGATTCACGAGTTCACCATTGCTTTCGAAGATGGTAAAACGATCGGAGTCCTTGAAGGTGACTGGAATACATCTGATACTCTCAAAGAAATTATAGAGCGTGGTAACCGCCCGAATGACAAAATTATATTTGACCGAGATCCCAAAATATTGGTTCAAAAAGTTATCGCAATGGCATATAAAGATAAAGAGAAAAAACATACCTAAAAATTATTTTGATTAGAATAATAAATATTGACTTTCTTACTTCATCATGATATTGTTCACACAAATAATCTTTGTAAGATATCATTTATTTAGATCATGAATATATGGTTAGTGCAACCTTGAACTTCTTTTGGGAGAGTAGGGTTGTTCTAATCATCTAAAACTAAATAAATTATGAAAAAAGTATTTTTCTTTGCAGTTTTTTTGTCGGCCACTGGGCTGGCTTTTGCACAGTACCATCAGTCTACTGTGGTAGGTGGCTTTGAGAAATCTGATAGCATGGAAAGCTTTCAACCAAGCTTTAGTCTTGAAGCAAAAGGAATTCAAGATCATATTGGCTACTTTACCCAGTATGATAATTTTGAAAAATTATTTACCGTCAGTGCTGGATACGCTAGAAAGTATTTGTTTTTTGGTCCATGTAGTAACACTATGGTTGACGTTGGCTACAAAGAAAACAAGCAATTGTTTTTTGGTGGGTTGCTCTTTTTTAAGCCTGAGTATAGCCATCTGGATCTTGATCTCAAAATCAGTTACACTAAACATTTCGGTGAAAATCTTTCACGTAAAGAGAAATATATTTTTAACTTTGAGGTTGATGTGTCAAAAATGTTGAATACATTTTTGACTGTTGGTGGGGGATTTAATTATCTTCGGATAGAAAACTTATCTCCGATAGGAAAATATATTTACTCATATGGGCCTCTAAATTCTTATACAAGAATTGTTATGGAGCCCCAAATCCGGGCTATGTATAACATAAAGTACCTGGCAATTGGGCCATTCTGTGGCTGGAAGATCATTACCTACAAACTGAATGACCCACAGTTTGTATTCGAAGAAACTACACCAGTGTTTGGTTTAAGGGTTACGTATGTATTGAATAATAAATAAATAAGAAAATTCGTAGTAATAAAGCAAAATCCCTCGATACTATCGAGGGATTTTTATTATATACTTTTAACGATTCGTTCGAATGTTGCTTTGTTATTATTGGCAAGGTCAGAGAGGATTTTGCGGTCGATACCGATATTCTTCTTCTTAAGTCCGTCGATGAACTTACTGTAGGATATACCCATTGGGCGGACAGCGGCATTGATGCGAGTCGTCCAAAGGCTTCGAGCATCAGCTTTCTTGTCTTTGCGATGAGCAAATGAGTAGGCTCCTGCATGGGCAAGTGCTTCCTTTGCGGCGGCTTCTTTTGTACTACGTCCAAAACGAAAACCTTTTGTTTGCTTTAAGATATTTTTGCGACGTTTATTCTTGATTACTCCTCTTTTTACTCTTGTCATATAATTATATTACTTAGTTTAAATACTTGAATTTGATAAATAGGTTCGCTTGTTCTTATTTGAAAGCTGGAAATTGTTCATCTTCTTACCATTTAATTGCTTAGTACGTGACTGCTTAGCATTAAAGTGGTTGAAGCCTGGTGCGCGAGATAAAATTTTACCAGTCTTGGTAACTTTTAAACGTTTGGTTAATGATTTGTTTGTTTTGATACTCATAAAATTATGTTCTATTATTTTGGTTATTTCTTGGAATCCTTCTCTATGGTAATCGTCGGACCTTTTGGACCTTTTTTGTAGTTCTCGGCGATCTTGTAATTCTCAGTGATGAGGTGAAGAATGCGGTCGAGTCTTTCTTTTAAGAATACATCCGGCATATACTTAGAACGCCCCGATAAGAAAAGCTCTACTTTAATACGATGACCTTCTTTAAGCCACTCCGACGCTTTGCGAGCCTTAAGGGCAAGATCGTTATCACCCGTACCAATCTTAATTTGCACAGCTTTTGTCTCGGTTGTTTTCGAACCAGCCTTTGCTTTCTTTTGCTTCTTATTTTGTTCGTATTGATATTTACCGTAATTTGCTATTTTGACTATCGGCGGAACTGTATTGGGAGAAATTTCTATCAAATCAAGGCCTTCAGCGAGGGCGATAGCCATAGCTTCTTTAAAACTTAAAACACCTAGGTTTTCGCCTGTGCTTGAGATTACCCGAATCTCGTTAGCGCGTATTTGATTGTTGATTCTTTCTCTCAAATTACAATTGTGTGATTGTCTTATATGTGGCCGATATAAATAAAATAGATTACTGCCTAAAATGAATACTAGCATATCTATGGTAGTATGGCAATATGTCGGAGACTACTATTAAAGCTTATAAAGAACTAGGGGAGACACCCCTTTTTTGTCTTGAAAGGGTTAGAAAAGAGCACGCTATAAATGAAAATGTACCCATGACCTATGCCGGTCGACTCGATCCAATGGCCGAAGGGCTGATGATTATCCTTGTTGGAGATGAATGTAAGAATAAAGAGCATTATCTTGGGCTTACTAAAACCTATGCGTTCCAAATCCTTGTTGGCTTTTCGACGGATACGTATGATTTATTGGGTAAGGTTATCACTACCGTTGATTCGCTTGGCGAAGAAAATGTGCTCACCGATTCTGCTCAAAAAATACAATCTACGCTATCACAATTCAATGGCACATTCATTCAAAAATATCCCCGCTTCTCCTCAAAGACCGTTTCCGGTAAGCAACTCTTCAAGCTCGCGCTTGACGATGATCTACCAGAAGAATTGCCTGAACACGAAGTAACTATTACCCAATTACAGTGTACGAGTACGCGAGTGGTCGATAAAGAAATATTACAGAAGGAAATAATCAGACGCATCGAATTGGTGAAAGGTGATTTTAGACAAGAAGGAATTGTACAAAGATGGAATGAGGTATTTAAAGATATAAAACAGAAAGAGTTTCAGATACTTTCTTGTATGGCGAATTGTAGTAGTGGCACCTATATTCGTCAGTTAATTTCTGATATAGGAGAAAAAATAGGCCTCCCAATGGTGGCCTATTCGATCCTCCGTACAAAAATAGGAGACTAGTTATTTGGACAGGTAGTTCCAGTGAGTGTTGAATTAATTTCTCTCTGAGCTCCAGTACTATCTGCACAATATGATATTGAATTATCTTTATTTTTTACTGCAAATGCCCATGCACTTGGAGTCGAGTAGCAACTCGTTGACGAAGCATTCCTTGTAATGGATTTTACCAGATTTACTGTATTTATATTCTCTGATGCTGGATTAAATACTGACCCAGCTACGGCAGACGTACAGTTACCATTATTTGCGACTGAGCCGTAGCTGTTATTATTAGCCCCATATACAATTTCGGCTTGAACTCTAAAGTTTCCAAGCATACTCCGTAGTGCAGCATTCTGGCCTTTTACTCGAGCATCATCAAGTGTGCGCTTGATAACATTGTTAAAGAATAGAGCACCGGTGGTAAATTGGGGAGGAGTCACAATATCATCAAAATGTGAGCCGAATTCTGAAAAATACATTTTGAATTTTGTTGTTGTTTCAACTTTATTTTTATTTCCAAGTGTTTGGATAGTGCTTGAGATTTCGTACGGTAGGTTATCTTTGTGGTCGATGTAGATAACAGTATTTTTTAAAACGATATGTGACAGTGTGTCGATAATATCATGTATAAGTGAGATCCTTATACTACTTGTCATCGTTGTTGTATCTTTCTCTGGTATATCAGCGACAAGGATTTTTAGTAATGTCTTCTTGTTTATGGTGATAAG
The DNA here is from genome assembly GCA_043776915.1 of Minisyncoccota bacterium. GTDB lineage: Bacteria > Patescibacteriota > Minisyncoccia > Phycocordibacterales > UBA9973 > UBA8515. Next base: position 1,539 of record JAYVQT010000016.1, on the reverse strand, counting down.
GTACTTGTCTTGTGTTATTCCACCGACGTTCCTGCTATTAGACTTTTTTAATAGGAAAGCTTTGTCATATTTTTTAATAGTGTCTGTAATCTTTACCATTTCTTTTTGCGGTTGATTGTTTGCTTCCATCACTTTGTCATATGCATCATTTGCTTCTTTTATCTGTTCAGCAGTTATCTCATCACTGGGCAAACTTTTAATAATGGCATTTAAGTCCTCTTTATTAAAGCGAATCCACTGGTTCTTATAAGGCACAAGGGTTGGTACAAACTCATCAAAAGGGGCATCGGGTATTTGAAAGTAAAGTGTATCGCCAACTAAGCGCATGTTTATTGTAATGTTCAATTGTGGAGCTCCAAGTATTGCAAGCATATTTGTTTTAAAGCCGAGAGATGTGTCAAGTTTTGTTGCTCCTGGGATAGCGTTGTCTCCACGACTTGTCGCATTAAAATCTATGTATTGCTTTACCTTCGATCTCGTATCAAGATTAAATTCACTATGCATCGTAATCTTCGAACTTCGTGATTGAATGTTTACTAGTTTAATAAACGCGTCACTTACGACCGATGCTTCTACAGAACCCGTGATGCCGATAACTAATAAGACGAGAACGATGTATGTTCTATATGTATGTTTCATATCAATGATGCTTATTTATACTAGCTATAGTATAGCAATAAACGCGCTCTTTAGTTTAGACTTGAGACTTTACGTTGTCCACAAGCTCTTGCGCGCGCTCTTTCGTCTTAGCCTCAGACCAGATACGAATAATAGGCTCAGTGTTTGATTCGCGAATTTGTACCCATGAGCGGTCAGCAAAGTCGATACGCAAGCCATCTTGAAAGTCGGGGATTCCATTAGAAAACAACACCACTACTTTATCTAAAATAATTTTGAGATCACCAGAGAACGGCATCTTCGTTTTAATTAATTCATATTTTGGAAGACTCTCTATGACCTCAGAGATTTTTTGTGTACCAGTCGCAAGGTGTTCGAGGATGAGTCCCATGCCGGTCAGGCTATCACGGCAGAGATTAATAGAGGGGTAGATACATCCACCACTACCTTCACCACCAATGACAGCATGATGCGTGATAATACCCTCTACGACATTACCTTCACCAACTTTAGTTTTGTAATTTTTAAATCCGACAGCATTTACAAGATCTTCATTAGTATTTGAAGTTGAGAGGTTGGTGACAATATCGCCCGGAGTTTTTCGGAGCACTGATGCGATTGATACAGAGAGCATATACTCTTCAAATATAAATTCACCCTTTTCATTACACATCACGAGCCTATCTGCGTCTGGATCTTGGGCAAAACCAATATCTGCCCCGACTTCTTTTACTTTTGCACAGAGGCCTGTTAGGTTGACTTCGAGTGGCTCTGGCATATGAGCAAAGTTCCCATTTTGTTCACCATTAATAACCGTGACTTCACAGCCAAGCCTTGTAAGGAGTAATGGCCCGAGGATGCACCCTGTGCCATTGATTGTATCGATGACGACTTTAAATTTTCTACTTTTTATGAGCTCGA
>JAYVQT010000015.1:0-9618 GCA_043776915.1 Minisyncoccota bacterium | reverse complement strand
ATGGAAGATACTGTCTGGGACGTGATTATTATCGGCGGCGGTGCTTCTGGCATGATGGCTGGTGCGATAGCTTCACACAGAGGGAAGTCAGTCTTGATTGTCGATAAGAATGCATCGCTTGGCGAGAAGTTGAAAATTACTGGTGGTGGACGATGTAATATTACAAATGCCGAGGAAGATATACGAGTACTTCTAAAGAACTATGGTAAAGCTGAGCAATTCCTCTACTCATCTTTTTCTCATTTTGGAGTCAAAGATACATTTACTTATTTTGAGGATCGTGGCCTTCCTCTTGTCGTCCAAGCACGTAAGCGAGCATTTCCTCATACTGAGAAAGCTTACGACGTATATACTGTGCTAGAGAAAGAATTAGTAAAGAATAACGTTGCTATTAAAACAAAATGTACTGTGAAGAAAATACATACAGCAGGTGGAGTGATCACACGTATTAATACAAATCACGGGCAACTTTTTGCCACGTCATTTGTTCTCGCGACTGGTGGCATGTCGCATCCAGAAACTGGCTCAACTGGTGATGGCTTTATATTCTTGAAAGAACTTGGTCATCATATCAAGGAGCCGACGCCATCAATTGTGCCACTTGAAGTCAAGGATGACTGGGTCAAGATGCTGGCTGGAGTGTCGCTTACATTTATGAAGATTACATTTTTTGGTGAAGGCAAGAAGTTCTCGAAGACAGGTAAAATTTTGTTTACGCATTTTGGCCTCTCTGGACCACTTATTTTAAATAGTGCTTCAAAAGTCAGCGACTTGCTTCAAAGTGGAAGTGTCGAAGCTTTTATTGATGCCTTTCCTGATACGAATCATAAAATGCTTGAGGATAAAATTATAAATATATTTAATACGAATAAAAATAAAATACTACGAACAGTATTCAAAGACATTGCTCCACTTGGTACCGCCCGAGCTCTTGAGACACTACTTTCTATTAATTTTGAAACTAAAGTTCACAGTGTGACGAAAAAAGATCGTAAGAAGATTGTTCATCTTTTGAAAGCATTACCCGTGACGATTACTAACTTAATGGGGTATGATCGTGCGGTTGTTGCGGACGGTGGGGTACTTCTTGAAGAAGTAGATACGAAGACGATGCAATCGAAACTGTATCCTAATTTATATATTACTGGTGATCTTTTAAATATTAACCGCCCTTCGGGTGGGTATGGATTGCAACTATGCTGGACGACTGGCTATATTGCGGGCACATCTCTTTAATCTGAGATATTACCTTGTTTCTTTGCGGTAGATAGAAACAAGGGCGTAGAGTAGACTCAAAACAAGCGGGCCAATAAGGATACCCACTGCCCCCATAAGTGAAATACCACCAAGAATTGAAAAGAGAATAAAGAGTGAAGGGATCTCTGTGTTTTTAGAAATGACATAGGGAGATAAAACATTATCTATAAGACCAACGAGTACGCCTGACCAGATAAGTAGCCCAATTGCTTGAACATGCATACCAGTAACAAACAAGAATATAATTGCGGGAACAGTCACCACTGATGTGCCAAGTGTCGGAATGAAAGACGCGATACCTGCGACCACTCCCCAGAGAGCTGCATTAGGAATACCAAAAATAGCAAGTCCAATACTAACTAAAATTCCCTGAACGATAGCGATAAAGAATGATCCCTTCAGTATACGATTAATAGCACTCTGTAATTTCTGAAGAATTTCTTCGGTATTTTCTTCAGACAGAGGACACAGCAAAATAAGGTTACGCTTCCAATGCTCGCCATCTTTCAAGAGATAGAAGAGGGTAAGGATCATGATAGTGAAGAGGATAATTATGCGAAATGTTGATGCGAAGAAGTTAGCCATATTATTTGAAAGATAAGTGGCTATTTCATTTATTTTGGCACGTGTATCGAATGTAAAGCCAGCGGGCATTGCTTTGTTTATCGAAATATTGATTTTTTTAATAACAGAATTTGTATTTTCAGTTGCCGTGAGGGTGTTGTACATTGTTTGCGTTTGATTAAAGACAACTTTCCCAACAATGAAGAGTGGTCCACACAGAGTGATGACGAAGATGATGACGGTGATAAGTGAGGCAATCCATGAAATTCCTTTTGTGAAGTGTTTCTTTATTTTTATATAGAGTGGATGAAGAATAACTGCAAAAGCTGCAGCCAAGATGACTACCGTTATAAATGGATAAAATATAGCTAACGTAAAAACAATTGTTACACCTAGTAATATAAATAAGAAGTATTTCTCGAGCGGTGATGTGTTCATAATTTTATTATAACATAAGTTCATGACCTATTGTCATTTTACCTACAGCTTGTCGACAAAATATTATAATTAATTTCGTATTTTATGAGTAAGGTCCTATGTTTTAAATACATCATTTTTTATTCTTACAATATCTTTATTTCGTCGTGTCACCTTGCGACGCTCCGAATTTTGGCGAAAATGCGAATTCTGAAACTTGGCTGAGCGACCTGAGCCAGAATCAAACGGCTCATTACCCTGTAAGACTTTTACGGCTTATATTTTAAAACTCAAACGACTCAACCTGAGCGCACTAATTTATATATCTATTCAACAAAACTCTTAACAAACCGAGTGCGATCAAAATAGCAATTATTATGATTTGCTTCTTGGGGTAAGCTTGCTTCGTATTTGTTTGTGCGACTTTTTCCTGAAGCATTCCTGTACCTTTTATATAGGCACCGGTAGCTCTCTCAATATCAAAACCTTTTGCAAGAAAAACCTGCTCAGTCTGAGGATCATATGTATACCATCCAACACAATCATATATTGACTGAAGATATTCTTTTGTTTTTTCAAAAAGCTCTTTCGCCTTTTTCTCTTCAGAATACCAATAAGGCAAGGTGATGGTAAGGTTGTTGTTTTCTATATGGAATTGAAATGGCAGGTCGTCCTCGGGACTGTTCAATTCGACATAATCAAATTTGCTTTTTGCCTCCTCTGTCGTAATATTTTGCGACTTGGCGATTGCATCATAATCAAGCGTGAAGCGTTCTAGTTTAGGATCTACTTTCATTAAACATTCGGCAATCTTATTTTTCTCTGCTTCATCGTTAGAAATCTCATTCTCGAGATTGATAAAAGCTTCAGCTTCCCGAATGTCAGGAGCATCTTTTTTTGATTTATAACAATAAATATCGTAACTCATGTCTTTCATATTATACCATACAGATCTATATTCCCACTCTATGCAGAACTCACGAAACATAGCCCTGACGCGTCCTGAGCAACGCTCTTGCTGGCTGCAAACTTGGCACGAAGTTGGAACTAAATTAAGAGATATTAAAATCTAAAAACATAGCATTATGATCAGAAACTTCATCAGGCAGAACTTCGAAGTTTTTAACTTCTATGTCTTTTGTTACCATCATATAATCAGCAAATCTTTCCTCCTTTTTATATAAAGATGTTCTTGTAGAAGAAATGTTATAGTCTTTTATAAGATTACGAAAACCAAAGTTTTCGATCATTTTTAAACTTTTTGTATCTGGCCTTAGGTTAAAATCACCACATAAAATTATTTCACCTTCAAGATTTTTTAGAAAAGTTGTTATTTTTTCTGATTGAGCCATTCTACTTTCTGAATCGGTCTTACCATTTCCGTTCCAAAGTCCGTGAAAATTAATAATATTTATTTTTTCCTTATTGTGTTTAATAGTTATATATTGGATATTTTTAGATGTTTTACCTTTCCGAGCTTCAATTATAGAAGGTTCATAATGTACAAATTCTTCTCCTTCTTTAAAAAGTTCAATTCCTTTTTTTATATAAATAGCTAGTCCCCAGAAATCCTCAAAATGGGGATAGAAATACCCTACATGAGTATCTAAAATATGGCCGACTTTTTCATACAGATTATGTTCTATATCATTGTAAGCCCATTCAATACTTGAAAGCTTCCCGTCTGCTTGATGGTACATTTCTTGAAAACAAAAAATATCCGTTTCTCTCTTTTTATGATTAAGGAATTGTTCGAGAGGATTATAGATTCTGCCACCCCAAAGATTTAAGGAGATTAATTTCATATTTTTATTATACCAAATAAATAGCTAAAAGACGGGGCTGTGAACTTGGTACGATGTTTTGACTATTGCTCAAGAGCTTTTACATCAAATTGGTCGACTTCACGATTAATTTTCTTTTTATATGAAATTAGAGTTTCTTTAGGAATAACGGGAACCTCTACCCTATATATATTCACTTACTGTCAAATCGCGATGAGCAGGAATCCAGAGTCGCGTCGCTTTGCGACGCTCCGAATTTTGACGAAAATGCGAATTCTACTTTGTGGCTGCGAACTTGGTACGAAGTTGGAACCTTAGTTAGTCAAATTGAATGACATAAAAAGACTTCTCTAAAAGCTCAGGTTGTCTTTCAATCCAATCTTTTAAATCAGGCTTGCGAACATAAGTAACATTTTTTTCGATAAATCTGCCTGTAGCAACTTTCATTTCTCCTGATGTGTACTCTTCTAATCTCAACGTATCACCTTCTTCAATATCAAAATCTGCAAGACGAATTTCAAATTTCTTCTTTCCAGAAAGGATCAAATTGTACCACTCAGTATCTATCTTTTTAATAACAGTTTTCATTTCATTATCATATCATTTTTATCAGCTGAGCATTTAATACAAAGATTGAAAGTTATTTAGAAATCAAATTTATCTTTGTTTAAAAATTACCAAATTCCTTCTTTGATTATATCAAATATGGCTTAAATGTCGCGGCTGCGAACTTGGTACGAAGTTGGAACTTATTTATTGACAAATTAATCAGTTATGGTAGTATCGAATCAAACAAAATATGCACAATGAAAACAGCAGAAATCGTAATTCCGGAAATATCCGATGAGGCATTAGCCGAACGATTAGGAAGGATAAAATTTGTCACCCAAGCAATGTCTGGTTTAGATGGCAAGCCCTACCTTACCGAAGAACAGGATAAAAAACTTTTTGACCTGTTCTACGTGGAATCAAATGTTGACCCACGCAAACAAGCATTTAACTTTGATGAAAACAAAAAGATCACTGAAAAAGCTGTAGGCATTACAGAGATCCTCACAAAGGATATTTTTGTAAAGATCGGCGGGTACTATGGCTTTTGCAAGATTACTATGGCTGAAGTGTTGTCCCAAATTCCTGAAGAAATTGTTAAGGATGTAGTGGCATTCACCTTGGATCCCGAAAACAGTCCTCAAATTCTCAACGGAGACTACCAATCCGCAAGAATTATTTTTTACGGCAAAAGCAGTCAACCTGCAGTGGTTGAAAATCTTCCATCATCTGAAGGCTTAATAAAGCCTATTGATTATGAAAAAGTAAACCGGTTAAAAGATCAGGTACAACCTATCCTTAACTACAATAAAGAAGGATACCGTTTTGTTGCTCCGGGAGATATCAACGAATCGTTTATGGACATTGGTATTTGGTTAAGAATTGGTGGTAGCAACCTACATCGAACAAATACTGAGGCAAAAGTTCCGGAACCTTATAAAAAGGGAAAAAGGATTTCTGTGTACAGCGTATTTACCAATGGTGCTGACTTCTTCAAACCGACCTATGCTTATACAATAAGCCAGATACCGGATGAAGAAATAACCGAAAATACTATTGGCCTGCTTTACCATTCAACTGATTACTTTAAAACCAAAGAAGGAGTTCTGCATAAAACAGACTACACCTTAATTGAAAAAAATTGAAAAGAGTTATTTCCAAAAGTCTTGTAATTTAAATAATTGCAAGACTTTTTTTATTTACTTAGCTAAGTTTTCTTCTTCTGGTGATGATAGCAAAAAGAAAGAGATCATGGAAAAAGTACTTTGGAACCTTTCCTTAAAAAAGAAAAATATCGTTAGTTATCAATTCAAAAATGTATTTCAAGTGCTATCAAATGCACCTAAAAATGGTGATATTTCAATGACTGCTGGGGTACATGGATTCGAACCACGATTAAAGGCTTCAAAGGCCTCTGTCCTACCATTAGACGATACCCCAATCATTCCGACGACCACGAAATACCTCTATAAAATACACTAAAATATGACAAAACACAATGAAAGGAGTTATGTGAGAATACCTTTAAAATATTGACAAAAGTTTTTAAATGTGTATAATAGGTCTATTATGAAAAAAGTATTTACAATATTTTTATTCTTTATATTATTACTTAGTTTTGGGTTTGTAGCGACAGCTCCAAAAGCTGAAGCATCTTTTTGGGATGGTTTTTCCATAAATATTGGATATACTGGTAGTAATTATGGTTATTATGACTACTATAATTCGTATTCTTCATATGATTATGGGTATAATTATTATAATACCTATGAGTATAGATATAATAATAATTATCAAAGGAATAACCAGTATAATTATCCACGGTATGGAGATTATTATGGGTATTCTTCGAATAGTAGATATTCTAATAATTTCTCTCCTTATGGTAATTATAATAGTTTTCGTCCACTATGTACGATGGATCCATGTTATTACTAAGGTAAATCAATTCAATCAAAACCCCACAACTAAAGTTGTGGGGTTTTGATATATCTTATTCTTCGTGATGTTTTACTCTTACACATATGGTGGTAGCGATAATAGCTACGGAAGTGGTTATAGCGGCAATCTTAACTATGGCTCAGGCTACGATGGTGGAATAATACAACCTTACTATCGTGGTTACTACGGAGGCTAATACTTTAAATAAAATGCTCGTACTGACGGCATCTATTTTTTCTAATTATCGAGCTGTGGTTTATCAATAGTCATAGTCTCGATACTTATAACGTCACCAGTAATACGCATGACATCTTTATCAATTTTTTTGAATTCATTATTTGATTTGTTGAAGTGATTGACGGTAGTGGCAAGAGCATTACCGAGCTTAGTGTGAGCTTCTTCGTAGGTGCGTAAATGTGTACCAAGCTCACCGACCCGCTTGATGATGTCCTTGGCACTTTCTTCGATCTGGAGCGCTTTGAGTCCTTGGAGGACAGTCTGCAGATAAGCGAGGAATGACGTAGGGGAGACGATGATCACTTTATACTTACTCGCTGCACGCTGGATTAAGTTATCAGTCTCATCAGAGCTTCCGCCGATTTTATTTACTAAGAGGTCGTAGTAGATTGCTTCGTGCGGAATAAACATAAATGCAAAGTCCATTGTACCTTCCTGGGGTTGTATATATTTTGATGTTTCCGTAATACGGGTTTTTAGATCGTTAACGAATACTTTTTCGAGGCGGTCTTTTTCTGTCTTGTCATTGGTTTCGGAAATACGATTGTAGTTTTCAAGCGAGAATTTTGAATCGATTGGTATGACTTTATCTTTAACAAAGACTGCTGCATCGACAATCGTGCCATCAGGGAAAGGGTATTGCATCTGATATGAGCCAGGCGGCATAACGTTCTTGAGGAGTGTTTCTAAGTAATATTCACCTAAGATTCCGCGCTGTTTAGGGTTCTTGAGGATGTCTTGCAAATTCTTGAGCTGGTCGGCAAATGACACAACTTGCTTGTTCGTTTCATCTAGTCGGGTAATCTTTTCAGTAATATCGGCAACAATACGTGACGTCTCACTCGACTGATAGCGCATGGTAGTAGTCATTTCTTTTTGTGATTCACCAAGCTTGTGGTCGATGGTGCGTGAAAGTTCATTGATCTGCGACAGAAGCAAACTCACCGCGCTGTCATTGTTGTCTTTTGGTTTTTTTTGTAGGAATAAAAAGAGGCCTATCACAAGGGCAATAAGAATGACTAGAAAAATAATAATGAGAGTATTCATGAGTGTAATTTCCCTAAATGATATTTTAATGTATAAATCCAATCTTCATCCTCAGGGTTATCTTTCTCTTTTGTATTTAAGAACCATTCGAGGTATCCACGATCAAGAGTCAGAACTTCAGTGATTCTTTTGCCCGTATGTTTTCCGAATGAAAATGAATACATAAGGGAAGGCTTACTTGATATTTCAATCATGCGATTGATTGCTTCTTCTTCCGAACAATTATTGTGTTCTTTTTGAATGCCTACGAGGAGTCGCGCAAATAATTTCTCGAGTACGAGCACATCACCGAGTGCATCATGAGCAGGCGCTTCAATTTCAATTTCTAAATAGTAGCGCAAATATTGGAGCTTGTGCTGAGGGATTTTGTGTTCTTTGTCTAAATATCTGGCGACACGGAGAGTGCATATATGATTTTTGGGTATGATAGCTTCTTTAGCAAGCATGCTGAGGTCGAACTTTGCATTATGAGCCACTATAATGCTCTCATTATCTTCAAGCATTGTCTTGATTCTTGTGTAGTCAGGACTTTCTTTGAAGCTTGGTTTATTCTCTACCATTTTGTTTGATATATGAGTGACAGAACTTGCTTCTATAGAAATTTTCACTGGAGGTTTATAAAGTTCACAAAAAGTTTCATCATCTGTTTTATATGCAAGCTGGCAGAGGAAGTCTGTACTCTCTATTCCTGTTGTTTCAGTATCAAGCAAAATAATCTTTTTTACTGTATTCATATTCGGTATTTTAACATATATTTGCTACAATACACCCATGTTACACGAAGAAATACGAAACAATATTAAGGAAGCTATGAAAGCGAAAGATACCGTCAAGCTTGAAGTGATGCGTGGGCTCGTCACAGCTTTTACTAATGAACTGGTTGCGACTGGTCACACTCCTCAAGAAATGCTCAATGACGAACAGGCATTAGCGGTCATCACTCGGCTATCGAAGCAACGCAAAGATTCTATCGAACAGTTTACAAAGGGTGGGCGCTTAGATCTGGTTGCCGAAGAGCAAGCTCAGCTCGATATACTTTTGAAGTATTTGCCAGAGCTTATGGATAAAGCAAGCGTAGAAGTACTTGCAGTACAAAAAAAAGATGAGCTCGGTATTATTGATAAGTCAAAAGCAGGAATGCTAATGTCGGCATTAATGAAAGATTTGAAAGGCAAAGCTGACGGAACTGTTGTCAAAGAAGTTGTCGATGGATTATTTTTATAAATAAACTATATTAATATATGCGAATTATTTTACATTGGTTAATACTTTCGGTTGCAGTCTGGGCTACAACACAAGTGGTCACTGGTGTGACCGTTAATCCACTTTCAGTCTCACTTGTCGTTGGTGCTTGTTTGACTCTCTTTAATATGTTTATCCGGCCCCTTATTACCATTTTGACGTTGCCGATAACGATTGTTACTCTTGGACTTTTCTCACTCATTATTAATGGCCTTGTTTTTTGGTTCCTCGGGTCAGTGATTAAAGGGTTTACGGTTACAAATTTTACGGCTGCGTTTGTTGGGGCGCTCTTGGTCTCAGTCATTAACTGGATACTTAATAAAGTATTTCACTTTGAATAGTCAGTATGATTACGCTTGGGCATATCGGACACTTTGTTGAGCTCCATGCGAATATCGCATATGTGCTTATTGTTATTGGGATTATTATTGAAGGGGAAATTGTGGTGATCTTGGCAGGAATTTTTGCTAATCTTGGATCACTTAATATTTTTGTCGCTTTTATTGCTACTCTCATTGGTGGCGGAGCAAAGTCACTTATCGGATATTCAATTGGGTATTATTTACAGAAGAATCATTCT
>JAYVQT010000014.1:0-2533 GCA_043776915.1 Minisyncoccota bacterium | reverse complement strand
CCCACAGGGTGGACATCTGAAATATACGGAGTAACATATGCTAAAGGAGGTTAGCAATGGAACTACCCCTTCTTCGTCTTTATATATGGCCAAACAACAAGACACATTCCTAGAAGCATACAATGAATACTCGGACCCCATCTTCCGTTTCTGCCTTTTCAAATTGAGCGATCGAGAACTGGCCAAGGATTTTATGCAGGATACTTTTACTAAGACTTGGGTGCTGGTATCCAAGAAAAAAATAGAGATCAAGAGCCTAAAAGCTGTCCTATACAAAATCGCAGGAAACTTGGTCATAGACGAATATAGGAGACGAGGGAGACGAGGGCTGGGGGCATCGCTTGATGTTCTCCATGAAGAAGGTTTTGATGTTTATATAGACGAAAGCGGTTCAATGATGGACCAACTCGATGGCAAGAAAGCTGTGGACCTGATCGCCAGGATCCAAGAACCTTACGGAGAAGCGGTGTTTATGCGATATGTTCAAGGGCTAGAATTAGATGAAATGGCAAAAATAACAGGAGCATCTGAAAATACAATGTCCGTCAGAGTTCACAGAGGAATTTCGATACTAAAGAAGTTTTTTAATAAAGAAAATGATAAATAATAATACCGAAAAAGAAATAAAAGATCACGAGTTGCATGAAAAGATTCATAAGATCTTTTCAATGGCCAAAGAGACATCCCTTTCTCATAAAGAAAAAATAGAGGGTGGTTTAACTTTGCAAACTTTTATGAAGATGAACACGGCTGGCGAAACTTCAGGGTTAAGCCCATACATAAAAAATATTTTTATCAGCACTTTTACATTTTTTAAGCAGAGACAACTAGTAGCGCTAGCATTGGCAATTGTCCTCGTATTTTGCGGAGCTGGTGGAACTGCATACGCATCCAGCAATTCCCTTCCCGGAGACTTACTATATCCAGTAAAAATAAACATCTATGAAAAACTTGAAACGGCTTTTGCGCGTGGAACTGAGGCAAAGACACGTGTTTCGGTTAAACACGCCGTCACTAGAATTGATGAAGTCGAGAAACTTGCAGTCGAGGGAAGAATAGATAAATCAGACGAACAGTCCGTTAATGCAGGAGTAGCCCTTCAATCAAAAGAAGTTCAAGATAATATTCTTAAACTTAAAGTGGAGGGTAATATTGATGCGGCAATTAGAATCAGCTCAGATTTTGAAAACTCATTAAATGATCACAAAAAGAACTTAGAAAATATTACATCAGATGCAACAACTACTTCTAAGAGCTTCCTGTCAAAGACTCGAGAAAATATTAGAGACAATATATTAAACTCTGCAAAAGAACGTCTAGTGTTAGAAAGTAGCCTTTCAGCTTCAAGCACACTGGTTATTAACAAGAAAATTGCGAACGATGGACTGACTTCTTTTCAGAAGAAAATAAAAAAAATAGAAGTCTCAGTTAACGCATCTCAAAATATAGATGAAGAGACAGAAACTATCCTCAAGGCTGCAGTCAAAACTATCGCCGAGAGCGAAGAAAAGATAAATGTAGGAGCATATAGCAACGCAGTTGTGTTACTTAAAGATGCCAGAGAACACACTGAGAAACTAGAGGAAAAGTTCAAGAAAGCATCATCTGCACCTATTATTCCTGTACCAGTTCCATCTGTGCCCTCAGTACCCTCTGGAGGACTTCTGCACTAGAAGATTAAGATCTCTTAATCTTCTTCACATATGAAATAATTAAAATTGCGATAAAAATAATCAGAAGCACCAATACTGTATTTAACAGCCATGAATACTTTTCACTAAACGGAACAATAACAACAACTGGCTTATACTCTGGATTAGCAAGAACCCCAGAAACGACAACCGTAGAAATATCCTTTTGTTTTAGTGAAGTATTCTGTAAAACAGAATCGATATCATAGACAGGCGCATTTAAATTTCCTCCAAAATAAAGATAAAATGGCCCTGAACTTCTTGGAACAAAAGTAACCACTGATACTGGAGAATTAAAGCTCATTTTTGAATCTAAGACGAGAGGTTTATTGTCCTGATTTGAAATAATAATCCTATAATGCGAAGCTTTTATAAGTTTATAGTCCACTGAAAGATTTTGAACTTTCGTGTCATCCTCTTTGTCGAAAGAAAAAATAACACCACTACCCTTTTCAATCGTAGTCCACCCATCATTCGTGACAACATCACTCCTAACCTGGACAGTTACCGGTCGATAAAAATTTGAGGAAGTGGTCGTTAAAGTAAGCCCATTTGTAAGAATTCCATAATTTGGAAAATCAACATATATTTCTGTTGACTGGGTTTCGGAATTTTCGACAATCCTCACATCTTTTGAGATCATTGACACTTGAAGACCAGCGACACGAGAAGAACGTGTCTCGGCTGCTAAAATACCAATCTTTGCAGGCTTAAAATCCAACAATGCGTTGCTAAAGGTCACATCCTTACTGGATGCATCATTATTAAAAGGAGTGAGTACTACTTTAAGATATTTAGCAGAGCTGGGTTCGTAATGCACCAGATTGCTCGAAACCGACTGA
>JAYVQT010000013.1:0-35534 GCA_043776915.1 Minisyncoccota bacterium | reverse complement strand
AAGGTAATTTTCTTCTCTTCCAGTATCAACCTACTCCTCAAATGTCCCAACAGTCCTCTTTTTGCTAGCGGTGTACCTTCCCTCAGCACATACTTTGCGGTCGTGCCATCTTTGAGTTCCTTGTACTTCTCCTGTGCCGTTATTCCTGATTCGCACATTCCGCAGGTGAAGAGTTTAGTAAATGTGAACTCTCTATTTTCTCGCACTATCGCTTCTACATAAAAAATCCCCTTCTCAGGGGATTTTTTATGTAGAACTATTACTTCATTTCTTTGGCTTCGACGTGAATATCAAGAGTGACGGTATCACTCACAATAACGCCACCAGTTTCAAGGACTTTATTCCATGACAAGCCAAAATCTTGGCGATTAATCGTACCCGTAATATCAAACCCAGCGACGCGTCCTCCATCCATACCCGCCCCAATACCCTCAGAGGTAACGGCGAGTATTACTTCTTTGGTCACACCCTTCATGGTCAAATCTCCAACAACCTCAAAACTATCCCCTTTTTTCATACATGACTTTGACGTAAATGAAATAGTTGGGAACTTCTCTGTATCAAAAAATTCTGGTGAATGAAGATGTCCATCGCGCATTTCATTACCTGTCGTAATACTTTTGGTTTGAGCTCTAAAACTAATTGATGAATTCTCAAATGAATCATCTTTTGATATGATCGTTCCTTCAAAATCTGTAAATGACCCACGAACTGTGGAGACCATAAGATGCTTAACCTTAAAACCGACAGTTGAATGATCTTTATCTAAATTCCATGTAGACATAACTGTATTTATACATTAATTCTAATACTCGTAGTATATACTTATAACTTTACTTTCGGAAGAGCTCGCTATATAGTAAAAATATGATACAACACAAGGGTAAAAAAATTACTGTCAATAATGCGATGCAAAAAAAGTATCACTACATCCTAACTGAACCGATGGGTAAAAATTTTGACCCTGACTTTAGACCCGATCTGACACCAAAACAAATGCTCGGGCTCGGTGTTTTTGGTGGCATATACATGCACGATATCGAAAAAGAATTCCCAAAAGATTGGTTTACTCACGCAAAGAAAGCCCCTCCTGGTATTACCACACCGATTAGAACCTTAAATTATTTTGGTGTTAATGCCTCACAGCCACTAGAAGAGTGGCAGCGAAAGGGCTGGATTCATAAAGATGATCCACACGGTTGGTTCGAGTGGTACTGTCGGTACTATATGGGTCGAAGAGGAGAAGACGATACAAGGCAAATAAAAAGATGGAAAGCTATAGCAAGACATATTGCACAAATTACTCATAACTGTAGAGCCCGTGACCTATCGTGTAGACCTCGACAGAGACAGGCAGTGCTTCATTGGGCATACGATTCAAGAAAAATATAGCAATGTTCGTGCTTCATGTCTAAATTGTATACGTTTCTAGCTATTTACAAAACAATATTTTATATGTAAAGCCATTCATCTGTTAGTAACAATGTCACAAGAAAGTATGTAAACCGTTAAGTACGGTAGGTCGAAATTAATAACATACATATATAATAAAAATGACAAAATTTAAATTAATAGCTGGTGCATCAATGATCATGAGTGCGATATTTATGTCTTCTGTAGCACTTGCTGCAACTGATGCAATGACTTCCACAACAAGCTCAACTCCAGAAACAACAGTAGGAGCAAAAATGATGGACAAAAAAGTAAGTCCTAAAATGACAACTGAGCAGAAAGCATGTGTTAAAACTGCAAAAATGACAAAAGTCGAGGTTCTCAAGACTGCTTCAGCGAGTCTCGCACAAGCATTAAAAGATGCTAAAGTAATGACAGACAAAGTTGCTGCAAAAACAGCAAAGACTGCTGCACGAAAAGCATACAAAGATGCTGTTTCTCAAGCACGCACAGACTACAAAACAGCCCGAGCTGCATGCGTGAAATAATTAATTTATATGTGCATATAACGATAAAACTCGCTACTCTGTAGCGAGTTTTATCGTGAGCACCTTAATTTTGCCTAGCATCACAAAAGAGTATACTATACGTTATATATGAGTGGAGCATCAACAGATCAAGAATATTTAAAGGAACTCATTGTACGAGCAAAAAATGGCGAAAAGGAGGCCTTTGAAGAAGTGTATGCTCTCTATTATACGCCACTCTTTCGATATATTCTGATTCGCGTTAAGAATAAAACTGAAGCCGAAGATATGACTCAAACGGTTTTCCTAAAGATATGGAACGCCATAGCGACATGGAATACGAATCACACATCTCCTCTTTCATTTTTCTTTACGGTTGCTCGCAACACGCTAATAGATTTCTTTCGTAAAAATACTCATCGAGAAATTGTGTCTGATGAAATAGTCACAAATGCTACAAATCAGTATCATACAAGTCATGATATGGGCAAAGAAAGAGATGATCAAGAGTTACTGCACGAAGCTATCTTATGCTTATCCGAAGAGCAACAAGAAATAATCACTCTTTTTTATATGAATGATTTATCGTACAAAGAAATAGCTATTATTACAAGAAAGCGCGAAGATGCTATCAGGCAGATGCACTCACGAGCTCTCAAACGATTACGGAAGCTTATTATCATTTAAAATATGCAATGACTAATCCAGAATTAGAAAACTTAATACGGGTATCTCTTAAAAGCGGACCAAGGCCGAGCCGTGCTTCTTTGCTATACACCCTGAAGACACTTTCTCTGCCTCAAATAGTCACAGAAAATAAAAAAATACGTTATACTAAAGAGACGGTATGGCCGAATATTATAAATAATAGAATCGCTGGTATTGTTTCTTTTTGGAAAATGAAGCGGATACTCTTGATCCCAAGTTTTATACTTATATTTTTTATTGGTATATTCTCTCTATCACCACAAGCTACTCCTCATGAATCGAACCTCAGGCAGCTTGTGGAGCAAGATGAACTTATAGAAGAACCAGGTATAGATTACGATGATCAGGTATTACCTACGAGCTTCGATGAACCAAGTCTGAACGATCTCAGTGTAATGCAAAATGAAATTTAATTTTAAAGAAGGAGTCGCAAGTATATTAGTGGTAGTGAGTTTACTACCAACCCTCGCATTTGCAGAAGTTGGGGTAATGAACCAACCTGTCACCACAACAGTAAATATAGAAATGCCCGCAAAGAAAGCTGAGAGTAATTTCTGTTCTCGTATCAAAAATGTTCAAGCAAAGTACTCAGACCAAATAACAAAAGCTGAAGTAAAGAAAGCTGAAGGCCAAGCGGCTCGTGCAACGAAGATAGCCACCAAAGCAAGTGATACCGACGCAAAGAGAGCAGCTGGACGCATCGAGATGGATTCTAAGCGCACAGAGACATGGAATAAGATGGCAACAAAAGCAAAAACAGATATAGAAAAATCTGCAGTAGAGACATATAAATCTACTATTCAAAAAGCTATCGCTGACCGAAGAGTAAGTGTCGATACTACGGTCAAAACATACCGTGACGGACTAACTCTTACGATGACTACTCACTCAAGTGATATTGATACAGCACTGACTACATTTAAGGCAAGTGTTGACGCAGCTTTTACAAAAGCTCAAGCTGATTGTAATGCGAGTATAGCAAGTAAAACAGTCAAAGATACTTTCAACAAGACGGTCAGTGATGCACGTAAAGTACTGCAAGCAGCTCGAAAGAGTACTGAGATGGGTTCTAACATGACAGTACTGAAAAAGACTCGTGACGACGCCATTAAAGCTGCTGAACTTACTTTTAAAGAAGCAACGCAGAAAGCCCGTGCTGACTTACTTCTTGTATTACAGAAATAAATTTAAAAATACTAAGAATAAAAAAGACTACCGTGTGTAGTCTTTTTTATATGGTATTGCTATACTATATAGCATATGGAAGAAGTTACCATGAGAACTATCGAATGGCAAGCACCTGAATACAACCATACACCACGTACGGCTGACTTTTTTTGGGCAATTGGCCTCGTCACTCTCATGGCCTGTGGTATTGCCCTCTACTTTGCTAACTATGTCTTTGCTGTCTTTATCCTGATCTCCGGCGCTTGCCTCATTTTGTTCACCATTCGTGAACCAGAGAACATGAATTTTATTATCGAAACAGAAGGATTAACCATCGGCAAAGATAAGTATGAATGGAAAGATATCAAAAGTTTTAATATAAAAAAGAGTGATAAGGGTCAAGATAATGCCAAGCTTTTGATTGAGACTTCCAAATACTTTTTACCTATCTATACCATTCCCGTCCCCTCTTCGCTACTCTCTGAAGTGAGTAACTCACTTCTTAAGATTATTCCAAAAACTGAACTACAAGAATCTCACTCAATGCTCTTTGCCGAGAAGCTCGGATTCTAGCTTGCAGAAGCACTATCATTAGTGTAGATTACTATCGTACTACATTGGTCCCGTCGTTCAATGGATAGGACGCAACTTTGCGGAAGTTGCGATGCAGGTTCGATTCCTGCCGGGATCACAAAATAAACAAGATTACTCTGGACAATTACATCTCTACTCCTTAAAATTAATCTCAAACGGATACATACCCATACCACATGTACCTTGCAATAATCCAAGCTGAGGACTTCCAAGGTCGATATCAGTCGCACCTGAGTTTGGCAATATTTTCGATATATTCATACTCGGAATACGTACAGACGCCGAGCAATCAAACGTACCATTCGTATTGAAACGAAGAATTGTCGGGATACCTGCTTTGGCAGTGCTTACGCGTGGAGAGTAACCACCTTTGGCTTTAATTTCGACGATCTGCTTGCCGTCGATGATACTGACATTGTGTATATTTTGTTCTTGAACTTTTTCGGAATTGCTGCTTACATTTACATTTCCACCTCGAGTTATGAATAAAGCTCCTCCAATGAGGATGATTACGATTATAATTGAAATAGTGGTCTGTTTCATATAAAAATAGTATACATGATTCTACTCATACTAGAAATTAAAGAGAGGTGGAATTAATCCGATGACAACCAATGCATTCAAAAGATTAAAGAGTGCAAAGAGAATCACGATCAATCCAGCCGACTTAAAGAAAATACCAGCTTTGCTACTCTTTTGAATACTAAAAGAACTGAAGCTAATGAGAGCCAAGACCGGCAGTGTCCCAAGAGCGAAAGCGAGCATGGTGAGGCCACCTTTTATAAAGCTTCCAGTACTGAGTGTATAAATCTGCATTGACTGAGTGAACCCACATGGTAAGAAGAATGTCGCAATACCAACTAAGAGTGGTGTGAGCATATGATTAAACTTACTGACACCGAGAGCATGCTTCAACATAAACTTCGGCATGCCTGGCTGTAACTTCTTAGCCCATGGAAACACATCAAGAAGGTTAATACCAAGGATGAGCATAACGAGACCAATGATGACACTGAGGATAAATGTCCAGGATGTATTCAATGTAAAGGCTGAACCAAGAGCTCCAATCACACCTCCGAGAATAAAGAATGACATAATGCGTCCCGTATGGAATAAAAGTTGTGGTTTAACTTTATCACCTTCTTTTGCGAAAGTTGCCGACATTGACAGGACCAAACCTCCGACAACGGCCATACAGGTCGAAAGTGATGCAATAATCCCAATTACGAAGGCTGTACCGTAGGTCACCTCTCCACCTCCCACCAGATGAATCAGGCCAATTTTCTGAAGCAAAATAAAAAGCATAGCAAAGCCGAGAGCTACTGGAATAGCGATAGCAAAATCAGACCACATGACTTTCTTGTTTTGCTTTTCGGTGGATAGGCGATATCCATGCTTCGTAAGTACCTCTGATAATTCCTCGGCAATAACTTCAGCGGTCTTGTCACCGAAGTCTCCCGTAACTTGAACCTGATTATTTTTCAAACTCGATGTGGCTTTGGTAATGTATGAGACTTCCTCAAGCTCGTTTTCAGTCATGAGAGTGCAGGCATTGCAATGCATACCCGATACGTGGAATATATATGTTTTATTCATAATAATTATTGAGCATATGATTCAGGTGATTTATTTATATTTGATCTAATAAATGCACGAATAGTGTCTTCATCAAATGAAGCAAGTGTGAGAGATCGCCTCCATGAAGCAAGGACTATAAGTGCATCATTCTTCGCTCGTGGAGTAACGATCATCTTCTTCGAATTTTGCTTTGCCAGTGTCTCTATCTTTGCCTTTATCTTGGCGTCAATTGTCGGGTTATATGAAATCCAGATACCCCCATGCTCTAAGTTATGGATGAGCTGTTCATCGGGGAGCTCATTCTGATAGATGCCCCATGTGGCTGGCACGACGTAGTGTGGACCCGACGTCGGTGGGTTTGAATTATAAAGCTCATGTGATGCACCAACATCAATATGAAGCTGACCTTGGTTTGGATACTCTTGCCCTATCGCTTGAGATAGTGGTGTATGCATCTTTGACTCTGATAAGAAAAAAGAAACTACGTACATCAAGCCGACAAGGATCACAACACCAATAATTCCAATACTAATTTTTTTATTCATACATTTATTTAAACCAGCTTGCTTTCCAAGATGCCATTTGACTAATTTCACTATTTTGGGCAGAAATAATATCGTTGGCAAGTTTTAAAATTTCTGGACGCTTAGAAACTTTTAATGCTTCTTGTGCCATTACAATGGCACCTTGGTGGTGAATAGTCATTTCATCAATAAATGCTTTGTCGAAAGAGTCGCCAATCCTACCATTTATTCCTGACATCATACTATTCATTGTATTGTGCATATTTTTACCATCAAAACGGTCATCTCTTGATTCATATTTATTATCCTGATTATTGTACCCCATCATATTTCGACCACCCATGCCAAAGTTACCAACACTAAACCCTGCTATAATGAACCCTAATATAACTCCCCCAATACCCACCCATATAATTTTATTTTCCATATAATTTTATTTAATGTATACACTAATAATTATTACTCATTCGACGTATTTATAATTTCATCGCTTTGATTCGTAATGAATTCGAGACGACTGATACACTCGAGAACGCCATAGCAAGGCCGGCAAAGATCGGATTAAGTAACCAGCCAAAGAATGGAAAAAAGAGTCCAGCTGCAAGTGGTATACCAATGACGTTGTAAAAGAATGCCCAGAAAAGATTCTGCTTGATACCACGCATAGTGATCTTTGATAGCTTGATTGCTTTGGCAAGCTTGGATATATCCCCACCAAGAAGCGTAATCCCTGCTGATTCAATCGCCACATCGGTCCCCGTACCCATCGCAATCCCAACATCAGCTTGCGCAAGTGCAGGAGCATCATTCACGCCATCGCCTGCCATCGCCACGATCGCCCCACCCGACTGGAGTTCTTTTATCTTGGCGAGCTTGTCAGCCGGTAAAACATGAGCAACGACATCATCGATACCCACAAGTGAGCCAATATAGCTGGCAGCTTTCTCGTCATCACCCGTAAGCATTATAACTTTAATACCAAGAGCACGCAGGCGCTTTACAGCTTCGACTGATTCAGGTTTGACTTCATCAGCAACCATAACAAAGCCGAGAACTTTTTCTTTGGTCATTACAATAACTGGGGTTTTACCTTGAGATGTAAATATAGATAATTGATCAACATTAAAAGATAATTTTAAATCTTCTACTAATTTTATATTTCCAACAAAATATTTTACGCCATCAATTGACCCTGTAAGTCCTTTCCCTTGAATTGCCTCAAAATTTGTTACTTCTTTCAAGATAATATTTTGCTTTTCTGCATATTGTACAATAGCATATGCTATTGGGTGCTCAGACTTTTTCTCAAGTGATCCAAGAAGTGAAACAAGATTATTATTCGTCATATCTGACAGATTTTTAATATCGACGAGTGTTGGCTTGCCTCGAGTAATCGTACCAGTTTTGTCCACAACAACGGTTGTAACTTTGTGAAGTTTCTCAAGTGTAGCGGCATCTTTGATGAGTATGCCCTCTTTTGCACCTTTACCAACCCCAACAATGATAGCAGTAGGGGTAGCAAGACCAAGCGCACACGGACATGCAATAACAAGAACACCGACAAATGAAACGAGTCCGTTCGATAATGCTTGAGAGAATCCGATATAATGAGACCCAATCAAAAGCCAGAGAATAAGAGTCAAAAATGCAATACCGAGCACAATCGGCACAAAAATACTCGAAATCTTATCAGCTAATGCTTGTATCGGCGCTTTACTACCTTGAGCTTCTTCTACCATTGTAATAATCTGAGCAAGTAATGTTTCTGAGCCGACCTTGGTTGCTTTAAAGGTAAGTGAACCAGTTGTATTAATCGTTCCGGCTACTACCATATCCCCGATCTTTTTTTGAGTTGGCATTGGCTCGCCCGTTACCATTGATTCATCGATGTACGACGAACCATCCGTAATAACCCCATCAACTGGAATCTTGGCACCTGGCTTCACAATAACAAGATCTCCATGTGTTACTTCAGTGATAGGAATTTCTATTTCTGTGCCATCGCGAACTACGAGTGCTGTTTTTGCTTGGAGATTTAGTAGTTTCTCTATTGCATCACCGGTTTTAATTTTTGATCGTGCTTCAAGGTATTTACCAAGAGCAATGAATGCGATAACGACGATAGTTACATCATAATACGTATGCTCGACATTTATATATGGCGCAAGATTCTGCTCGAATGCCGTGATGATAAAGCTATAGATAAATGCAGCGACAGTCCCGATACCTATAAGTGTATCCATGCTTGCGTTACCGTATCGCAAGAAACGATAGAAGCCGAGAAGATACGGCTTGCCAATGACAAAGAGTGTATAGGTCGCCATAATCGGCAAGAGATGATGGAAAAATTCACTCATAGCATAACTCATCTTCATGATAACTCCGTACTGAGCCAGTATATCCCAGCCCATCACAAAAATACTAATGACGGCAAGTGGAATAACTGATATAACTTTGGCGCGAATGTCTGCCACTTCGGCAAGCTTTTCTTTCTTAGACTGAGAAAGACCGAGGTGCTCTCTATGCTCATCAACTGACATCCCCATTTCTTTGGCAGACATGGTGTGCGCACTATGATCTTCGACGACAAGAGAATAACCCAACGGCTCAATCTTTTTCGACAAATTCTCCGATGTAACTTTTGATGTATCAAAAGTTACTTTCACTGACTCGGTACCGTAATTAGCAACAGCTTCTTCTACTCCGTCAATTTTCTTGAAGGTCTTCTCAATAACACTTGCGCATGAAGCGCAATGCATTCCTTTTATTTTATATATGTGTGGAGTATTCATAACTATATTTTTTTACTTTCGCTTAAGCCCGTATACTTTTAGTATTTCTTTAGTGGCTTTCTCTGTTTGACCTTTTTTAATTTGATTAACGACACAGTGGCCAAGATGCCCTTCCAGAAGTGCATCTTCCACGCTCGACAATGCTTGCTTAATAGCTGATGTCTGGGTAATAACATCAATACAGTAGGTATCCTTCGTGACCATCTCTTGGAGGCCACGAACTTGGCCTTCAATAATTTTTAATCGGCGAACGAGTTTTAATTTATCTGTATGCATAGAATAAGCATATACCCCCAGGGGGTATATGTCAAGTTATATCACATGATTACTCTTACTCTAAGAATTTTGGATCTATGAGCTTTGTAAGCCTCGAAGTGGTGTACGGTACCGTAACCTCAAAGTTTCCGTCCGCATATGATGCAATCTGGTATTCGTTAAAGACGACATGGATCCCATCAGATAAAAGAGCAATATTAGTATTATAGTTATCTTCCGTCGGTGCTGTACCATCACTGAACTGACTATCGGTCATAGTGAATATGATATCACTATTCCCTGATTTTTTGATAAGTTTTTCTCGTGCAGCTTTGGCAATGATTTTTATAGCTTTTGTTCGATCTGTAAAAAAATTCTTAATACTGTATTCCATATTTTTTTGATCAAATGTCCGATACGAAGTAACGTGGCTCGGATGCGCTGCTCCACTGCTGTATGCAAGTTCATCAATGGTATATATAAGAAACTTTTTGTTAGGAGAAAGGCCAAGAAAGCTTGCGGTGTAATTAAACTCACTGCCTACCGTAGAATCAGTACTCGTATCAGCTGACCCATTAATGGTCGCGTCAAACATATTTTTCTTGGCATCAGCAAGAATTATATCACTACCAGGCAAGCCAACAGGCACAGTATACTTCGCATCATAGGCTGGTTCACCATTTACAAGCAGCGGGCCTTTCTTCTGGTCTGTTACTATCTGTACTTTTTCTGGGATCAGAATACTGGTATCTTCAACAACAACAGGAAGGGGGGCTTCTATGTTATTCGTATTTCTCGACAGAAGATACCACCCAACTACTCCAACAACTACAATAATTAAAAGAGGTGTCGATAGCGATTGGTGTCTAGATGCTTTTTTCCTCATAGATCTATTATACCTTATCGGCCCACTTTTTGAGCTCTTTGTAGGTTACCTCTCCGCAGACAGTTTTACCACTTACTTGGTTCAGGAAAAATGGCACTCCTCCACATGGCTCTGGTTCACAATCCATTTCCTCCATCATTTTGTTATTTTTCTCATTGTGCCAAATCTCCACTTTTTTAATCGTGTAACCTTCAACTACAAGCTTGTCAACAAGCTTCTCCATTCGGATACAGTGTGGGCACTCAGTACCATAGAAGAAAAGTAAATCTTTCATATCGTGTAATTATACTCACAGAACCATAAATAACAAAATCGCCCCATTGGGGCGATTTTGTTATTTAGTAATCTTTGAGAGTCGGGCTTTCTTGCGAGAGGCACTATTCTTCTTAAAAACTCCTTTCTTAGCAGCTTTATCAATCGCACTATAGGCGATAGAGAGAAGTTTCTTCGCTTCATCTTTCTTCTTTTCTTTAACAAGCTTTTCAATATCTTTGATGGCTTCCTTCACAATCTTCTTATTACGATCATTGGCAGCTTTCTTAATGAGCGATCCTTTGAGAGCTTTTTTGGCTGATTTTGTAATTGGCATATATGTTATAACTATTGATAAACTATTTCTCCGAGACACGGACAAAAGCGAATAGATTGATAGTAACAGAAAAGAAAGATAAAGTAAACGCCTTAGCAAATTATGTAAACCTGAGTATAATGACAGTATGATCGCTTATTTGGAAGGACTAATAATTCATAAAACTGACAAATTCATCGTCGTCAATGTCTCTGGCGTTGGCTATAAAGTGTTCATCACTATCGACACAGTATCTTCCCTTTCTGAAGATACTACTGTGTCTTTGTGGACATATACCGCTGTTCGTGAAAATTCTCTCGACTTATATGGATTCAAAACCATCAAAGAGATGTCATTCTTTGAGCTCTTACTCGATGTGTCAGGTATTGGGCCAAAATCAGCGCTTGGCATACTCACTGTTGCGTCAATAGATACACTCAAGAAAGCCATCGCTACTGGCGACACCAGCTACTTAAACAAAGTCTCTGGTATCGGTAAGAAAACAGCTGAGAAGATTGTGATTGAGCTTCGCGACAAACTAAAAGCGCACAAAGGTCCTGATGGTACCCCAAGCATGCTTCGCGGAGAGGGTGATGTAGCTCTCGCGCTGCAATCGCTTGGCTATTCCCCATCTGATGCTCGTGATGTCTTACGACACATACCCGACTCGATCGAAGGCACCAATGCTCGTATCAAGGAGGCACTCAAAATCTTAGGGCGTAAGTAATATGCCTGAGCTACCGGAAGTGACGACAACCGTTAATGGATTACAAAAAGTTTTACCAGGACTTACTATTATAGATGTCTGGACAGACTTGGCTAAGAAAAATCAGCCCATTAAGCAATTCGTAGAAACTATCAAAAATAAATCATTCTTTGAGAATTTCAAAAAGAAGATTGTGGACCAGAGCGTGGTGAATGTCGAAAGACGGGCCAAAAATATCCTCATTAATCTTTCAAATAATCAGACAATCTTGATACATCTTAAGATGACCGGACATATTATGTATGGTAGCTATGTATACAACAAGAAACTCAATACGTGGGTACCTGACAAAAGTGAACGCGAAGCACTCCATGATCCCTATAATCGATTCGTTCATGTCGTCTTTTCTCTTTCAAATGATATGCAGTTCGTACTTTGTGATTCCCGTAAGTTTGGTAAGGTTACCATTATCGATACAGACAAAATTCACGCGAGTAGCCACTTAGGAACTATTGGTCCAGAGCCACTTATGACAGAATTCACGTTTAAAAAATTCCAAGAAAGACTTCTTGTAAAACCAACAGGTAATATAAAAACAGTGCTCATGGATCAAACAATTATTGCTGGTATTGGTAATATATACTCAGACGAAATGCTCTGGCTTGCAAGTATTCACCCAGAATCAAAACCAGAACGTATCCCTCTGACGTACCTTAAAAAATTGTATAGTGACATGAAAGATGTCCTTAATAAGGGCATCGACTTTGGTGGAGACTCAACATCAGACTACCGAGATATCGATGGCAAGCGTGGGGCATTCCAAGGCCATCATAATGCTTACCGCAAGACCAAAGAACATTGTGGTAAGAAAAACTGCGGGGGTGGTATACTAAGAAAAGTTATTCATGGTCGCAGTGCACACTTTTGCACTGCACATCAAAAATTATTTATTTAATATATGACTCACACAAACAAAGGAGACGCCGAATTTGGATTCATGATCATACTTTTTCTTGTTATCTTATTCATAGTGTGGATATATATGGGTGGATCAAAAGAAAGTGATCAAGCTCAAAAACCTTTTATCAATCCATATAATAATTCAGGTGCTCCGCTACAAACATATGGACCAAATGAACCTCACTAGATTACCCTCTAAGAATTCTAAAAAGAGCAATACCGCACGCTACAGAAACATTGAGTGACTCTTTTTTACCATACATTGGTATAGAGACAATGACGTCGCACTCTTTTAATATTTTTTGATCTAATCCTAAAACTTCAGGACCAAGAATAAGCACAACATTGCCTGGCTTTTTTGGTGTGCGATAGTCTATTGCTTTTTTGTCTTGCTCAAGAGCAATAATCGTATATCCATCTTTCTTTAATTTTCGAATAAGTGGAATAAGCATTTTCTTGTATTCCCATGGAACCCAAGTCTCAGCACCAAGGGCACTTTTGGCAATATCTTTCTGTATCCGTCCAAACATATCTATCGGCCGTGGTGTATAGCCAGTCAAATATATTTTAGAAATACCAACTGCATCGGCTGTCCGAAAGATAGCCCCGACATTGAGTGCGGAACGGATGTCAGGAAGGATGAGGATTGAGATTTGTGAAGAGTTATTGTTCATTTTTCTTTTTTTGTCAGATAGATAACAATTACAAAAATAGAGGGTGATCCCTGAAACCTTGTTTAATATTTGTTGACTGAACGAAGAAGTATTTTTTGTAACTTGATTTTTTATTATATCCACAGGAAAATTATATCAGATAAATCATGAAGAGTTTACTAAGTTATAAACATGATTATAATAAAGTTATGCTATAAGAAAGAGATGTAAAAAAACAGTATAGGGGGAGTGAAAATGAAGCAAATGACACTGATAGTGGTGTGAATGAGGACGCAAACTAAAACTTAAATACATTATCTAAAAAGACCCTCAAGAGCTTTTTAGTATGTTACACTTGTAGAAGTAAATAAATAATACTATGAAAAAAATATCTCTTATTCCAATTTTTTTTGTTTCTGCTGTTGCAGTAGGTTTTGAAATTGCACTAACACGATACTTTAATATCGTAAGCTGGTCAGAGTACGGATATTGGGTTATCTCAATTACAATGGTAGGTTTTGCAGTTAGTGGGGTTGTATTAAGCATATTTAAAGATTTCTTTAAAAGACATATACGTCAATTACTTTCTATAATCCCGTTATTGCTCTTACTTACCATAACTATCGGATACCTCAGTATTACGATAATACCTTTCAATCCACTTGAATTTCAAAACCCCAATACGTGGCTTGATCAATTATTTAATATTTGGAAATATTATGCTGCATTATTCCCTTTTTTCTTTTTAACAGGAGTGTATATTGGGATATATTTTTTGTCGGAATTAGAATCAATCTCTCGTGTTTACTCTGCTGATCTCATTGGAGCAGGTATAGGTACTTTATATATATTAATTATGATGTTTTTTGTACATCCATTTGTATTGATTAATTTTTTACTACCATTACTTTTTATTGTTGTCTTATTTCAACCACACCCACTACACATACGCCGCGGTCTATTTCTATCACTTTTTATTTTATCTACAGTACTTTGTGAAATATCTATTATAAAACTTAACTATGCTGATTTTAATGAGTATAAATCTATATACTCACCATTACATGTAGATGGCAATAAAATAACAGGAGCAGTGTTGTCTCCACGAGGATATTACCTTATGTTAGACAATTTTACCGAACGCCTCGATATTGATTTTTCAAATAATGCTTACTTACTGCATGCAACCGAACCACCGTCTACGTATGGAGTATATAAAGATGGAAATCGTATCACCTCTCTTCCCAAAATAGAACCGTACAAAAATACTTATCTCCCAGCAACCTTAGATATATTCCCGTATACTGTGCGGCCACATTCGTCTGTATTACTTGTGGGAACTGAAGGAGGCTTTCGACTTTTAGAAGCAAATCAATTAAATACAACATCCATTACCGCTCTTGAGCCAGATCCAATAGTATATTCATTAGTACAACATAATAATTCAGTAGCAAAAATACTATCTAACCCTAAGATAAGGTTTATCACGAGCACGCCTCTCGCATTAAAAACCACAGAGAAGGTAAAATTTGACATAGTAGATATTGCTGCTAACTTTTTAAGCCAGTCTGATTCCAATAAATATGCATATACTAAAGAAACAATTCTGGGATATATGGGTATGCTGAAAAATAATGGAATACTATCTATTCCTGATTCTATAAAAGAATCTTCATCATATTCATTGAAAATACTAGAAACTGTGTACCAATCACTTTCGGAAATAGGAATTACATCACCACAAAATCATATCCTAGTATATCGTTCAAGCTGGAATACCCGAATTCTTGTTTCACCATCTGAATTTACATTAGAAGATATAAAAAAATTAAATCAATTTACGAACGAACGATCATTTGATATATCATATTTTAACGGTATTACTAAAAATAACATTCCATGGAATGAGTTACCTGCTACCCCATTTGAATCTCAAAACAACCTCTCTAATAAGCAGAGCACGTCCGATTCATTACGAGATGACATTATGAAACTATTTTCGCCTGACCATGACACCTTTATTAAAAATAATTTTTTTAGAATTATACCATCAACGCTTGACCAACCTTCTTTTTATTCTCTATTTCGTTTATCACACTTAAAAGCTATTTTAAAAAATATTTCGCTTGTTCCCCAAGAAGAAATGGGAGTGCTTATAAACCTAGCTATCTTAATTCAAGCAATCATTATAGCAATTATAATATTATTATTACCCTTACTACGCTGGCGCAAACAGTTACCAAAAGCGATGGATCTCATAAAACTTATTTTTTATTTTGCAGGATTGGGATTAGGATTTCTTTTCTTTGAAGTATACCTTATCGGAAAAGCCTCTTTTTTTCTTAATGATACTACCTATGGCTTTGCCATAATACTTGCAAGTATGCTTATTTTTTCTGGAATAGGGAGCTTCTTGTCAGAAAAATATTTTAAAAAATACCGTTTTAGCCTCCTCATGATTTTCACTCTGATAGTGCTCTGGATTATACTTATGTGGTTTTTCATGGACCCATTATTAGTTAGCCTAATATCTATACCAACTTTTTTGAAATGTCTGGTTTTAATTATTATTACCGCTCCAGTATCAATTGCTCTTGGATTCCCATTCTCATTAGGGCTTTCCCTTTTTCGTGGAGAGTATGAAAACCTTCTGCCGTGGGCTTGGAGCATAAATGGAGCATTTTCTGTTATTGCTACTCCACTCGCAAATATTATAATCCTCTCAATGGGATATAGGACGATACTTGCGTTATCTCTGATAATCTATATCATAGTTTATATTACCTACCCAAATTTTAAAGAAAGAATATGAAACATACAAAACAAATAAGCATAATAGTACTCGTATGTCTCATCGTTATATATTTGTTTTTGAGAAACCCTAAAGTAGTTTTAAATAATACTGCTGAAAAAAACACAACAAAACGCGAAACAACAGTAACTCCCACTATTAAAACTGTTGAGAATGCAATTACTGGTGCTGTTGATGCTTCCGCACCAGATTGGACATTTGAGCGCTATCAATCTCTTATGACAGAGAGTGGCAGAGAACCAGGTATTAATGAAAAAATATTTTCAGAAATTCAAAATCGAAAATTAGAAGCTGCTCAAATTGTTGATACATACTTAAAACAAAGATTAGGAAGCGCTGATCCAGATGTAGAACGTGCATTTAATGAAGTTCCTCGTGAATATTTTCAGTACCAATATCAAACCAACCATTCATTTGCTGATGTTACTTATGAAAACAGAGTTGAGAAAGTAAAACCATGGGCTATTGGTTGGGGTTCTGCATTATCTGATTATCTTGGTCAGGCTTACATGACACAACTTATAAAACCTACGTCAACTGATATTGTGCTTGAAGTGGGAACAGGTAGCGGATATCAGAGTTCGCTTCTTTCTCGTATAGCAAAAAAAGTCTATTCAATTGAAATAATAAAACCCTTAGGAGAAGCAGTAAGCAAAATATATAAACCACTTGGGTATGATAATGTAGAAACCCGCGTAGGAGATGGTTTTTATGGTTGGCCTGAAGTAAAAGGTGGTTTTGATGTCATTATAGTTACTGCTGCTGCCCAATATGTACCACCGGCACTTATAGAACAATTAAAACCTAACGGAAGAATGGTCATTCCCGTTGGTCAACCATTCAAAAGAGGACAAGTGTTATATTTTTACACTAAAGATAAAGATGGGCGTGTTCATTCAAGAAGAGATGTGGGGGTATTTTTCATCCCAATGACTGGTGCTATACAAAAAACAAAGCAATAATTATTATTTAATAACCTAGTATGTATTTCTTATTGTCCTCTCGGTAGGAATCGAACCTACGACCATCTCCTTAAAAGGGAGCTGCTCTACCGACTGAGCTACGAGAGGATATGTACTATATGGCGATTACACAAAAATACCATATATTAAGGATAAAATCAATTTATCCACAACCCTCTTGGATTAAAAGAGGTGGGGGTGTATACTATAAGCAAATCAACGATTTAAGTTCCAATCTTCACCCAAGATAAGGGTATTAAAATTTTAGGGACACACTTATAAATCAATTCGTTCACCACATCAATTATTATCGATGTATACATGTTCTTTGTTTAAAAGCCTAAAGGCCTAAGAGCCAGTTCTCATTAGTCAGGTGACTATCTGAGGTTTGACTCTTAGGCCTTTTCTTTTGGCTTTACTCTCATTTTTCTAAATTACTTTTTTGCTTTTGATTTAGATTTCATTTTTGGCTTCTTACTTTTAGAAACCGCTTTCCAGTGCTTGCGCATATCACCAACAAAAGCCATCATCTCTTTCTGATCAATATTTTTAACTTTTGCATACTTAGCCTGAACTTGATCAACAATACTATTGTAGACTGGCTCGGTAATATCCTTAACAGCCTCGAGCTTCTCTAAGACTTCGCCTTTCATTTTCACTGCCCAACCTTTAATAACTTTACGATTTTTCTTACCTTCTGGGCCAAACAACAAATATGCTGCTACTGATGCTGCCGCAATACCTGCCCCAATACCTGCCATAGCTCCTGTACTCATCCCCTTTTTTGATTGTTTTTTGTCCATAAAATTTTAATTATTAATAATAAAAATGCAACTCTTTATGATTCTGGATTACGTTTCTTTGTTTTCTTTGGTCTACCAAAGATAAAACTGAAAATAGGACTTTGTCGAACGTGCTCGCCCATATCTTTTAATTCATCAGTTGCACTATCGACACTCTGTTTTAACTTCTCCGATATATCCGAGAAGTTCTTTGTTATTTTTATTACATAAAATCCAATAATAATGAAAATAACAGTCAACAAAACGATCGAAATAGAAGTGATAAAGAAAAATATGTCCGCCTTCATAATAGATTGCATATTCTAGTATACCATTTATTTTGAGAGCGTGTTCAAGATAAACTGTTCAAGGCCAATAGTCAAATCACCCTGCCCACGATGAGCCAAGTGGTAGAGAGAAACGAGGGCGCTCGACTGCTGTTGTAATAAGATACGATGAGCAATTTTCGGATTAGTAAGTATCATTATTTTTATCTTCCAAAATAACATTCCGGAAATAACTTCCGGTTCTATCCCCGA
Organism: Minisyncoccota bacterium; assembly: GCA_043776915.1. Taxonomy (GTDB): domain Bacteria; phylum Patescibacteriota; class Minisyncoccia; order Phycocordibacterales; family UBA9973; genus UBA8515. The sequence goes on along the minus strand of JAYVQT010000013.1, from coordinate 17,129 downwards.
TTCAATTGCTTCTCGATAGAGAATCCATGTATTCATTTTATCTTGTCGAGTAAAAGCATCAGCAATAGCGAATGTATTCAATTTTGGTATTCGAACTATTTTAGTTTCTTCAAAATATTCGACTGTCGCGTAGTTCTTATATTTCTTTTCAAGACTTAAGAGGAGCTTGTCTTCAAAGAAGACAAATAGTTTTTTAGAGTCTTGCAACTTTATGAGATCATCTTTCTTTAGAGAAAGCTCATCCTTCGAAAGGATATTCTCAAGTACAATAGTCGACATTCCACCAAAGAGACTCTGAGTATTAGCATATTCTATAATAGTATCTTTAGAAGTCTCTTGCCTCGACAAGCGGATAATACTACTCGAAAGCGCAATATTTTTAAGATATGTATTTTTATTTTTTAGATCAGTCCCGACAAGTATATAAATCATAGCCAGCTTTTCACTTTCTTTTTATATTCAAAATAAGGTTTTCCATATGTTTCTTCAAGAAGATGTTCTTCTTTTCTTAAGAAGATGCGCTTCGTAATATATGAAGCGATAATAACAAGAATAACAGAAGAAAGAGAGTTGAGGACGAATGCAAGTCCGAACGTCATGATCGAAAGACCGATATGAGTTGGATTACGACTATATTTATAGGGGCCATTTTCAAAATCACGAACAGTAGCTTCTGCCTCTGTCTTGGGCTTTATAGAATTTGAAGATGACTGCGACCAGTAAATAAGCCCTGAGCCACATAAAATCATAATAATACCAGCATACTGAAGTGGGCCACTAAAAAGATTGACAGGAACAAAAACATCTAAAATAACACCCACAACTACCGCTATCATAAAGACGGTATACGAATGAGACAGGACTAAGTGAACCATGCCATCTTTATATGACTGGCTCGTTTGTTCACTTTTCTTCTCTTGTACTATCTCTTGCTTCATATATATAATCCTACCACTCGACCTCGCTTTCTGCTACTATTTTAAGTCACCCCAGGTTGTCCCAAAATTTGATGACACATCGAGAGGGACTGGTTCAAGATTAATTAAAAACTCACGCGGTATAGCATTCTTCATAGCAGTCGTAATAATTTTTATAGCTTGTGTAACTTTTTCTTTCTTTACTTCATAAATAAGTTCATCATGGACTTGTAGTAGTAGTTGCACCTCTTCTAAAATACCAGCTTCCTGTAAATCATCGTGGGCTTTTTTCATGCCGATTTTGATGATGTCAGCGGTAGCCGTGCCTTGAATCGGAGCATTAACTGCCATGCGCTCAGCCATCGCACGAATAAATGGGAGCGGTGATCGAATCCCCGGGAAGTAGCGCTTGCGACCAAAAAGTGTTTCAGTGTAGCCAGTCTTTTTGGCAAAATTTTTAATACTTTCTAAATAGCCGGCAATTGTTGGAAACTGCGCAAAATAATTATCATAAAAAAGTTGCGCTTCTTTGCGATCAGTCCCAATATTTTCCTTCAGTGCTGTAACACCCATACCATAAAGGATTCCGAAGTTTATGACCTTGGCGCGACGACGCATATCGTGAGTCACCTCACTTTCCTTCACTCCAAAGACTTTCATCGCCACAGCCGAGTGAATATCTTTACCATCTTTAAACACTTGAATAAAGTACGGATCTTGTGATAAGAGTGCTGCTACTCGAAGCTCAATCTGCGAGTAATCAAAAGAAAGAAGGACATAGCCTTCGGGAGCAACAAAGGCTCGGCGAATATTTTTACCACGCTCAGTCTTGATGGGGATATTTTGCAAGTTAGGATTGGCTGAAGAGAATCGACCAGTTGCGGATCCAGTTTGGATAAAGCGAGCATGAAGCCGTCCGTCGATTGCTACTTGAGTCGGAATTGTATCAATATATGTTGAGAGAAGTTTCTGTAATTCGCGATATTCTAATATCTCATCAATAATTGGGTGCTCTCCGCGAAGCTTCTCAAGCTCACTTTCCCGTGTCGAGCGCGCTCCACCAGCTGTTTTTTTCATGCGTCTTTTAGCAGAATCTTCTCCCATATCTTGAATTTTAAGTTCATCAAAAAGTACATCCCCAAGCTGTTTTGGTGAGTTAATATTAAATTTGTGTCCGACCATTTTCCAGATATTTTTCTCACGCTTTGCGAGATCTCTATGGTACTCTTTCGATAAACTATCAAGATAATCAATATCAACCTTAATTCCCTTCTCCTCCATATTTTTTATAATTGGAATAAGAGGTAGCTCAATGGCATTGTAAATATAGCTCAACTTTTCTTTTTCAATATCAACCTCAAGAAGCTTAAAAGCATCCTTAAATGTCTCACTTCCTTTGTAATGAATAACATCATCAAGATCAGGATCAGCATTCTCGGAGTTCAGAAGCCAGAGAGCGATTTTAGCTTTTTCTATATTTTCTTTTTCTTCTATTGAATACTCTATCGTTTCCTTAATTTCCTTTTCTGTTAAAGTGGTATCAGTCGTACTAACTTTTTCTCTACTAACGACACTCAAAAATCGATTCAGTAAACTTTTAAACTCCATATCACGAAAAAACTGGGCAACGTTGTCAGTCACTACTGTATCTTTCCATACAATCTCTGGTAGTGTAAATGTAATCGGGGCATCTTTTCTGATGGTAGCAAGAGTTTTTGAAAAAAGTGCTTCTTCTTCACCGTCCTTCAAGAGATTCAGTATTCGCTCTGTAATACCACATGTCTGTAACTCCTTCTCATCTTTTTTTAATTTTGTATACATGTTCTCGATCGTGCCATATTTCGAAATAAGTGTCGTAGCTGTTTTATCACCAATACCTTTAATACCAATAATATTATCCGAGGGGTCACCACGCAGACCCTTATAATCTGGTAAATATTTTGGCTCAAACAAGAATCGCTCTTTAACCTTATCTTCATCATAGAGAATTGTGTCATTAATTCCTTTCTTAAGGGTGTACACCCGTACTTTTATACCGTCGACAAGTTGCATTGTATCCATATCACCGGAGGCGATAATAATATCAATATTTTTCTTGAAATGTTTTACATCTTCAGCAATTGTCCCTAACAAGTCATCGGCTTCAAATCCTTCACATTCATACATTGGGATAGAAAGTGCTTCGAAGAAATCACGCGAGCGGACAATCTGCGCCACCAGCGCTCCGTCAGTCTTAGCTCTCCCTGCTTTATACTGATCATATGATTCATGACGAAATGTTTTTTTTGGAAGATCAAAACAGGCCACAATATAGTCAGGCTTGAGTTCAGTGATGATTTTAAAAATCATGGTCGCGAGTCCATAGATCGCCCCTGTCGGTTCACCTTTTGAGTTTATAAACTCAGGCAGAGCATGATAGGCACGATGAATAATGGCATGAGTATCGAGCAACACCAAAGTTTTTTTAGCAACCCCGCGTACTATTTTTTCTTTTTTATTTTTTATTTTGTCAACCATAGACTCAGTATACCACCGAAATCAATCTTTCATTTTGATCTTCCGCGTGTCAATGTCTTGATGGGTGAGTTCTATTAGAAGAGCATTACCAGGAATACATTCAGGAACTTTCTCCGGCCACTCTACGAGAATAAGATTTTCTGGATTATCTAGTAAGTTTTGAAAACCAAGTTTCCATAATTCATGACCATTGTTTAATCGATAGGCATCGATGTGAATGAGGTACCTAAATAATATATCTTCTATCTCATAGTATTTCATGATCACAAACGTTGGTGAGATAACATGCTCTGTGACTGAAAGTAATTTACAAATCTCCTGCGTCAGGGTTGTTTTACCACTTCCAAGGTCTCCAGAAAGAGCTACGACTGTCGCGGATTTATTTTTCGTCGTATGAATTTTTTTAATTACATTTTTGGCAACAGTGTGTAATTGTGAACGTGTTACAATGATATCCATGCCTTTATCCTAGCATAAAACCCGCCACAACTTCGAAGGTTGTTGGCGGGTGTTATGTTTAGCTATTAATAGTGTGTTGTAGTCGTCGATGTTCCTGTTGGACCTGTCACTTGGACAGTCTTTCGAGAATATCTGCGAGTAATCAAGATAATAATAAGAATTATGACTATCAAGAGTAACCAGCTCAGAAGATTCCCAGGGAAGAATCCTGCCCAGAAAGCCGAGGCTCCAAGATTGTTTACAAATACTTCTTTAGGATTATTAAGGACATAGGCAATTGCATTCTCTTGGGCACCATTTGGATTTGTATAGACAAGTATAGCTGTCGTTACAATCTGTGCTGTATTTGAAGAAAGCAGATTAACATGGCCTTGCAAATAGATAACACCTTCATCTCCTGGTCGTAGATTTGGAATCGGAACGGTAAGAGTGTTTGAGTCAATTGAGTATGTACCACCTGAGGAATTCGTAAGAACGATGCCACGAGGAATGACTACTTGGACGACCGGATTAGTGAGTAATGACTTACCAATATTTTTATAGGTAACGGTATAGTCGACAGTGTCACCAATGCCGATTGATTGATAGCGATTCTCAATCTTAAGCATAATTGGAGATTGTGTACCAATGACGGTATTACCTTGAACAATTACATTCCTGATAATTTGCTGAGTTGCTTGATTCGCTTGAGTACTGAAGACTTCAATCTTACCATATGACAAGCCTGTCTGACACTGCGAGACCAATCGGAAATAATAGACAGTATCAGCATTCAAACCACTAATAACTTCACTAAATGATCCATTTGCAGTACGAGTTACTGTTCGGGAACCAAGGTTTATTGTTGTTCCATAATCGAAGTATGAAGCACCAGTTGAGTTCGTCATTAATCCATTCAGAGTAGCTGTATTACGAGTAACATTGGTTGCAACCGTTGTCACTGCACATGCATTGCTTACCTGAGGATACTGACAAGAGCCATACTGATTATAATTCAATGCGCTTGTATCAAGACATCGTTGCACCTGAGGATACTGACAAGGAAGAGCCCCTAAGTAGTTAGTCGCAGAAGTATCCTGACAAGTTTGTACAGTTGTATTGGAACTCACTCGGAATGCAATAACAACAGATCCTTGTGAACTCCATCCTGGAGCAATAGAACCAATGTCGAGACCATTATCAGTAAGAACTTCAGATCCATTCTGACCATGTAGTAATGGTGTAAGAGTTTCTTTTGTATTCTCCGTATACCACTTAACTGAATGGAGGGTTAAAGATTGTGAAGAGGAGAGGTTGGCTGTGACAGGACCAAAAGAAATACTATCCTGATCTGAAACGATTCGACCAGTAAAAGACTTAGTTGTTGCAGGACTGGCGAGTGAAGCGCCGACAATAATGCGAGTATTTGCTGTTTGGTTTCCTGTATTATGGTAATAAATACGCACGTTTATCATATCACCAGCACTAGCTGAAACGGTTGTGAGAGGCCAACAAGGATTTTGATATCCTTGGCTTGTTGTCGCATTAATAATGCTTATACTTTTGCAATCATTTGATGCTTGATTCCAAGATGCAGAAGCACTCTGTGCCATAAAAAACACCATAAGGCTTAAGATTCCGACTATTATTTTTTTCATATAATTTTTCATATTATTTTTAATTAATTTCTTACAATTTTAAACCTTCAACGGTTCGAAGCGTTAAAGACTTAAAAAAGTAATGGTGTATTATCTACATGATAGTAGACATTTTTATACACCATTAATGTTTTTACTTCTTAAAGAACAATTAGCCACCTGTTGTAGGGGGTACTCCACCAGGACCGCCTGATTCAGGTAAAGTTGGTGGTGCTCCACCAGGACCGCCTGAAGGGGTTTTCTTTTTTAAAAGAAGAAAGCCTATGGCAGCTGCCGCCAATACTCCTAATGCTACGATCCACCATTTTTTCTTTTTAATCTTTGGTGGATCCTTTTTCTCTAAACCAAGATCAATTTTTGTAATTGGTTTTTCAAAATTGACATTTTGAAGAGGAAGTTCATACTTCAAAGGCTCTTCTTTTTCTTTGTAGATTAGTTTGTCTGCTGGCTTCTCAACTATTTGTACTCTTTCCACAGGGGCAAAGTATTCCAATTGATTACCACAAGCAGCAACATAATACCTCTCATTTTTCATATAAACTCTTTCTCCTTTAGGAATAACGATATAGTTTATATCAAAGGCATTATGTTCGTTTTTTACGAAACGAGCAAAATAATCCTCAGTTAAAACGTATACAGTTACGCCATCCGGAAATCCTCCAAAATAAACTGTTTTCGCTTCTGGTCTTTTGGACCAAAATGCGCCTTTCGTAATTTTTTGATACCCATCTGCAAGAACGGTACCATAAATCACTTCTTGTTGATTATTTTGGGCTTCTGAAGAAGCTAACACTCCTAGTGTTAAGCTTAAAAAAAGTATTAACTTTCTCATACATTTAATTTTTAAGTTTTTTTGTGATTGTTATATCTGGTACCTATTTCATTTAGGGCTCAGATATAACAATCACAAACTTCTTCGATTTACATGTATCATATCATGTTAAGATGAAAATGTCAACCCCCTAGTCTTAGCTCATCCCTATCAATTACTTTTAATGAAAACTTATATTTAAAAATGATTTCTGTCAACTTATCCGAAATTTAAATAAAATTAAAGACCCAAACTATTATCGTTTGGGTCTTGTTAGTATTAATACAGTTTTTATTGTTTAAGTACGCCTTTAGCGGTACTTAATATTGGTTTTGCCTTTATTTTGTTCATAAAGACCATTAACTTACACCTTAAACTTGGATCGTTATTCAAGATATAAGTCCCATTAGCCGACAAAAAAAATGGCAGTGTGTACATTTTGTCATCATTATCAAAAGATATGATAGCTTTTTTGACTGTTACCTTATCGCTCATATACTCAACTGATACAGGTGTACCGGCAGTCATTTTAGGCACTCTCCCATAAAAAGATTCCCCTTCTAAAATATTAATTTCACCTTGTTGAAAAGTTTTTTCTTGGGTGTTATTGTTTTTATTAACAATAATCTCTTCACTATTGTAAAATGAAACAGAATCCATTAAATCTTTTAAACGAAAACTCTTAAAGTAATTAGACAACCAATCAACAGCAGGTTTTTCAGACTTTGCTGCTAATTGAATTTCTTGAGAAGGAGACGGAGGAGTGATTCCAGGCTGAATTGTTTTACAACTCATCGCTACCAGAATGATCATTCCAATAGCCAAAAAAATGCTGTTCTTTTTCATATTTTCTTTTTTATTTTGTTTTTAAATTTAGTGAAAAACTTTACTCTCCGTGAGTAGTCGGATGTTACGAAAAACAAAGTTTTTCACTAAATTCTACAAGAATAAAAGATGTCAAAGAGCAATCTATAATCAAACCTTAACATAATTGAATCTACTTGTCAATATCAGCGTGCATCTGTATATACTATATAATAAGGCTACTATGACGATCCAATTTGACGAAGATGAGCAACAAAAAAATTTACGAGACCTCCGAAAACAGGAAGAGGAGGACTTAGTCCAAGCATTAGCTGAGACGCGCTACGGTGTACCCCCTATTAACCTCTCCAGTATGTCGATCGATAACGATGCTCTCCGCTCAATACCAGAAAAGGAAGCCATAGAGCAAGAAGTGGCTCCATTTAAGCTACTTGGGAAAGATATTCATGTAGCAATCCGTGCACCAAGTAAAGAAAAGATAGAAAATCTGACGGAGTATTTCCGAGGTCATGGCTTTAACCCTCACTTCTATATGGCCTCAGTTGCGAGCCTACAGAAAGCGTGGGAGCGCTATGCTGAGATATCGTACGCATCAGAATCAAAAGCTGGCAGTATTGCTATTTCAAGCGATGCACTCAAAGCAATTATGGTTAATATTAAAAATATTGACGACATAAAAAAAGCCATACTTGAAACAGAGAGAGATAAATCACACATGACCTCGCACATACTTGAAATTGCTCTTGCGGGTGCCATTGCTATTAACGCTTCTGACCTACACTTTGAGCCAGAAGAAGAGACAGTTCGTTTACGTTTCCGCCTCGATGGTATTCTTCATACAGTCATGGAGATACCACCAACTGTTCATAAATTTATAAACTCTCGCATCAAGCTTCTTTCTGGCCTCAAAATTACTTCATCGTCGACAGCTCAAGATGGGCGCTTCAGTATATTCCTTGATAAAGATGAAATCAGTCTTCGTGTCTCTCTCATGCCAGGCGCCTACGGCGAGTCCATTGTTATGCGTATTCTTAATCCGAAATCTATCCGCGTTAAGCTTGAGGATATGGGAATTGAAGCAAACCTCTACGATATATTCTTACGTGAGATTAAGAAGCCAAACGGTATGATACTTCTGACTGGTCCAACGGGGTCGGGTAAGACAACGACTCTTTACTCATTTTTGCAGAAAATTTACTCAACTGAGATTAAAATAATTACTATTGAAGATCCAATTGAATATCATCTCCCTGGTATTACTCAAACACAAGTCGACGAAGAAAAAGGTTATACATTCCTCGAAGGACTTCGCTCAGCGCTCCGCCAAGATCCAGATGTCATTATGGTTGGAGAAATCCGTGATAGTGAGACAGCAAAGATTGCCGTTGAGTCAGCGCTTACTGGCCACTTAGTCTTCTCAACACTCCATACTAATAATGCTGCTGGTGTTATTCCCCGCTTGATAGATCTTGAAGTTAATCCAAAGATTTTAGTCTCAGCTTTATCTCTCTCTATCGCTCAGCGCTTGGTCCGCAAGCTTTGTAAGCACTGCAAGAAAGAAAAGGTTATTACTGAAGAAGAAATGAATCTTATCAAAAAAGTTATAGATCACGCCAAAGTTACTGGTAAAGATTTCACCAATTACGGGATCGATGTGAATGCTCCATATACACTTTATGAGGCAGTTGGTTGTAGTGAGTGCAACATGACAGGTTACAAAGGACGTATGGGGGTCTTCGAAGCGGTGCACAACAATGCCGAGATCGAGGCCATCATTCCCAAGAATCCAAGTGAACGAGAGATTAAAGAAGTTGCAAACCACCAAGGGACACTTGATATGGCCGAAGATGGTATTGTCAAAATATTGAAAGGTATTACGTCGTTCGAAGAAGTCGGCAGTGTTGTTGACTTCTATGCAAATTAAAAGAAAGGATACTAAAACCCCGCCACAACTTTGTAGATGTTGGCGGGGGTTTAGTATCTGAAAGAAAAAAACATAAATCTCTAAACAATCCTTTAAAAACATGCGTAAATAAAGTAACGTATGATTACAGGATAGTCCCAGTACATATAAATATAACCAGAGCGTCCTACGCAAATACATAGAGCACGGGGCCGATTGCTTAGAGATTTATGTCGTTTTCACGAAAATGCTATACTTAGTGAATGAATATACAATCAAAATTTCTGAAAAGAGTATATCATAAATAAAATTTAATGTCAAGCCCAAGCCTATGGCCAACCTCAACACCACAACAAAAGACGATAAAAATGAACCCCTGCTACCTAAAGATGAAGGATTTTTAGACCAAACACTCCGCCCCGGCATCTGGGATGACTACATTGGACAAGAAAATATTAAGGCTAATTTGAAAATACTACTAACAGCAGCTGAAGAACGCTCACATCCAGCTGAACACATTCTTTTCTATGGACCACCAGGCCTTGGTAAAACGACACTTGCACACTTAATCGCCAAAGAAACAGGTAGGCAGATCAAAATAACATCCGGTCCAGCTATTGAGAAAGTGGGTGACCTTGCCTCAATCCTGACCAACCTCGCGCCCGGTGACATCGTCTTCATCGACGAGATTCACCGTCTCAATAAAATGGTTGAGGAAGTGCTCTACCCTGCTATGGAGAGTGGTGTGCTCGATATTATTATCGGCAAAGGTCCATCAGCCCGCACAATTCAACTTGAGCTTCCACCATTTACGCTCATTGCTGCCACAACTCGTATTGCCCTTCTGTCTTCCCCTCTTCGATCCCGCTTCTCGGGTGGAGTTTTCCGACTTGAATTTTATACTCATAATGAAATAAAAAAGATTTTGAATCGCTCAGCACACATTCTCGGCGTCGAGCTTACCGATGAAGCCCTCGATGAAATTGCCAAGCGAGCACGCTTCACTCCCCGCACGGCAAACTATTTCCTCAAGCGCTGTCGTGACTTTGCCCAAGTCCACAAAATACCATTATCGAAAGAAGCAGTGAAGAAAGCGTTGGCACTTCTTGAGATTGATGAGCTTGGCCTCTCCTCATCTGATCGACGTATTTTAGACATCATTATTACTAAATTCAACGGCGGACCAGTCGGCCTTAAAACTATCGCGGCAGCCACATCAGAAGAAGAAGCTACTATCGAAGAAGTAGTGGAGCCATACTTAATTCAGCTTGGCTTACTTGAGAGAACAACTCGAGGACGCACTGTGTCTAAAAAAGGATATGAGCATCTTGGATTTGATTACCCGGATAAATAATATGATTATACTTTCAATTGATCCCGGGTTCGAACGTATTGGTATTGCTGTTATTAAAAAAACCCATAAATCAAAAGATTTGCTTCTTTATTCAGAATGTTTTAAAACCAAAGCAATACTTCCATTTTACGAACGATTACATACTATCGGAACTGAAATAGAAAAAGTGATCAAAGAGTACGAGCCTCAGGCACTTGCTATTGAGAAGCTCTTTTTTACAACCAATCAAAAGACGGTTATGAATGTGGCTGAAGCACGCGGAGCTATACTCTACTGTTGTGCTCGTAACGGACTCACTATTTTTGAATATACCCCACCCCAGATCAAGGTTGCTGTTACGGGCTATGGCAAGGCAAGCAAAGATATGGTCATACACATGGTTCACAAGCTTATTACTATCAACAAAAAGACCAATTCTGACGACGAACTTGATGCAATTGCTATTGGACTCACCTGCTTAGCCTGTGAAAAATTCCCCATAACACAAAAAAGCTAGCGTGAAGTTTTCCACAGGCAAAATGTTGTTGCAAAGGGAATGATATTTTGTTACAAATAGTGCATTATAAAATTTTAACAGAGTACACATGAGTTACAATGACGACGAATTAAAAATAGATGATCCAGCTGAAGACGAACTTGATCTTGATCTCGAAACAGGTATCGATGATCCGCTTGACGATGATCTTGGAACAAACGATGATGAAGAAAGTCTTGATGTTCCAGAATTTGCAGGACTTGATGGATCTCTCTACTAGGTAAAATAAAAATCCCTCATATGAGAGATTTTTATTTTATTTAGTAACTATTTTACAAAACCTTTTCTTGCCTATTCGATACACTCCAGAAATTGCAGGCGCTTGATACTTAGATATTTTTTCATTGGTGTCGAGGTTAGTGATAGCATGGTCATCAACAAGTCGACGGAAATCACTTTTTGAAGAAATAATTTTATGTGCGACTAGTGTATCAACAAGAAGGCTATCTTTCGAAGCGACAATTTCTTCAATATTCTCTGGTATTTCTTTCTTCTGAAATGTGTTTTCCCAATTTGCTTTGGCAGTATCTGCTTTACTTTTACTGTGATACATTCTGACCAACTCTCTTCCGAGTCTCTTTTTTAGAACCATCGGATTTTCTCCCTCTGCAAAAAGCCTGGCAATTTCACTTATTTCATTCTTAGTAATATCAGTTGCCAGCAGAAAATACTTTATAATTAAATCGTCGTTTAAAGACATTACCTTACCGAACATTTCATCAGGAGTATCAATAACAGATATAATATTACCCCAGGAGGAAGACATTTTGCGACCATCTGTTCCTTCAAGCATTGAGAAAGTTATAATATCTTGCTCTTTTTGACCGTATCTTTTCTGAACTGTTCTACCAGCTTTCAAATTAAAAAGTTGATCGAATCCACCAATCTCAATATCAGCTTGAACCATGACACTGTCATACCCTTGAAGGGCTGGATAGAGAAATTCAACCATAAAAATATCAACACCCGCATCCAATCGTTCTTTAAAATTTCTTCTTTTTGTCATTTGCTGAACAGTAAAACATTCGAGAAGCTGTCCTATCTCAAAAAAATTCATTTTTTTGAGCCATTTTGAATTATAAACAACTTCCACTTTTTTCATATCAAGAATAAGAGCAATTTGTTGTAGATATTTCTTCAAATTACTCTTAATAATTTTGTCGGTTAACATTGGTCTTTTCTCTAGCTTGTCTGACGGGTCACCAATCTTAGCTGTATAGTCACCAATAATAAGGACAATATGGTGCCCAAGATCTTGAAAAGCTTTTAATTTACGTAATGGTACTGTCCGCCCCAGATGAATAAATGGGCTTGTTGGATCAATACCAAACTTAATTCTCAGGGGTTTACCCATAAAAAGCTTTTTTTCGATATCTTCTTTTATAAAGACATCTTCTACTGCACGAGTTAATAAATCATGTATTTTATCTTTATCAGTTATAACCTTACTCATACGTGTATACTATCATATAAATAACCCCTTGTCCGTAAGATATTATAACTATGATATGATACATACTGTATGAATACATTCAAAAAATACCTGCAGGTACTCACTATTCTGAGTAATGCCATTAAAATAAAAATGAAAAAGTTCTTCAAAAAATACCCACTCAAAAACTGGCTTTTGTCTATTCTCGCATTAGGTATTATGCTCAGTGGATTTGCTATTGTGTGGATAAGCACCCTTAAACTTCCGGACTTTAAATCATTTAATGAACGAAAAATCCAAAGTTCTACAAAAATCTATGATCGCACCGGAACGATACTACTCTATGATGTCCATCAAGATATCAAGCGTACGATTATCCCTTATGAAAACATGGCAGTTAGTATTAAAAATGCCGCTGTCGCGATAGAGGATTCAGAATTCTATAATCATAGGGGAATTCGTATAAGCTCTATTATTCGTGGCACAATTTGGGCAAAGATAACCGGTAAAAAAATCCAAGGGGGTTCAACTATTACTCAACAGATAATAAAAAATACGCTCTTAAATCAAGATCGCACTTTGACGCGTAAGATAAAAGAATGGATCTTGGCTATTAAACTTGAGAAGATTATGACTAAAGAAGAAATCTTGGCTCTCTATTTGAACGAAGCGCCATACGGTGGCAACCTCTACGGCGTCGAAGAAGCTTCTAGAGCATTTTTTAATAAAGGCGCTCGAGATTTAACACTTGCTGAATCGGCGTATTTAGCGGCTATCCCAAATGCTCCAACTCACTTCTCTCCCTATGGTAAACATAAAAAAGAACTAGATAGTCGTAAGAATTTAGTATTAAAGAGAATGCTTGACCTGAAATTCATAACAAATACTGAGTATACTCAGGCTGTGGCTGATATTGTAGTCTTTGCTCCCTCTCAACCGATGCACATCGCTGCTCCTCACTTTGTCTTTTTTATTAAAGATTATTTAGAAAAGAAATATGGCGCTGAAGCTCTCGACTCTGGTGGATTAAAAGTAATCACAACTCTTGATTATGATTTAGAGTTAAAAACTGAAGCTATTGCTCTTGCTCAAGCAAAGAAAAATGAGAGAGATTGGAAAGGTTCAAATGCTGCAGTAGTCGTCATTGATCCAAAAAATGGTCAGATACTTTCAATGGTTGGATCACGAGATTATTTTGATAAAACCATTGATGGTAACTTTAATGTCGCAACCGCTTCACGTCAACCAGGATCATCATTCAAACCCATTGTCTACGCCCAAGCTTTCAAAGAAGGCTATACTGAAAACACAACACTCTTTGATGTAAAAACTGAATTTAATTCATCATGTAGTCCAATGGGAAAACCACTTCCGGGGAATAAAAATGCCACCTGTTATTCACCAAATAACTATGATAATGGATTCCGTGGACCAATGACACTCAAAAGTGCACTCGCTCAATCTATTAACGTTGTGGCAGTTAAACTTCTATATCTCGTTGGTATACCTGACTCTCTTAAGATGGCTCATGACCTTGGTATTACCACACTTAATGATCCAACCCGCTATGGATTATCACTCGTTATCGGAGGTGGAGAAACAACATTACTTGATATGACATCGGCGTATAGTGTCTTTGCAAATGATGGTATTCGAAATCCATATCAAGCAGTGCTCTCAGTTGAAGATAGTTCTGGAAATATTCTTGAAAAATATCAGGATAAATCATATCGAGTTCTTGATTCAAATATAACCAGAATAATAGCTGATATCTTAACAGACGACAATGCTCGAGCCCCGACATTTGGGGTAAACTCAGTATTACACATCCCTGGAAAAGAAGTCGCTGTAAAAACTGGTACAACAAATAGCAATAAAGATGCGTGGACTATCGGATACACACCTTCAATCGCTGTTGGGGTCTGGGTTGGAAATAATGATAATAAGTCAATGAAAAAAGGGGGGGCAGCACTTGCTGGACCTATCTGGAACGCAGTTATAACTGAGGCTCTTAAGAAATTACCAAGTGAGACATTTGGAAAACCTGATCCAATAAACCCTGCTCTCCCTCCTATACTGCGAGGCTTCTGGCAAGGTGGTGAGACATTTACTATTGATACTGCTTCCGGAGGTCTTGCAACACCAAATACACCGTATGCAACACAAAAAGAACAATCGATTACAAATGTCCACACCATTCTCTACTGGATAGATAAGAATAATCCACTTGGAAACAGGCCGACAAATCCCGAAAAGGATCCACAATATACTAACTGGGAATATGGGGTACAAAAATGGTGGGAAAAGAATATATCTCTGTATCCAATAGTTCTTGATTTAAACAAGCCTTTATATTCAGATTCTGTTCATTCAACACTACTTCAAACAACTTTGGAGGTAGTTGGTCTCAGTAGTGAACCCTATACCAAAAACCAAAAAGTGTCATTCTCAATAAACTCTCCCATAGATCAGATAAAAAAGATTGATGTGTTTGTAAATAATACCTACCTAACCACATTAAAAACATACCCATTCTCTACGTCTTTTATTCCAAGTGATATAAGTACTATAAAAAATAATGTCATTCAAATTATTGGATATGATGCCTTTGGTAATAACACGGAAGCACACGCATCATTTCAGATTCAATAATTAGCGTATATCCTTAAAATAAGATTCTGGTAGAAGTTTTGCTAAATCTTCTAGTATTTTCTCTTTATGTATTAAAACCTCACTATGGACCATCGGTGAGCTTTTAATGTAAATTGTAGCGTCTTTTATCTTTATTGATGTAGAGTCGACGGGAGATAGTATATGTTTTGTAATAGTTAGAGCAATAGTGTGTGTGGAAAGCTCTCCTTTAAAAAGGATCTTTTTAAATTTGTTGAGAAACTTATCAATATGAGTATAGTCCATATTATCGATTCATCGGCATAACTAAGTACATAAATGATGGGTCACCCACTGGTTTTATAATCATAGGCTTATTATTACCGTTTAATTGAATATTAAGGCTGTCAGCTGTAATTGATTGAAAGCAGTCTAAAATATATTTATAATTAAAATTAGCTGAGACATTTTCACCAGAAAGTGCACCAGACAGGAATGTGGTATTCTCTCCTACGTCAGTATTTCGAGCTTCTATTTCAAACACTTTTTCTATTGGTTTTACGGTTAGTGTAATCTGATTAAATTTATCGGAGAATATATTTGAAATCTTAAGGGATGAAATAAAATCTTGTTTTAAAACTGTTGCTTCAGTACTTGAGTCTTTTGGAATAATCTGTTTATAATCAGGAAATGTTCCATCGATAACTCGTGAGGTTAGATAGACACTTGACGTAGAAAAGGATATTTGGTTTTTCTGAAGCGTTATTTTTAAATCTTCATCAGAGTTTTCAAAAACTTTCATTATTTCAACTGTATTTTTAAATGGAATAAGGATACCAGGAAATAAAAGTTTTTGTTTTATTTTAATTTTCTTTTCAGCTAATCGAAATGAGTCAGTTGTCACAAAAACCATTAAATCATCTTCGGGGTAGATATAGACACTACCTATTTCTGGTTTAATTTCAGAAACTGAGGCACTGTAGTAAACAGATCGAATACCTTCAATAAATTTCTTAGCAGGCAACACTACTTCCTCTCCAGTGATGAGTGGTATTGTAGGGAAATCTTCATAAGGAATAGATTTTAGTAAAATAGTACTTTGTTTTGTTTTAACCGATAAATTAGTATCTATAGATTCAAATAATACTATTCCATCTCCAGAGAGTTGTGAAAATAAAGAAGAAAGAATATCACCACGTATAGCAAGAACTCCTTCTTTTTCAATTTTAGCCGGAACACTAACTTCTATACCAATACTTAAATTTGTAGCTCGGAGTTTAAGAGTTTTATTATGTGCTACCCATAAAATAGAACCAAGTACAGGAAGTGTTAAATTCTTCCCTGTTAAGCGTTCAACAGTAATGAGGGCATTCTTTATTTTATTTATTGAGCATTCTAATTTCATATATCTTATTATTATCTATTAATACATTATTATTACTATTATATCTGTGAATATGTGAATTATGTTTTAAGGTATATACAGTAAGTCTTATTTTATTTTTCTGTATTAGTTTAAAACATGGTATATGTGGATTACTTTTATTTTTCTTATATATATATATAGTTATCCACATTTTTATTTTCTCTATTAACACCTTAGTAACACTTACTTAAACATTATTCGTATTTTTTCTATTTCTTGTAATAATGACGGATCAGTCTTTAAATCATTTTTAATTTTTAAATGAGAATGGATGACGGTTGTATGATCTCTTCCTCCTAATTTCTGTCCAATAAGCGGATAAGAAATATTAAAATCTTCACGAAGGATGTACATTGCCACTTGGCGAGCACGTACGATCTCTTTACGGCGAGTTTTCTCATATATAATTTCCTCAGTGATACCATATTCAAGAGCTATTATCCGAACAATATCTTTAATAGCAACTGTCTTTTTTGGTTTGATATTATTTTTTATAAGTGTTTTAACTTCAGATAAAGAAAGAGCCTTATTTTTCAACTGTGATTGGCAGATAACAGTATTTAAACTTCCCTCGAGTTCACGAATATTTCCCTCAAGTGATTCAGCAAGATATGCCACTACATCACTACTCACAATACAATTAGTAGATTCAAACTTTGCTTTTATAATTGCAATTCGAGATTCATAATCTGGTTCAACGATC
>JAYVQT010000012.1:0-2800 GCA_043776915.1 Minisyncoccota bacterium | reverse complement strand
TTTGATATTGCAAGTCTACCAACCTATATTCTTTTCCTTGCTATTGGTCTTGCTATTGTGGCTGGTGTTGTGGTCGTTACAGAAGCTGAGCGTCCTATTCCGGTAACGTATGCCAAGCAAGTGCATGGCGATCGTGTCTCTGGTGGTACACAGACCTACCTCCCACTTCGTGTTAACCAAGCGGGTGTTATTCCAATTATCTTTGCCCTTTCAATCTTGCTTTTCCCACAGCTCGTCGGGAACTTCTTAGCAGGGAATAGTCATCATATTCTTGTAAGTATTTCGAAAGGCTTACTATGGTTTGTAAATAATATCTGGATATATTCACTTGCATACTTTATCTTTGTTTTTCTTTTTACGTATTTCTACACTGCGGTTACTTTCGACCCCGATCAGCTCGCGACCAATTTACAGAAGAACGGCGCATTTATCCCTGGTATTCGCCCAGGACCAGCGACGCGAGAGTATATTGCTAAGATTCTAAATCGTATTACGCTCATGGGTGCAGTATTTCTCGGTTTGATTGCCGTTCTTCCACTCATCGTTCGTGCTGTTACCGGCATATCAGCTTTTGCTATCGGCGGTACAGCTCTCCTCATTGTCGTTTCTGTTGTTCTTGATTTAATTAAAAAAGTTGAAGCCCAGCTGTCCATGAGAGAATATTAAAAGACCTATCAATCGGGTCTTTTTTTATGCCAAAAATTTGAATCATTTAGTATATAATATAAAAACATGAACACGCCACACACATTTGTCTTCTTTGGAATCGTCGGATCAGGTAAAGGAACCCAGATCAATCTTTTAGGAAATTATTTAAAATCGAAAGATTCCTCACCTGAAATTCTTGTTGTATATCCTGGATCTGAATTTAGAAAAATTACTGCAAGTGGTACCTATACAGGGGAATTAGTTCGAGAAAAACTTGAGAAAGGTTTTCTTCAGCCAAACTTTCTAACAATTAGTATTTTTGCGAATATTCTTATCTCTTCACTTACACTAGAAACACATCTCGTTATAGATGCATTTCCTAGAACTATTGCACAAGCACAAGCTTTTGAAGCGGCTATGGATTTTTATAAAAGAGGGGATATTAAAATTATGTATATTGAAGTGGGTAAAGAAGAAGCACTAAAGCGTATGAAGCTTCGCGGACGCTCTGATGATACTGATGAGGGTATTGCCAAGCGCTTCGATGAATACATGAATAATGTTATTCCTGCTATGAAATACTTTGAAGAGAAACAGGGGTATACAATCTATACAATTAATGGCGAGCAGTCAGTCGAAGATGTCCACACAGAATTAATTTCTAAACTAGGATTGTAATATGGATACACAGAAACGTATTATCATATCACTCGGAGGATCGCTTATCGTGCCCAACGAGATTGATATTCCGTTTCTAAAAGAGTTTGTATTGACTCTGACTGCATACGTTGAAAAAGGATTTACGTTTATTGTTATTACTGGCGGAGGACGAATTGCTCGGACATACACATTGTCGGCTAAAGAAATTACGACGCCAACATACGAAGATCTTGATTGGATTGGTATTGAAAGTACACGCCTGAATGCTGAGCTTGTGCGTGTGTGCTTCGGACAGCATGCGTATAGTGAAATAATTTTTAACCCTGAGCATATTCCCGAGACGGATAAGGCGATCATTGTTGGTGGAGGATGGAAGCCGGGTAATAGTAGCGATATGGCTGCTGTAGCTTGTGCCGAGTCAGTTGGTGCACATATTGTCATCAACCTTTCTAATATTGATAGCGTCTATACCACTGACCCTCGCTATAATCCTGATGCTATAAAAATTGAGAAAATCTCCTGGTCAGACTTTCGAGCACTATTGCCAAAAGAGTGGAACCCAGGACTTAACGCTCCTTTTGACCCTATTGCCGCCGAGCGAGCTCATACTCTTGGGCTTGAAGTGTCTATCATGAACGGTAAAAATATTGAGAACTTCAAGAAATACTTAAATGGAGAAGTTTTCGAGGGAACAGTGATTAAGTAAATCTTCTATTGTATATTTGACTGTTTTAATCTAGTATAAGCCTTATATGGCAGTCATTATTAAAACCAAAGAGGAAATAGATATACTACGCGAGGGGGGGCATCAGCTCGCGACTATTTTGGCGAAAGTAGCTAGAAAAGTAAAGCCTGGTATTTCGACAGGAGAACTTGATCAGTATGCGCATGATCTTATTACAGAAGCCGGAGATGAGCCAGCATTTTTAAACTACAAGCCCGAAGGGCAGTCAAAGCCATATCCAGCATCTATTTGTATCTCGGTGAATAGTGAGATTGTCCACGGTATTCCAAATAAAACTAAAATTCTCAAAGAAGGCGATATTGTGTCACTTGATCTTGGTATTAAACATAAGGGTCTCTTTACTGATCATGCCGTGACTGTGCCAGTCGGTGCAATCCAGAAAACATCACAGGAGCTTTTGCAGATGACTCATGAAGCGCTTCTTGTCGGGATAGAAGCTGCAAAAGGTGGTAATACTGTCGGTGATATTGGAGCGGCTATACAAAAATTTGTCGGTCATAAGTATGGCATTGTTCGTGAGCTCTCGGGACATGGTGTGGGTAAGAAAATTCATGAAGATCCATATATTCCGAACTTTGGTAAAATAGGTAAAGGTCAGAAACTTATTCCCGGAATGGTGGTGGCTATTGAACCAATGCTCAATATTGGCAAGGCTGACATTATTAGTATGGCTGATGGGTATACTATAAAAACTGCTGATGGTTCTCGCAGTGCGCACTTTGAGCATACAATACTGATCACCGAAGG
>JAYVQT010000011.1:0-11375 GCA_043776915.1 Minisyncoccota bacterium | reverse complement strand
TCCTTTTCGCTCGCCGCTACTCAGAAAATAAATATTTTTCTCTTTTCCTCCAGGTACTGAAATGTTTTACTTCCCTGGGTATGCTCCTTCATGTCAAGCATGAAGGTACATGCGGTTTACGCATGTGGGTTTCCCCATTCAGAAACTTCCGGATCAAAGGTTGCTAGGCACCTCCCCGAAACATATCGCTGCCATGCCACGTCTTTCATCGCCTTTTTTAGTCTAGGCATCCACCATATACTCTTAATTTCCTATTAGGAAATCTGAAAACCATCTTCCTTTTTTAAGCTAATAAATCAGCCGAAAAAATTCAGACGACGCAAGTATTCTCCAGCACCGCTGCCATAAATACTTGTACGTCTATTGTTATTGTTGCGTTCTGTTTGTGACTCTAATGAAAAGACCCTGACAAAAATTGTTAGGATAACAGCGAGTCACAACAGCATTCAGTTTTCAAATATCATATTCGACGTCTCAATAAAAAAACCGCTCCAGAACAATTCTGAGCGGACAAAGCAAAACCAATAGAGGTTTAACTTCTCCGCAGTTTTGGATGATTTTTATTCATTAACATCGTGGGTCTATTCTATACTAAGGCAAATACGAAGTCAAGCATGTAGCCTCATGTGGATAAAAATACAAAACCCCCCTCTCTTTAGAGGGGGGTTTGTAGTTGTCTCCTTATAAATACTAGTGTGAAGACATATTATCTGAGAAACGATCGACAGCACGAGATGCTGCATCTTTACCACCAAGGCCGAATGCAAGACCACCGGCAATAGCAAGTGCTGCGACAAGACCAGTGAATAAGATTTGCATAAAGGCACTTGCGATACCAAGCTCAGAGAGCGCAATAATAAAAGCGAATATCCATATTGCGTAGTGAGTAATTGAACCGAGCATCTTTGCTGAGCGGACGTTCGCAGCTTGTGCTGAAGCTTGTACGAGCTTCTTCATTGTATCAGAGATAACTGTCGCAATGATTAAAACAAGTGAGGCAACAATAACTTTTGGCAAGTAATATAATACCGCTGTTGTTAAGAAGTCATTTACTTGTGTGAGTCCAAGAATTTGAAGTGAAGCCATAAGGAACACAACGATAACGAACCACTTCACAAGGCTGCCGATAAATCCACCAACGTTAAGCTTTAGCCCTGCACGGTGAACAACTTCGCTCACACCAGCACTTTCAAATAGCTTGTCTATCTTAAGAGCTGTAAAAACTTGAGAGATCGCTTTGCCAACCATTGATCCAACAAACCAACCAACAAAAAAAATAAAAAGTGCAAGTAACAAAAGAGGTATAAAATGATACAGTCCATTCCATATACCTGTAAATGATATAGCCAACGGATCACTAATACTTTGTATAAACATCATAATAAGGTTTTGTGTAATAAATTACGATTATAATAATAATACCTATAAGCTTCGACCTTTTAAGTACTATCTGTAGTATACCAAATTTTACTATTTTTGAGTAATGTATGTGGATAACTGACCATTGTCAACAAGCTTCAAGTGAGGTAAGTCAATGATATCACAGACAAGCTTATCGTACATATCAAGGCGATACTTAAATTCAGAGGTATCAAGCACGACATAGTCGAGCTCTTTACCAATCTCCGCTTCAAGGCCTTTAATAATCTGAGCAAGTATATTTTTCTTTAGCTTGTCTCCCACAAGGAGCATATCGGCTCGGCTCTTACTATCACCGATAAAGATGCCCGAAACGATCATGAGCTTAATCTTGCCTATTTGCTTAAAACGCTGTGCTAGATCTTCTTGATTTAAAAGATTTGGATCCACCAAGAGATCACGAGTGGATTTTAAATACTCAAATGATTGGTTCAAGAACCAGCCAGACACTTTCTTCTTGGATCCACGAGAACCTTCTTTGGAAATAGATTTTGATTTAATAAAGCCCATAGAAGCAAGTGCGGTGATTTCTTTGCGAGTATTTTCTTTGGTGACACGACTACGACTAGCGACTTCTTCGACATCAAAACTATTCTCACTATTCAATAAAAAAAGGCGCATGATTTTAACTCGTGCGTGCCCCCCCAGTAGCTTGGCTAACGTTTCCATAGCTCCTAGTATACGCCAACAAAAAACACCCCGCAAGGGGTATTTTTTGTGATAGAGATTAACTATAAAGATGATTTCTCCGGGTCGAATTTACTTGAATAAGCACATTCGACATCTCCAGAAAAGTTACTTTGAAAAAAGCTTGCGCTTATTTCAAAGTAACTTTTCCTCCAACTTCCTCAATCCTCTTCTTGAGGTCTTCAGCTTCGTCTTTCTTAACACCCTGCTTGAGGACTGATGGAGCACCATCAACGAGGTCTTTTGCTTCCTTGAGGCCAAGAGCAAGGACTTCTTTGACGATCTTCATAACAGCAATCTTCTGCTCACCACCGGATGTAAGCTCTACAATGAAAGAGTCTTTGACTTCAGCAGCTTCAGCACTTGCGCCCAGAGCAGGACCAGCAGCCGCAGCTTGCGCTGATACGCCGAACTTCTCTTCTAATACTTTCACGAGTTCATGTAAGTCGATAACTGACATTTCTTCAATCTTTGCCACGAGGTCCTTGAACTTGGCAGGGACAGCTACCTTTGCACTTACCTCTTCTACTTTTGTTTCTGTATCCATAATAATTTTAATTTATTTAATAATGTATCTCGGAGCTACTTTGCTCCTGCTATCTGATCAAGCACCACTGCAAATCTTTGTATTGGTGAGTTGATAATATTGACGAACATTCCGCGAAGTGTCTGAAGTGGAGGAATTGTCGCGATCGACATCATCTCGCTCGCATTCATGTACTTGCCTTCAAATACTCCCCCGACAATTTCGACATTCTCTTTGTGAGTCTTTGCAAAAGCGTGGACTTCACGAGCGCTGGCAAGAAGATCGGTGCTATATGCAATCGCCACTTGGCCAGGCATTTCAGGAATTGTTCCTGTAAATTTACCAACTTCAAGTGCGCGCTTAAGCAATGTCTTCTTCGCTACCATGTAGCCGATACTTTCCTTTTGTAAACTACGACGGAGAGCATTCGCATCAGCCACGACTAACTTATCGAACTTCACGAAGACAACAGAATTCGCTCCCTTGAGTGACTTTTCTAAACTAGCCACCAGCTCCTTCTTCTTATCTAATGTAATTGGCATGTGATTTAGCCGAAATCATGTCGCGCAAACGTCCATTAAGGCGCGACACAATTTCTGTTTTAAAATTAAAAATAGCCCTTCCGGGCCGTGCGTAGCCTGTGTACTATAGTATAATACACAGAATTCGACCTCGGCAGGATTTACATGCCCCACCGTAGTGGGGCAAACCTACTGTCTACGGCTATATGCATAGATTAGCAAATATGGCAGATTTGTCAATTAATAGCCTTATTTGTTTTCTTCGTCGGAATATTTTTAATTGGCGGAAGTTTTATAGGGGCTGATTTTGTATTCTGATAAGTCCCCGCTGTCGGAGCTTCGGCTCGCACAACCACATCTTTATCTTTAAACGAATCAATAATAACAAGAGAGATTAATCCCGCGAGTATGACTCCGCAAAATCCAAGTATGACTTTTAACAAGTGCGAGTTGAACATACGGCTATTATAGCATATGTTTTATTTTGGAGTTTTTTTAGAAGATTTATATATGATTAAGACAAAAGAAGCAATTAAATATAAAATTGCTAGAAATAAAACTATCAAATCTTTTTGTATATGTAAAAACCCATCACCTAAGTACCAGGGTATAATTAATATTATTAATAAAGATAATATTATAAAAATTCGAGTAATTTTCTTCCAGGATTTAAAAATTTCTTCCTTTATAAAAAAAACTATTATCGAAGGGATTAAAGTTGCTGTTCCAATCATAAAAAAAAGAGTAGTGTAATTAACTGTGTTTATGCAACTATCATTATGGGTTTTACATACAAAATATAATACATCTCTAGAAATTAAAGATAAAAAACCTATAGTACTAATTAAACTTAAAACAAAAATTGGCTTCTTATTCATAAAATGATAAATTTAATATGATACACTCAAATTATTATTAATTAATGTAACGGGCACAAATCCTTGCCTTGTAGTAATAGTAAAACCCGAATTAGTTTTTATTTTTATAGTAGTCATATTTGTAGATTTCTTATAACTAAATATATATTTCTCTATGCCTTTAATAGTCACTTTTGTATCTAAATCTGTAAGAAACCCTTTCTTTTCCTGCCAGTCATAAACTATGTTTGTATCAGGGAGTATAGTAATTATATCATTTCTTATTACTTTATTGTAAGAGAATTTTAATTTTGTAGGACCTTCTCTGTATTTTGTAAAAGGTATGACTGTAGTATTGGCACTTACATCGTGAAGAGTAATAGAAGAATTCGTAGTCGTAATCAGTGGATTTGGATCTAAGGTATCGATCGCTGAAAATACTACATCCTTAGTGTTTAGGTTAAATGTTACTTTTAATTCGGGAGGGGTGATGTCATAAATCACTTCTCCATTAGGCTTAGGAATTATTTGTGTATCTATAGTACCGTCTCCATTGAAATCTATTTTAAGCGGTGTAGAAATTGTCGGATCAGTGTTTGCTGGTAAGTCCATAGTTACAATGGTTGAAGCAGATGAAGGGATGGCTGAGAATGTAGTACTAGAAGAAATAGTATCGCCCTGTAGAGTATCTACGTTCAGAGAGAACGAACCCTCTTCGTAACCTTTTAGTTTTAAATTTGTGGTAATATCTTGAGGAACTAGGACATATTTTGAATCCCCTACGGTTCTATATCTAGATCCTGGTATATTTTCCTCAATCTGTCCAGATGAATTTAATCCTGTGTGATTACCTGCTGAATCATATAGATTTAAGGTAAGTGGTGAGTTAAGTTTAATTTTAGTTAATTTTTTACTAGAAGTAGGTTTTATTTGTGATATATAAGTATATGAACTTACTAAGTTAATCGCTTTGTTTTTTATGAAATTTAATAAATCGGAAATCTCTAATATATCAGGATGTTTTCTATTAACACCAAACAAGGGATCATTATAGCTTTCCAAATCCACCCACCACTTTTCAGTATTAAGAGTATTTTTATCAGACAAATAGTGAGCACTCCGCTCTACCACCGTACCATCACCTTCAAGAGTATCCACTACATCAAGCACCTGCTTGTCTTCATATGAAAGACAAGTGTAAGTGAAAAGAATTCCTGTACGTATAAATCCGTGACTTGTGCAATCTTTTTCTGTCCTATATCCTATGCTACCCAATGTATACTCCCCCCATCCTGCAACCTCTATAACTTTTGTATTAGCTGTCGGCTCCCAAGCATCAAGTCGCGCATGCAGTATATCTGAATTATCTAAGAGTGTTGTATTGAGAGTACCTGCATGATTTAAATCAGCATACAAAGGAGTTGTTCTTCCTTCTACATTTTTCACATAGTTGTCAAATTCAGAAAAATTACTGATCCCAAACCCATAGTGATTACGAGCATTATTAAAATAAGAAGAATCGTCAAACGTCGCAAGTGATAACCCAGAACCACCTGTATCGAAATATTTCCGTGACGGAAGTATGTCGTAGGCAGTTGACATATTTTTCACAAATTCACGAGTAAGCTTTGAATCAGATATCAATCCCCATGGACCAATATCAGTACCATGTAATAATACTTTCATAGCATCGGGTGTACCAACGTGAGGGACAGCAACAAATATTAATTGATCTACCAAATCTTCTTTCCCCAGTTCGCGCAATTTAAGCATTAATTCTTTAGCTACAAGCCCACCATTTGAGTGAGCAATGATCGTTACCTTTCCAGTTCTTGAAGTAGAAGCAAGTCTCAAGAGCTCACTTACTACATAAGGAGTTTCTCCTGGAAACAAGAAATTTTCGTATGATATCTTACCGAGTGAATCCTTACGGCCTTGTGTAATAATCTGACGTGCAGAAAATCTCCAATCATACGGAATAGCTGAATAGTCAGCAATAATACTCTCTGTATTTTTCCAAGAGTCTAAGTCGTCTAAAAAAGATTTATATATATTTGAAACACCTATAGCTGTATCAATAATATCTTTCGTATAAATAGTATTCAGGCTTGAACCAGCGGCATTGAGATACAGTCTCCGCACATCAGAATCCGTAAGTGGTAGCCACCGTTTAAACGTACACAATCCACTTGCATTAGCCACACAACCAGGAGAAGTAGCGGGGGTATTATCTTCATATAATCTACTACCAGTAACTCCTGGCAAGAACAAGACGCTCGAATTACAATCTATCGTACACAATGCTTCGTCCAACGGATTACTGCTCAAAAATGGCACAAAATCTATATAATCAAAAACTTCATTACCGAGCCCATTAACATTATTTTCAACATTATAAGGACCTGATTCATCTCCCCAGTAGTTATTCTTTAAATCAATATTATACATATTCCAAGTCGTTGCACCGTATGTATTATTGTGTATATTATTTTTACTAATATCTGTATTTGTATAATTACCAATCGTTAAACCATAGTAACTATATGCGATTTCAGAAAATCTTAGCCTGACAAGATTATTCTCATAATAAGAATTCCCAAAAGAAATAATACCACTGCCAAGAGAATTATAGATATTTAAATGATCTCCATATAGTTTAGAATTATTAAAAAGAACAATCCCATCATTTGTGTTGTCTATCAACGAATTAGAAATAGTGAGAGATGAGTTGTTAAATATTACTACGGACTGATTAGCTGACACTATATCTTTTATTAAAATATTATCAAGAGTAGCATTTGAATTATCATAAATAGTCAGGGGAGAATTATATATAGTATAATTCAAAAAATCAGCATAAGTTATAATCGCAGAACTATTATTACTAATAACTACTGGCACATTATAAAATATAATATGATCAGAGGATGAACCTAGCATTGAGAAATTTTTACTATTCCAAATATTTATTTCATTTCCATACACTGAAGAAAGGTTTGCACCTGGAGATACATTTAATCTATGATCATTTGAAATATAGATATCATTAAATAATATGTATGGATCCTTGCTTGTAATATCTACATTTAATCCATAAGTGTCCCCAAAAAGTCCTATCCC
Organism: Minisyncoccota bacterium; assembly: GCA_043776915.1. GTDB lineage: Bacteria > Patescibacteriota > Minisyncoccia > Phycocordibacterales > UBA9973 > UBA8515. Next base: position 4,245 of record JAYVQT010000011.1, on the reverse strand, counting down.
ATTATAATAATTATTTTTAAAAGCATTATTACTGTTGTCTAATTGCGAGACATAGTCCACGTGTATCGGAATATCTGAATAAGAAAATTCAGTATTTTTAATACTACCTTTCGCTAGGGGTTTAAAAATGATCCCTATGTAGTCCCCTTCATATGGCTCAGAGCCAACTCCATCTCCATTTGTATCTCCTCCTCTATTATCATTTGCAAGTGAAGTAACATATACATTGCTGGCAAATGTCCCCTTACTATTTAAAATTGCACCGTCTTCAATAGATACGCTGGTCCAATATTCGAATTTAATAATTACCCCTGGATCTATATTTAGAGTTGACCCAGAAAAAACAGAGATATTATTTTTTATAACATAAGGACTTCCTGCTGTAGTCCACTCTGTATTTACTACTATATCCGTAGAAACATCAGTAGAAGCTTGGGCACGATAAAGAGGAGTAGTTATAAGTATACATAGTAGAGTTAATAAAATTCTTATTAAGATTTTATTCATTCTCTTAAATTATACGCTCTAAAAAGAGAATCGTTAAGGATACGTACATTCAAAAAGTGGATAACTTTTACTTTTTATTGTATTTCATACTGCCGTTATCGTATCATTCTGAGTAATAGCAATTCTAGTAATCATCTAAAAACCCCTCATGTATGAGGGGTTTTTAGATGATTTACAAATCAAGCTATTACTTCTGGATAAGTATCGTCGCGACATTTTGTGACTTATCACAATCTACAAGCCATGTAGCTGGTAGCTTTGCACTCGAGAGATTAATGATCTTGAAGCCAAATCCTTTAATACTGACTGGAGCACCAATCTTCAGAGTACGACTTGCACTCGAACGGTTATCAATCATAATGTTCGTATTATTCTTGAACGTCATTTGTCGAGGTAATGCTTGACATTGATCATTAAGCTGAATACGAGCATTCTTATACTTAATAAGAGCATTGGCATAACTTATAGTGACTGGAGCAACACCAGTAGTTGTAGGAGCAACAGGAGTATTAACACTCCCCGCACTTAAATCTTCAGTAGCCTGAAGAGTATTTTGAGATGGTGCTTCGATAATAGCTACTTCTGTTGGCTTCTGACTTTTCATAACAACGATAATAATAAGAGCGAGAACAACGACACCAACAACGATCCACATACCATTACTACTTTTTTTATTTTCCATAAAATGTGCCTACCAAAAATATTACATAATAATACCTATTATACCATTTTTATAGGATGTAAGGAACATACTAATATGAAAACACTCATCTCTAATGAAAGCTATTATTCCTTAAATTCATCTTTTACATTATTATAAACGATAGACGAGACGCCCTGAATAGAGGAAGAGAGCACGCTAAAATCAGTGCCTTTTGTCATAACACAGAGTAGGTATGGATGCTTGGGATAGTACACTATGCCACAATCATGTAGCTGGCGACCCAAGACTTGCCCGGTCGGAGTAAAGTCGGTTCGTTCACCAAATTTATGGGAAACTTTTATATCATTGGGTACACCAGCAACGATACCATTATTAAAGTCAGACTCACTTAAAATCTTTAATGCTTTTTCAGACATCTGCTTGGAAAGATAGGTCCCATTATATAACAGCCTGAAAAGATAGGCATACGACTTGACCGTTAAAAAGTTAGTCGTACCAGTAAGATTACCTGAGGGGAGCTTGATACCTATATCAGAGAGCACATCAGCCATGGAATTTTTATCCATTCGGCTATACAGCAAGTAGGTGGCGCTGTTATCAGAGTACTCAATCATTGATTTAATAAGATAATCAATGGTGTACGAAGTACCGGTCACCACCGCATGCGGGGATTTGAAATACTCATTTTTATTAGTAACCATATCACTCGAAATGGAGTCACTACCTGCATAAAATATATTATTGGATAACACATTCTTATCTTCATCTGCTAACTTAAGATATGCAATCATTAAAGGAACTTTAAAAAGGCTGGCGGGCGAGTAAAGTTCATTTTCATGAGTACTGAACCAGCGGCCAGAATTTATATCTTTATAATACGCAGAGATAATCGTTTTATCGACTGATGTATCATACTTTTTACTAAGATTATTTATTTTTTCTTCAAGGGGTTTATACTCAGTAAATTGTTTATTGTCTGTAGTATTACAACTCAATAGTGGATTTATGAATTTAAACTCACTATCATTTGCCCTACTGGCGAATGTAATACCGGTCGATGAAGTGCTCGTACTTTTGTGGGGGAAGATAAAACTACCTATCAATAGACCTATACCAAGGAGTCCTATTCCTTGTACTATATGAATCTTATGCTTACGTAAAAATTTAAGGACGAGTAACACACTACTATATTACCACACTGATAAAAAGAAACGAAGTAATCGACAACAAAAAACACCCCTTTCGGGGTGCTTTTTGTTTCGATTTAAAGTTTCGAGAAACTATCTATACCTCTATGGAATTACTATTCCTAAATAATCGAAAGATTATTGACGGATTGAGTAAGAACCAGTTGGGAAGTTGTAGATGTTGGTTGATGCCTGAGCAGTACCACCACCAACTGTATCATCCCAAGTAGTTGTTCCTGGAGTCACACTTGAAGATACTGAAAGTACAGTACTTGCAATTGGAGTACCAGAAACTGTTGCATAAAGACTGAATGTTTTTGACATTCCAGGTGCAATAGCGAATCCAGCTGGAGATGTTCCAAGTGTCATCACACAAGCACCAACTGCAGTACATCCAGAAGCAATCGTGTATCCTGGTACGGAAGTGTTGCCGTCAGCGATTCGAGCTCCTGAAAATACTGGAGATGTGATACCAGAGGTTGCGAGGTTAAAGGCAATGTTATTAACCTTTATTTGTCCTCCAGCATTCGCAGCAATAGTAACTTCACCGATTTTGTTCTCAGCACCGAGTGTTAGACCTGTCTTTTGGACAGCATCAACAGCAAATGATGGAACAGAAGCGTAGATATAGTGGTTTACAGTCGTTGCTGTGCCTGATGTAGGAGTTACAGAAACAGTAGTTGATCCGTTGTTGTAAGTAACTGTAGATGCAAGAAGGTTGAGAGTAACTGGAGAGTTAGCTGTACAACCATTTGCAGTACCAGTACAAACGAGGCTCACTGTAACTGGAACATCGACACCGTCACTAGTAGCAGGAACCACAGAACCTACGTTGTAGATAGTTGCAGTTGTACCACTAATAGAACCTTGTGTCTGACCATTCATAGTAATAGATGTGATGGTGTTAGCAGGGAATGTAAATGTTACATCCTTGATAACTGCACCAGCGACACCGTTACTCTTGAAGTTGTAAGTTGCAATTGGGAAATTGCTACTTGAAACCACATTTCGTGAAGACAATGACAAACCAGTGTTTACAGTAACGCTACCTGCTGCGATAACTGCAACGTTTGCTGTAGTTGTTGAACCAGCAGCAATTGATGAAGTTGTAGAGAGGTTAGAAGTATTACCACGGTATGTGAGTGTCATTGAAGGGGTTACCGTAAGACCAGCTGCAGACGAACCGAAATCAGCATATACATCAAATGTCTTTGAAGTTCCTTGTGGAACAGTCAATGATACTGAGAAGCTGTTTGAAGTCGTAATAACTGGGTTACCGATTGGAGTACCGACAACAGTCGAACCATCTTTAACCGTAAGGTTAGTAAGTTGGTTTGCAGGTTGCATAGTGTTTCCAGAACCAGAAGGAAGTGTTACAGATACGTTTGTAACTGTAAGACCTTCAGCAGAACCAGCAGAGATTGAGAATGAACCAACCTTAACACCAGCTGTATTTGGAGCCTTTGTTGAAGTTGAGAATCCAGCAGTTGCTCCGAAGGTTACGTTGTTACCGATAGTAAGTGTCTGACCACCTGATGCTGAAGTTGAAGTCAATTGACTTGAACTTAGACCTTGTGCGTTACTTGATCCAACAAGAAGGTCAAACTTGACTGTACCTGCTGTAAGTGTTGTTCCGTTTGAACTCACAACATCACCACGAAGTTCAACAGTTGTAGGAGTACCTACGTATGCTGTCAAATTTGATCCGAGGTTATTGAATGTAAGAGTTGAACCAGAAGTTGCTGTTGCGTTCGAGCCAACCTGACCACCGTTAACATAGAGACCTACGTTAGCGAGGTTACGAGTTGTTGTGTTTGTAACAGCTCCTGCTGCTGCCGCTAGACCAGATGAGAAGTTTACAACCATAACTGTTCCTGAAGTAATACT
>JAYVQT010000010.1:0-2956 GCA_043776915.1 Minisyncoccota bacterium | reverse complement strand
AATATGGATTCTAAAAAGAAAATTTTAATAATTGACGATGATAGTTTCCTTCTTGATATGTATGCACTTAAATTTAGCCAGTCGAATTTTAGTGTTATGACTGCACTTGGACCTGAGCCAGCACTTCAAAAATTTCACGAGGGACTTGTACCAGATGTTATCCTTCTTGATATTGTGATGCCAGTTATGGATGGATTTGAGCTTATCGAAAAAATGAAAGAGGAAAAGCTTTCTCAGTCATCAACGTTTATTATTCTTTCAAATAGAGGTCAGCCATCTGATATTGCGCGAGGTCAGGCTCTCGGTGCAGCTGGCTATATTGTCAAAGCCTCAAGTACACCGGCCGAGGTTATAGAGAAAGTGAATCACATTATTAATACGACCATCCAATAACACTATGGACTATCAAGAATTTCTAGATACATTACTGACTAGTTTGATTCATGAAGATGGCTCAGATCTTCATCTTGGCGCTGAGCGTAAGCCTGCTATGCGTGTTAACGGCCAGTTACTATTCCTCGTTAATCAAAAAATAACTTCACAAGAAGACATGATCGGTATACTTACGGTTCTTATAGGACAGGAGAGAGTTGACTTATTTTTAAAAAATAAAGAAAGTGATTTCTCTTACTCATTTAAACGTGAGAATCATTTGCGAGGTAATGCTTTCTTTCAGCGCGGATCGATTTGTATTGTGATTCGATTAATACCGAAAGCTAAGTCATTTGAAGATTTAAATTTACCGCCAATTCTTGCAAGCTTTACCGCAAAAAATCAAGGATTCTTTCTCGTCGTCGGTCCCGTCGGTCAAGGTAAATCAACGACACTTTCGACAATGATAAATATGATAAACAAAGATAGAGCAGCCCACATTGTGACGATTGAAGATCCGATCGAATTTATCTATGAACCCGATAAATCTATTATTGATCAGCGTGAAGTAGGGGCTGATACCGCTGGGTTCTCGACAGCCCTGAAGTCAGTCTTCCGAGAAGATGTCAATGTTATTTTCATTGGAGAGATGCGTGACCCTGACACTATTGCAGCAGCGGTGACAGCAGCTGAGACAGGCCATCTTGTCTTCTCAACTCTTCATACAAATAATGCGGCTCAGACGATTGATCGTATTATCGATTCATTCCCACCAGGTCAGCAAGATCAGATTCGACTCCAGCTATCGTCAAGTTTGCTCGGTGTCTTTTCTCAACGCCTCATTCCGCGTATTTCTGGTGGCCGAGTACCAGCTTACGAGCTATTGATTAACAATAATGCTGTAGCAAACTTGATACGTGAGAAGCGTACCCATGAGATCAGCAATGTTATCGAGACATCATCTGAGCAAGGCATGGTAGATATGAATCGATCACTTATCGAACTTGTCCAAAAAGGCGAGATTACTATGGAGTCGGCCTATCAGTATTCTGTTAATCCTAAGGCGCTTGAGCGCATGATGTAATATGTTATTTAACTACGAATCTATTTCAAATACTGGCGAGAAAAAGAAGGGCACTATTGATGCAGCTTCGAAAGATTCAGCTATTGTCGCCATTCAAAGTCGAGGTTTAATCCTGTTGTCAATTAAAGAAGGAGATATTAAGAAAAGCTTCATGCAGCTTTCCTTTTTTGAGCAGAAAGTAAAAATGAAAGACATTGTTATTATGTCGAGACAGATATCGACGCTCTTCGAAGCCCAAGTATCAGCTTTGAAAGCTTTTAATCTTCTGGCAAGTAATACAGAGAATAAAGCTCTGATAAAAATCCTAACTAATATTTCCGATGATATCTCTTCCGGTGTATCTATCTCTCAAGCACTTGCCAAGCACCCCGACGCCTTCTCTGAGTTCTACGTGAATATGATTAAGGCTGGTGAGGAGTCTGGTAAGCTTACTCAAACTTTCTCGTATCTGGCTGACTATCTTGATCGTCAGTACCAGCTGACGTCGAAGACGAAGAACGCTTTGATCTATCCGGGATTCGTCATTGGTGTGTTCGTACTTGTTATGACACTCATGTTTGTCTTTATTGTACCGAAGCTTACCGCGATTATTCAAGAATCTGGGCAAGAAATACCATTTTCGACCAAGATTGTTATCGCTATTAGTAATTTGCTTGTTCACTACGGTATCTTTGTACTTATTGCCTTCGTTGTGTTTATTATCTATGTGTACAAATTAAGTAAATCTCAGTCAGGCAAGCATACGCTCGATAAAATTAAAATATCATTACCAGTATTAAAAAATATATATATAAAACTTTATCTTTCACGTTTGGCAGATAATATGGACACGATGCTTTCTTCAGGTATTCCGATTATTCGTGCGATTGAGCTCACCAGTAACGTTGTCGGTAACAGTATTTTCGAAGATATTCTAAAAGGTGTTGCCGAAGATGTGAAAGCGGGGAGTTCATTTTCAGAATCGTTATCGAAGCACCCAGAGATTCCGGCTATTATGTCCGGTATGGTTCGTGTCGGTGAAGAGACTGGCTCGATGGGTAATATTCTGAAGACACTTGGTCACTTTTATAATCGTGAAGTAAATGATGCTGTTGATACTCTTGTCAGTCTGATTGAGCCTATTATGATTGTTGCCCTTGGTCTTGGAGTAGGACTTCTACTTGCGTCAGTGCTTATGCCGATCTACAATGTCGCAGGTGGTATTAAGTAAAAGATATCCACAGATATCGTACTATTGCGCTTTTTCTACTCATTCATGATATAATAAAAGTATTAAAAATAAGGTCGCCGTCTTTCGTAATAAAGAAAGACAAAATTAATAGTATAAATTTAGTATGAATAAACAAAAAGGTTTTACGCTTATCGAACTCTTGGTTGTTATCGCTATCATCGGTATCTTGGCTTCAGTGGTGCTTGCGGCGCTTAACACTGCTCGTGCAAAAGGTGCTGATGCAGCAGTTAAGTCAAACTTAGCAAATGCTCGTGCGCAAGCAGAGCTTT
>JAYVQT010000009.1:0-11698 GCA_043776915.1 Minisyncoccota bacterium | reverse complement strand
ATGAGAAAGAGGCAGGACAACAAAAGATAATCGTAGGAGCACAGCAAAAAGCATATAACAGCGTTATCGTTAAATTGAGCAAGCTTGTCGACATGCGAGCCAATGGAGAGATTGAAGAAGAACAGTTCAGAGAAAAGCAGACTCAGTATTTATCGGAAAAGAAAGAACTCAGTAAATTATTCAATCATACGGATGCTCGCATTGACCAATGGAATAAAACAGCCGATGAAATGCTGACTTTTATTGAAAAAGCTGCTGCTAAATTCTCAAAAGGCAGTCCTCAAATCAAGAAGCGTATCTTGTCGACACTCGGTTCGAACCTCTTGCTAAAAGACAAAATACTCAATGTTGATATAGAGAAAACGCTGATTCCGATAGAAAAAATTGCAATTGAGGTGAATGCAATAAAAGAACGGTTCGAACCTCTTAATACCCTAGAAAAACAAGAGCAATTTGAAGAAATGTGCTCTCAAAATACTACAGTGCTCCGGAGGCAGGGATCGAACCTGCGACCAAGCGATTAACAGTCGCTTGCTCTACCGCTGAGCTACTCCGGAATATATCTCTTGTTTCTTGTTAGAGGTTGAATCTAAAAAGATAACCAAAAGAATGAATATATCCTATCAAAAATGAGTGTAAAAAGCAAAAGAGGGTATATTGTTCTTTACAGGAGGATAGTGGTATACTAAGATATTACTTAATTAAATATTTAATAAAATAGAATTTATGAAATCAAAAATATCTATGAGTTGTGCAGAATGGGGAATATTTTTATTGCGTGTTGTTCTCGGACTTATTTTTATAACTCAAGGTTGGGTTAAGTTACATAATATTCCTATGGTAAGTGGTTTCTTTAGTAGTATTGGTCTCGGAATCTTTTGGGTCTATCTAGTTTCGTGGACGGAGCTTCTTGCAGGTATCGCAGTGCTTCTCGGTGTGTTTACTCGTATTGCTGGTTACCTTCTATCTATTATTATTATTGTTGCCATATACCTTGTGAAGTTTAAGATGGGTTTCCTCCAAGGATATAGTTCAGATTTACTTATTCTTGCTTCTGCTCTCACTATTGCATGGTCTAGTCCTGGTCCTTTGTCTGTTGCACGCACCATGTGTGGCTGTGGCACGTGTACTCTGTGTGGAGGAGACTTTATGAAAAAGAACAGTATCTGTGATAATTGTGATTCCTGCAAAGAGGGATGCAATGAGCATGAGGTAAAGAAATAAAGTATACATAATAAAAGGCCATAGATGTAGATCTATGGCCTTTTATTATTTAGATTGTCTAGGCTTTCGGACGTTACGACTACCAAAATTCTTAACACTACCTTCCATACGCCCCGCTTGGTATAATCCAACCTTGACACCCTTCTGGTGAATCTTTATTTCTTTTTTTGACATGTATACAGTATATCAAAATATTTGGTATACTGTATATTATTAACCTAATTTCTAAACACTATGAGCATAAATATTAAAGGGACAAATATGGAACTAACAGAAGCGATTACTGAGTACGTTAATAAGCGCCTGTCTTCAATTGAAAAGTTTGCCAAAGATAGTGTGATCAGTGGATTTGTAGAAATAGGAAAGACGACGAACCACCATAAACAAGGCGATGTATTTAAGGCTGAATTTGATATCAAAATTGATGGGAATAAGTTTTTTGCTGCTTCGGAGAAAAGTGACCTCTATATAGCCATCGATGATGCCAAAGAAGAACTCACTCGACGTATAAAAGATACCAAGGACCGCAAACAGACCCTCTACAAGCGCGGAGCAACAAGTGTAAAGAAAATGCTAAAGGGTATATCAAAACGTAATCCGTTTACGTCGAAGTACTAAAGCATATTTTTCTTACATTCTTCAAAATCAATTTCTTTTTTACCTTCAGGAATGACTCGTTCGATAATGAATGAGTCGTGTTCGTATCTGGCTTTCTTGATTGTGACTCTAATTTTTTTATTATTTTTAATCACAAAGAAATATGTGCCAGGCCAATGCTCAAAAGCACGATATTTATTATAATTTTGTTTTTGATCTCCCGCTAAATCTATTGCACCATCCTCTTTTTTAATTTTTGTGCAGTGTGTCGCCTGACTATCATCTTGTCCGCGTGGTATTATCTTCTTTTCATAGAGAGCCGGTAAGGTCTCTCGCAAAAGTTCTCCTCCAATCTGAGTTAGTTTTGCTAGTAATTCACTCTTGGTCTCAGTGTCATTGATGGGTACTTCTTTGTTGATGAAAATAGGACCACTATCAAGGGCAAAAGCCATCTGTTGTATAGTCACACCGGTGACTGGATCTCCATACAATAGAGCTTCTTCGACAGGGGATGCCCCACGATATTTCGGCAGAAGGGAATAATGAATATTAATACTGCCGAGTGTTGGAGCTTGAATAAGAGCCTCAGGTAAAATTTTACCATAAGCAATCACGATCGACAGGTCGACATTATACTTTTTAAATTCGTTAATAAATTCTTGATTGATTTTTTCAGGTTTGAGGCATTCGATAGAGTGAGTCGTGGCCCAGGCGCTTACTATGGTCTCAGTCATGTGCATACCACGCCCTGCGCGTCGATCAGGTGAGGTAATAATAACTTTTGGTACATAGCCAGCTTGAAAAAGTATTTCCAGTGTTTGGCGTGCAACTTCGGGTGTTCCAAAAAATGCGAAATTAGTTTTATTGTGCATAGCCATTATGTATATTCTTCTTCTGATGTTGACTCGTGGATATCTTGGGCTTTGTCGATGAAAAGTATACCATCCAAATGGTCAGTCTCATGCTGGAAGATGTGAGCTAGAAGCCCAGTCCCGTCTTTAGTAAAAAGATTTCCATGCTCATTGTAGGCTTCCATAGTAGCTTTGGTAGCCCTACGAACCTTACCGTAGATTGGTCGGACAGAGAGACAGCCTTCAGTCATGAGTTTGCGGTCTCGTGAGATTTTCTTAAAAACTGGATTTATAAAAATAAGATCAGGGTGAGTAATTTTTATTTTTTTAGGTTCAACTTTTGGCTTTTCTCCTCGAATAAAATCTTCCTCAAAAATTTTACCAGCCACAATAAAAATTCGAAGTGAAACACCGATTTGAGGTGCAGCAATAGCCACGCCATCATCTTGTGAATGCAATGCATAGATCATATCTTTTAGCACCTTTTTAATTTTCAGTTTGGTAATATCAGCGATAGGAACGGTAGTAGCTACCGTTCGTAAGATAGGATTTCCATTTTGAATAATTTCTATCATAGGAGATATTATTTGAGTTCCTTAATATACTCGAGCAACTTCGGAAGCTTGACCGTATCTTGTGAACGATTAGTCATATCACGGAATATGACTGAGTTTTCCATAGCTTCTTTCTGACCGAATATGATTGCATAATGCATACCAAGCTTCTCGGCTACGGCAAGTTGGGCGCCAAGATTATCTTTTGAGATTGATTGGGCGATTGGCACTTTGCCTTTGCGAAGTATTTCAATAACATTCAATGATTTTAACTTTGCATCAAAGCCAAGCTGAATGAAGTAAATTTTTGGTTTTTTGATAATGCGAGGCGAGAGTTTGGCAAACCATGGAGCTTCAACAACACGATCTACTCCAATACTTGAGCCTACAGCAGGAATATCTTTCTTGCTTCCGAGTTGCCGGCCGAGGTAATCGTAGCGACCACCGGAGGCAATAGTTATAAGTTTACCATCTTCTTCACTTGGAATCATGATTTCAAATACGGTGCGAGTGTAGTACGAAAGTCCACGAACGAGGCACTTGTTGATTGTGTATGATATATCCATTTCTTCTAAGTACTCAAGGACTTCTTTGAAATGTTTTTTGCACGCTAGACAGAGGTGTGACAAAGTCTCTGGAGCGTTCTGGTTGAGCTCGATTGTCTTCTCTTCTTTTGAGTCAAGAATACGAAGGGGATTGGTTTTCAAGCGTTCACGGTCGATCGCGGGGAGGACATTCGCATGCTTCTTATAGTAGGCGACAAGCTCACGGATGTAGCCCGCGCGGCAGTCTTTATCACCAATTGAGTTAATATCTATCGAAAGATTTGTAGCACCAGCTTCTTGGAGAATAGCCCACGCGGTCTTGATAACGAGTGCGTCGAGGATACTTTTCTCGGATCCGATCGCATCCATGTCGAATTGCCAAAATTGGCGGTAGCGTCCTTTCTGAGGATTGTCATGGCGAAAAATTGGACCATAGTTATAGAAAAGGACTGGCTGAGGAAGGGCTTGCATGCCGTGCTCGATATAGCTACGCATGAGTCCAGCAGTGTGTTCAGGTCGAAGTGCTAAGTGGTCACCACCTTTAGTACGGAGCGTGTACATTTCTTTATCAACAATGTCCGTTCCGACGCCGATTGATGAAGTGAAGACTTCTTCATGTTCGATAATCGGCGTATCGATTGGTCGGAAGCCGTAGTAGACAGCTACTTCTTGAGCTTTCTCAAAAAATCCTTGAAAGTGATAGTATTGATCATCGATAATATCGCGCATACCTCGGACGGACTGAGCAGGCTCTTTATTTGATTTTTTCTTATCACTCATATAATTAAAATATTATTTGATTTCTTTATAGGCACCTGGTAAGTATGCTATATGCTTTATAGGAAGAAGTCTAAGATATGCTCGGCCTACCATGAGCTTGCGAGGCAGAATACCCCAGATACGCGAGTCAGAGCTTCGGTTACGATTATCACCCATGACGAAGTATTCATCGGTACCCGTACTGTACGAATTTGTAGTATTAAATTTTTCATCTATATATGGCTCGTCTAACATAAAGCCTTTTGGATTTTCTTTATTTGTTATCGCGACACTTCCATCTTTTATGTCTATCTTCTCATTTGGTAATCCAATGATACGCTTAATGAAAAAACGTGATGGGTTATTCGGGTAACGGAAGATAACGACGTCGCCACGATGGGGCCCCACAACAGTGTAAGAGATCTCATCAACGATGAGGTACTGGCCATCATCAAATGTTGGATACATAGATTCGCCACTTACGACGAATGGCTGGGCAATGAACAGGCGAATAGGGATGACTATTGCAAGCGCAAATGCCGCGAACTTGATCAAGTCCCAGGCATCAGCAGCATGTTTTTGCATCTTTGACTTTGGAGCGGGAGCAGATGTTTCTTGTGAATATTTTTTTTTCTCTACTGAACCATCACTGTTGTTTTCCATATAGGGAATATTCTATCATACAATATCTATTGACAGAATAGTGTTTGGTGTATTCTGATTATATATTTCATAATCTTAATAATTTTGCTACTATAAAAGAGCATGTTAATCATCGGCCTTGGAAATCCTGGAACAGAATACGAGAAGACACGCCATAATGCAGGGCGGATTATTTTGGAGTTTATAGCGAAAGCGAATGACTTTTCAGAGTGGAAGAGTGATATGAAGACAAAATCGCTTCGTGCGAAAGGTGAAGTAGAAGGTGAGAAATTTGAATTCATGTTGCCTGAAACTTTTATGAATAATTCTGGAAATGCAGTTGCGCCAGTTATCGATACTCCGAAGAAACTTAAAAATCTTGTCGTTATCTATGATGACTTAGATATCCCAGTCGGAAGCTTGAAGATTTCTTTTAATCGATCAAGCGGTGGGCATAATGGACTCGAGTCAATTATAAAAAAAGTAAAGTCAAAAGAATTCGTCCGCATCCGTATCGGCGTCTCGCCTCACACGCCAACTGGCAAACTGCGAAAACCAAAAGGGGAAGAGGCTGTGCTCAAGTTTCTTCTTGGTAGTTTTAAAGAAGATGAATTAAAAATCCTCAAGAAACTTTCAAAAGATGTCACAGAAATTATCTCTACTCTATCTGTCGAAGGTAAAGATAAAGCAATGAGTGTGTATAATTAAAAAATCCCTCACATTAATGTGAGGGATTTTTTAATTGAGATCTACTATAGATTATTATTCAGCTTTCTTTCCTGCTTCGAGGTGGACAAGCGTCATACGCTGATCTTTTGGTTCAAAGAGCGTTACTTGAAAGTCATAGGTCTTACCAAGCTCGAGTGCTTTCTTGAGCTTCTCTTCAGAGCCGAAGCTTGAGTTGTGGACAAGTCCTGCCACTCCTTGCTTGATAGATACAAGAGCACCATGCTTGTTGAACTTGATGACCACACCAGAGACGATGTCCCCTTTCTTAAGCGTATCTTCAAATTCGTGCCATGGGTTCTCACGGAGTGCTTTGATTGAAAGGGAAATTTTACCTTCTTTGATTTCAATAATTTTGGCTTTGACTTTATCACCAACTTTAAACATAGTACGTGGGTCTTCCACAAGGCCCCAGTCGATCTCAGAGATGTGAACTAAGCCTTCAAGACCTTCTTCGACTTTGAGGAATACTCCGAAGTCAACGATGCCAGCTACTGCGCACTCAAGCTCGTCGCCGACAGCATACTTGCCGATAATTTCTTGGCGCTCTTCTGGATTATTATCTTTTTCTGAGAAGATGAGTTTGCCTTCTTTTGGAAGCGCAGAGATCATGACGACACTGATACGCTTGCCAACTAGAATCTTGAGTGCCTTCAATATCTTGTCTTTATCTGAATCTTCCACGCGAGGATAATGCTCGCTCTTAAGCTGTGAGGCTGGCAGGAACCCAGCAATACCTTGCCACTCAAGGATAAGTCCACCCTTATTCGCTTCTTTGACAGTAAGCTCAAGTGGAATTTTCGACTTGATGGCTTTCTCGGCTTCACTCCAGATCAATGCTTGCTTAGCTTCCTTAAGTGAGAGCTCAATATAGCCTTCGTCATTATCAGTTGAGACGACTTTGGCTTTAACAACGTCACCAATGTTTACTTTCTTGATGATATCTTTGGCATTAATAAATTCACGTCCGTAGATAATACCGGTGCCGAATGGCGCAAGGTCAATATAGACTGATGACTTAGCAATAGAGATAACTGGTCCTTCGACAAGCGCATCTATTTGCGGAGGCAGATCAGCTTTATCAAGCATTTTACCAATACTCGAGAGCTCAATTTTAGCATTCTCGGCGATGATATCGACTACTTCTTTTTCTGTTTCTTTTTTCATAAATTGTATTCGTGTACTAAAAAAACCGCACTATTTGCGGCGCAGTTTGAGAATCTTTTTGCTCATGTTCTTTTTCACATGGACATAAAGGGTTACTCTCAATCTGAGCTTATAATTTGCTTACTTTACTATATATATATCTTATTTGCAAGCATTCTACTACAAAAAAGACCTTTTATTTTTGATAAAATCTGCTATAATACATATATGATTATTACATACTTCGGCAAGCAATTTTTCAAAATCCAGCAAGGGGAGTTAGTTATCGCATTTAATCCTATTAGTAAAGATTCTAAGGCAGGTGTGGCGCCATCTCGATTCGGCTCAGCTATTGCCCTCTCAACAACGAATCACCCCGACTACAATGGCTTCGATATGGTTGCTCATGGGGAGACCGTGCCATTTAAAGTGAATGGTCCTGGAGATTACGAAATTAAAGATGTATTTATAAAGGGTCTCATGACTGAGACAGAAATCAGTGGAAAAAAATATATTAATACTATCTACTCGCTATCGATTGACAATATCGCACTTTGCTTCCTTGGAGCAGTGTCAGAAGGAAAATTGAGCTCTGAAATTATCGGTCAAATAGAATCACCCGATATATTATTTGTACCAATTGGAAATACTGATCTACTTTCTCCCGCTGAAGCTTACAAGCTTGCAGTATCACTCGAGCCGAAAGTTATTATTCCGATGGACTATGATGAGAAGACATTAAAGTTATTCTTAAAAGAAGGCGGACAAGAGAAAGTTGCATCTATCGATAAGTTGACCATTAAAGCAAAAGAGCTTGTGGGTCGCGAAGGTGAGATAATAGTGGTATCATCATAGTATCCTTATTTTATGAATTCATATATACAAAAATTACAATCAAAACCGGAAGACGCTCGTAAGAGAATTTTAATCATTTCAATGATTACGTCGATGTCACTTGTCGCAGTTGTGTGGGTTTATGGTCTGAGTAATCAGTTTGGACCAAAGACTTCTACGCAAGCAAGCTCTGATATAAAGCCATTCTCAGTATTCATGGCTTCTATTGGAAGTACGTACAATAAGATTACTGCAAGTGTTGGTAGTATTGGTAGTCAAAATAAAAGTACGAAAGCAAATTTAGAACAAAAACAGATAGACCTTATCCCTGTTGAACGTCCAGTAACTCAATAATTTATGCCAAGCGAAGAACCAAAGAAAGATCATGTAAATGTTGTCGGAGTGAATATTAGTAGTGAAATGAAAGAATCTTTCATTGACTACGCCATGTCAGTCATTACAGACCGCGCTCTTCCTGATGTCCGTGATGGGTTGAAGCCAGTGCACCGTCGAATACTCTACGCCATGAATGAAATGGGGCTTGTTTACCAGAGTCGCTTCCGTAAAAGTGCGGCGGTTGTTGGTGATGTGCTTGGAAAGTATCATCCACACGGTGATGTAGCAGTCTATGATTCGATGGTGAACATGGCACAAGATTTCTCCTATCGTTACCCATTAATATTCGGTCAAGGAAACTTCGGCTCGATCGATGGCGATGGAGCTGCAGCTATGCGTTATACCGAAGCCAAAATGTCGCGTTTGTCTTCACTTCTTCTTCTTGATCTTGAGAAAGAGACTGTAGACTTTCGGCCGAACTATGACCAGACTCGCAAAGAGCCAAGTGTGTTGCCCACAGCAGTCCCTAGTCTTCTTTTGAATGGTACACTTGGTATTGCTGTTGGTATGGCCACAAACATTCCTCCACATAATCTGACTGAAACGATCAATGCTACACTGCATCTTATCGAGAATAAAGATGCTACAACTGAAGACTTGATGGAGTTTATTAAGGGTCCTGATTTCCCAACGGGTGCCGTGGTATATGGTCAAGCTGATATACTTCATGCGTACTCAACTGGTCGCGGTGGTGTAGTGACTCGTGGTGAAGCTGAGATTATTGAGCAGAAGACGGGAACATTTCAGATCATTATTACGTCTATTCCATTCCGTGTGAACAAGTCTGTCCTTATTGAATCCATCGCTGCACTTATCCAAGATAAAAAGCTTGAAGGTATCAAAGGTCTTCGCGATGAATCAGCTAAAGATATTCGCATCGCTATTGATCTAAAGTCTGGCGTCTTTCCACAAAAAGTTTTAAATTATATTTATAAGCATACCCAGCTTGAGCAATCATTTAACTTTAATATCGTGGCATTGGTTGACGGTGTCCCTCAGACACTTTCTCTTAAAAGTTTACTGACTCTTTTTATCGATCATCGTGTTGTTGTTGTTCGCCGTCGTACTGAGTATGACCTCAGGCGAGCCCGCGAGCGCGAGCATATCTTACTTGGTCTTAAGAAAGCCCTCGATCATATTGATCGTGTTATCTCTGTCATTCGTGCTTCGAAAGATACCGCGATTGCTAAGCTAAACTTAATGAAGGAATTTAAATTCTCTGATCTACAAGCCACAGCTATTCTTGAAATGAAGCTTGCCAAGCTTGCAGGCCTCGAAAGAAAGAATATTGAGCTTGAACTTAAGGAAAAACAAGAACTTATCAAAGAGCTTGAAGCCCTGCTTGCAAGTCCAAAGAAAATGCTCAAGGTTATTGGTGAAGAGCTTGTTACTATTCGTGATAAGTACGGTGATGAGCGTCGAACTCGCATCATTAAAGGTGGCGTCAAAGTAATCAATGAAGAAGATCTGATTCCTGAGAAAGAGTCAGTGCTTGTATTTACTAAAGGTGGCTATGTCAAGCGAACTGATCCCACCGAATACCATGCACAAAAGCGTGGCGGTGTCGGTGTGATCGATATTGAAACTAAAGATGAAGACTTTGTGACGATGCTTGTGTCTGCCAATACACATAGTGATCTCCTTTTCTTTACTAATCTCGGTAAAGCCTATCAGATAAAGATGTATGATATCCCTGAAGGTAAGCGTGCAACAAAAGGTAAGTCGGTTATGAACTTTATTGCTTTGTCTAGTGATGAGAAAGTAACGTCTATTCTACCAATTGGTAAAGAAGCTAAGAAAACTGTCGAGCACTTAATGCTCGTGACTTCGATGGGTGTTGTAAAAAAAGTCTCAGCTGAAAGTTTCAAAGATGTACGTCGAAGTGGACTCATTGCGATCTCTCTTGGGAAAGGTGATGAGCTTCAAGCAGTCCTACCAATTACTAAGCATGACGATGTTATGCTCGCCACAACTCTCGGTCAGTCTATTCGCTTCAAAGAAGCTGATGTACGTGAGATGGGTCGTGGAGCCGGTGGTGTCCGCGCTATCAAGCTTAGTAAAGATGATTTTGTTATTGGTGTTGAACGTATTCCAAAAGGTGAGACAACCTTATCTCTGTTGACGTTGAGTGCGAACGGTCTCGGTAAGAAAACAAATATTAAAGAATACAAAACTCAAAACCGCGGTGGCTCAGGTATTAAGACTGCAAAAATTACACCAAAGACTGGTAAGCTCATCGTAGCTAAAATTGTTGGTGACGAGAATGAAATAATTGCCGTATCACAGAAAGGCCAAGTCATCCGTGTTGATCTGAAATCAATTCCGACATCTGGTCGCCAAACACAAGGTGTAACGATCATGAAACTCCGTCCGGGTGACAGTATCGCATCTATTACCTGTCTATAAAAATTATCTGTGGTATAATTACATCATGTTTGTAAAACCAGAACAAAATATTGCGATACTCGGAGTGACTGAAGGTATGCGCGTAGCTGATCTTGGAGCCGGAACTGGATTTTATACGAAAGTCCTGAGTACCTACGTTGGTAATACTGGCAAAGTGTATGCAATTGAAGTTCAGAAAGGCATGGTCATAAAACTTGAAAGTGATCTTAAAGAATTACATATTAAAAATGTAGAATGTATCTGGGGAGACATAGAGACTGTGGGGGGTACCAAGATTGCCGACAAAAGCATGGACAGAGTTGTTATCTCTAATGTCCTCTTTCAAGTATCTGACAGACGGGGCCTTATTGATGAAGCTCGTCGTATCCTTAAAAAAGATGGCAAAGTCCTTGTTGTAGATTGGAAGGATTCATATGAAGGTATGGGTCCGGCACCGAAGCATGTTGTACTGCAAAAAGTTGTAGAAGAATTATTTATAAAACGCGGATTTAGATTAGAGCAGGTTATTACAACTCTTCATAATCATTATGGTATAATATTTACGCATGAATAACTTTCAGACAATTTTGGTGGCTGTCTTTCTAGCTTTTTTTGTGTTCGCGGTTTTAATATTCTCTGGCATTCTTAACATCGGTGGCTCATCGAAGGGTAGTGGTCCGACTGGTAAAGTTGTCGTTTGGGGAACTTTTAATACTACACCAGAGTTCATAAAAGTGTTCGAAGATCTTAATGGTAATAATAAAGACTTGAGTGTAACGTATGTTAAGCAATCAGAAGCTACGTACAAGGAAGCACTCATTGAATCTTTTGCATCTGATACGGGACCTGATGTATTCCTAGTGTCACCTGATATGATAGAAAAGTTTCGCGACTATGTATATAAAATTCCATACACACGCTACCCTAAGAAAAATTTTACTGATTCCTTCATAGATGGCGCCACGGTGTACCTAACTCATGATGGCATTATAGGGCTTCCTGTTGTTGTGGATCCATTAATGCTTTACTACAATAAAGA
>JAYVQT010000008.1:0-38848 GCA_043776915.1 Minisyncoccota bacterium | reverse complement strand
TTGATATACACATGAGCAGTTTACATAAAAATAAAAGTGAAGAGAATACTGAGAGTGAGTATGTAAAACAAACGAAAGAACATGATTCAAAGCTTGTAGACTTACGATCTACTAAAGATGAAATGGTTCGAAAAGTAGGACGACTTGAAGGTATTATTGAAGGCCTTGAACGAGATATTAATCGTATGCAGGAAGTCACCGAAAAGGTTATATCTGTGTCAGAATGGCACAACGTTATTGCTAATCTTTCTTCGAAGATCGATGAAGCGCTGCGCCTCCACGATGTGCCGGAGATACGAGATATTCTTCTTGATATGAGAGAACGTATTACAATACTTACGACAGAAGCTGGAAATAGTAAGAGTAGTGTCGACGGAAAAGTTATGAAAGAATACGAAGAAATGAAAGAAGTCCGAGATACTATTAATAGTGATTTAGAAAAAATTACTAAGGAAGAAAAGTCTATATTGTACGAAGTCTCATTACTCCGTGAGAAAGAAAAAGATCGAGAATTAAAGTTGCGAGAAGGAGAACGTGCATTATATGAACTTCTTGGAGAGAAAAATGGAGTGACATCTTCGCTCCATTCTTTGACATTTGAAGAAGAGAAGTTGTCATTGATTAAAAATGCATTTGATATGGAGCTTGCCGAGGCTCACATCTTGATTGGTGGAGACATTTCTTCATATCAGAAAGTTGAAGTCACAGAAGAAATTATCCGCAGTTCCCAAGAAGAGCTTCGCCGTAAAATTGAGCGCATTAAGATTAAGCTTGAAGATGCGGGGTCAAGTAATAGCCTTGATGTTGTTAAAGAATACAAAGAGGCTGAAGATCGTGATTTGTTCCTGGCTCGTGAGATTACTGACCTTAGTAAAGGTGTGGACGATTGTCGCTTACTCATAGTTCAACTGAAAGAGACGCTAGATACTGAATTCAAGCGTGGCGTCGAGAAGATTAATAAACAATTCCAAGAATTTTTTACACTCATGTTTGGTGGTGGATCAGCATTTCTGTCTGTTATCATGGAGCATAAGAAAGCTCGAAATAGTATTGATGAAGAAGGTGAAGGAGATGAAAATTTAGAAGAAGAATTAATCTTTGAGCGAGGTATTGAAGTTAATGTTTCTTTACCACACAAGAAAGTAAAAGATTTGCACATGCTTTCAGGTGGTGAGCGTTCACTTGCTTCAATCGCTCTCCTCTTTGCTATTTCACAAGTTAATCCACCACCGTTCTTGGTTCTTGATGAGACGGATGCCGCACTCGATGAAGCTAACTCTCGTAAATACGGTAATATGCTTGAGAATCTATCAAAGTATTCTCAGCTTGTTGTTGTGACTCATAATCGTGAGACGATGTCTCGTGCAAGCGTGCTCTATGGTGTGACCATCGACTCATCTGGTGCGTCTAAGCTCCTCTCTATTCACCTCGAAGATGCGAGTGTGTATGCAAAGTAAAACATTATAGTACTGAATAGTTTTATTCTATAACTTTTTATCTTTTAGATATTCATTCACTGCTTTTCCGTTTTTTACTATTTCCATTGCATCTTTAATACCGACATAGCGATAATGCCATGGTTCATAAATATAACCCGTACTATCTTGCTTACCTTTCGGGTAGCTTTGAATGAATCCATACTCATAGGCATGTTCTTCAAGCCAGTCTGATTCCTTGGTATTTCCGAATGCACTTGTTGCTGACTTGTTATGAATAGAAGGACTTGTCAGGTCGACTGCTACTCCGAGCTGGTGTTCACTATAGCCAGGCTTAGCAATAGTCAGGTACGCATTCTTATTTCCATTTTTTATATTTGAATTTAAAATATTTTTTTGTGTATCGAAATCTCGAAATCCTGATGTAACAACTATGATGCGGTCATCTTTCTTAGCATTCGCTATCAAAAGGGCCAATTGAGTGTTCGCTTCATCCTTAAGACATAGTCTCGATTTTGAAAGATTTGTATTAATTTCTACTAAGTCATATGGAGTATATGCTGTATCACAAAGTGATATTGTCTGGCCGACATCGAGATACATTTTATCTTCATATTCTTTGTCTGGCTTTGGGCACGTGTTTAATGCATATTTCTTTTTTGATTCTTCTTTTTTTGCCTCCAAAGCTTTTTGTGCTTCCAGCGCTTCTTTTTGAGTCTTTAACAGAGCTTCATTCTGTATGGCATCAGAGGCTGCTTGTGCTGTCTGTGTATTGTAGTCAACAATAGTAAGAAAAGATATTCTCGTATCAGAATTGAGTGCCAATAATTTTGTAAGAAAAAATCCTCCTGATAATCCTACCAGGGAGATGAGTACTGTTGCTATTAATAAAATAGATTTACTCTTCATGTATTAATAAGTAATTTCTTTTGGATCAAGGAATGTGTATCCTTTAGCTTCGAGTGTCGTCATAAGATCATCGAGGTACTTCACTGTCCATGGATGTCCATGCAAGAGTAGTATTTCGCCATTATGTAAATCAGTCTCGACGTTTTTTAAGAATACTTTCTCTTCTTTTGTATTCTTTTCCCAATCTTTGGCTGCTCCAGACCAGTTCATATATATCATACCATCTTTTTTAACTAAATCCCTGACGTATGGTGTGGATGCGCCAAATGGAGGACGAAAAAATCGAGGATTCTGGCTAGTGATCGCTTTAATAAGCTTTGTAGTGGTATCAATTTCTTTTTTGATACTATCACTGTTATTTATTTTTTGTAAGTTTGGATGACTCCATGTATGATTACCGATAGTATGCCCAGCACTAGCGAGCATTTTAATATTTCCTGTGTTATCTTTGTCATGAATTCCATTGATAAAGAATATTGCTTGAGCTTTATGCATGGCAAGTATTCGCACAAATTCTTTGTCATTTTTATTCGGTCCATCATCTATGGTAAGTAAAACAACTTTTCTGTTTCCATTTTTATCATTTGGGATAAGGTCAAAATTCTTATCTATATGATAGCCTGTTTTGATAGCAGGAGATTTGGGCTTGATTGGTTGCTCCACTTTTGTATGTGTAGCATACACGAGCGTACTTACTCCGATGAAAATACCTATAAAGGTAAGAATATAAAATTTTCTCATCTTCTTACTGTATTGCATAGTCAATTGTTTTTTTATTTCTATCAACTTCGCGCACTTTAAACTTCACTGTGTCACCAAGGGTATATTTCTTTTGTGTTTTCTTACCCTTAATGCTACTGAACTTTTTATCGAATTCATAGTAGTCGTCTTTGAGGTCACGCATCCGGATCATACCTTCGCATTTTGTTTTCTTTTCTTCGACATACAAGCCCCACTCTGTCACACCAGTAATAATACCGTCATATGATTGACCAATATGGAATGACATGTATTCGACTTGCTTGTACTTTATAGATGCGCGCTCAGCTTCAGCTGCCTCCTTCTCTCGACTTGAAGCCTCTGTGCTCATTTCTTCGTATTCAAACCAGCGTTCTTTTGGAATAACTTTATCTTCTAAGAATAATGAGAGTAGTCGATGAACGATAATGTCAGGATAGCGACGGATTGGTGAGGTGAAGTGAGTATAGAATTTAAAACCGAGTCCGTAATGACCGATATTTTTAGTTGAATATATGGCTTTAGCCATAGTGCGAATAATAGCACTATGCACTGTATCACGAAGGGGATTATGTTCAAGTTTGGCGACAAGTGCATTGATTTCTTCAGAAGGTATAATACCGTCCTTAAGCTTCATATTATAGCCAAGTTTCTTTAAGAACATCGCGAGGTCTTTCATTTTTTCTTTATTCGGTAATCCGTGGATACGGTACAAGAACACTCCTGGTGTCCCACTCTTTTTACTCGACATATGCTCAGCTACTCGGCGGTTTGCCAAAAGCATGAATTCTTCGATTAACTTATTGGTATCACCACGTTCTTTTGTGTAGACAGATAGTGGAACACCATTCGGGTCTAGTTTAAACTTTACTTCTTCTTGTTCAAGCGAAATGGCACCTTCATCAAAGCGCTTTTTTAGAAGTTTTTTGGCGATCGCATTGAGCGTGGAAAGTTCATTGTAAAACATGCCATGTCCGTCATCAAGAATCTTCTGAGCATTTTCATAGGTGAAGCGCTTGTCAGAGTGTATAGCAGTTCTGCCGTACCATTCTTTGTGGATGTGTCCTTGGCTATCCATTTCAAATACAGCTGAGAATGTTAGTCGGTCAACATCAGGATTTAAGCTACAGAGTCCATTCGATAGTTCTTCAGGAAGCATGGGAATTGTGCGGTCAACAAGGTAGACCGAGGTACCGCGAGTGCGAGCTTCGTCGTCGAGCGCCGTTTTAGGGCGGACATAGTGTGAGACATCGGCAATGTGAATACCAATTTCAAAGTTGCCATTGGGTAATTTTTTAAATGAGAGTGCATCGTCAAAATCTTTGGCATCTTCTGGGTCAATTGTAAATGTAGTTGTTTTGCGCATATCACGGCGGCCGTGCATATCTTTCTCAGTAATACCAATACTCGCAATATCTTCAGCTTCTTTGGATACAATAGCAGGGAAGAGCGCATCAAATCCCTTCTCAAGTGCAATAGCTTCCATTTCGGCATTGTGCTCCATCGGCATACCGAGAATTTTGATAACTTCGCCAATTGGTGCTTTCTTTGCATCCTTCCATTCGTTTATAACGACGAAGACTTTCTGGCCAACTTTTGCGCCGAGTAACTTATTTTCAGGGATAATAATATCGGCGTACATTTTCAGATCACTCGGTACGAGAAAGTACATATCGTGCTCTTTCTCGATAATACCGGAGAAGCCTTTCTTGGAACGGCGGATAATCTTGGATACTTCGCCCGTGTGTTCGTCGTCTTTCTTTTTCGGATGTAAAAGCACTTCAACAATATCACCTTGGCAGGCGGTATGAAGGAAGCTGTGCTCTATCTCAACAGTTTCATCACTATTTTTTATGCGAAGTGTGCCGACACCCTTGTGCGATAAGTATAGGGTGCCTTCAAGTGTACGAGCATGTGAGGAAGAGTTTTTCTGATGATGAGGAGCATCTGAACGAGGTTTGGGTGTCGGTACTTTCTGTTTCTGCATGCTGTCAGTATAGCATAAAATCTGGGCTTGATTATTCTATACTGCTATGCTACGATAGCTCTACATATGTTAAAAATACGACTACAGAGAATCGGTCGCAAGAATGATCCCTCATTTCGGGTTGTTTTGACAGATTCAAAAAATGCAGCTAAGAGTGGCAAGTTCAAAGAAATTCTTGGATCATATAATTTGAAAACAAACGAAGTCCTTTTCAAGGAAGATCGTATCTCACACTGGATCAAGAATGGTGCGCAGACATCTGAGACCGTCCATAACTTCCTTGTTGCAAAAAAACTAGTTGTCGGCAAGAAAAAGAATGTCCTCCCAAAGAAAACTCCTACGAAAGCTCGTAAAGAATTAAAGAAAGCATAAGAAAAATCCCTTCTCTAAAAAGAAGGCATTTTTCTTACTACAAAAAAGTTGAGTATGATATACTATGTATAGCAGGTTGTAGTCGATACACTGCACAGAAGTTACCAGTAATACAATAAGAATTTATGGCAGACGATAAAGCATTTCTTGAATATGTTGTAAAAGCGTTAGTAGATAATCCGGACGATGTCAAAATTGACCGAACAGTGGATGAGATGGGTGTCCTTATTACCATGACAGTCAATAGTGCCGATATGGGTAAGATTATAGGTCGCCAAGGCAATACTGCCAAAGCAATTCGTACTTTGCTCCGCGTTATCGGTATGAAGAATAATGCACGTGTAAACTTAAAGATTAATGAGCCAGAAGGAAGTACTCATGAGCATACTCCTTCACTGTCCTCAAGTTCACCGATGTCATCTCAATCAAGTATGTCCTCAGGTGCTGAAGCATCACGATCAGTCGATGCTGCACTCGAAGACTTGAAAGGAATTTAAATAAAAAGAAATAAAACGACCCCATCTGCTTTGTTGTAGGTTCCGGGCACTCGGTCAATGTAGATTACTACACCTTCCTCGTGTCCTCGCCTGCGCCTCGCATCTGGGGCCTTTTTATTTCTTTTTATGATATAGTGATTTTATGAATTTTCATGTTGTTACCTTATTCCCAGAAATGTTCGACTCGTATCTCAAGGAGTCTATTTTGGGGCGAGCGATACGAGAAAAGAAAATAAAAGTTTCATTTGTGAACCCTCGAAAGTTTGTGACAGGGAAGTATAAAAAAGTCTGGCCTGATGGCAATGTCTCGCTTCAAATCGACGAGCGTCCGTATGCTGGTGGTCCCGGCATGGTCATGATGGCCGAGCCGATGATTAAAGCAGTTGAATCAATAACAAAAAAAATATCTAAGAAAAAGACAACAAAAATTCTGACTATTAATTTTGTCCCATCAGCAGAAAAGTTTACAACAACTTCAGCCAAAAATATTTCTAAAAAATATACCGATGTCATTATGATCTGCGGACGATACGAAGGCATTGATGCGCGCGTGGATAAAATCCTCAGAACCAAACAGTTTTCCATAGGGGACTATGTGCTGACTGGCGGCGAAATCCCAGCCATGGTACTCATCGACTCCATTTCCCGCCAAGTAGAAGGCGTGCTTGGTAACTTCAATTCTCGCGAAGAAGAGCGCGTCTCATCCGCACTCGTCTACACTCGCCCAGAAATCCTCATTCATAATAAAAAGAAATACAAAGTCCCCAAAGTGCTTCTGTCGGGGGATCATAAGAAGATAGAGGAGTGGAAAAATAAAGGAAAATAGTAGGACTAGCGACCCTTTCGTCCCAATATTGTCCAGGTTCAGAGGATCGAGTAGATAGTGTTTTCATTCTATGATATAGTTTCAATATGTTTAATCTGTTCAATAAAAAATATAAAGACATCAAAGACTATCCAGACACTTGGGGGGTTTCCAAGGGTGAATATGATGGAAAAATTGTTTCATTGAGATATCGAAATTTAAAAGATGCAGTTGGACATCCAGATTATCCATATCAAATTGGAGTAGCTGTTGGTTTTCTAGTTGAAACAGAAAATGGATTACCAGACCAAAAAGATTCTGATGAACTTTTAAAAATAGAAGATGGAATTGTCGATTTATTAGAGATAAAAAATCAATGTATTTTTGTCCTATCGATAACGACTAATAATATGAGAGAATTTGTTTTTTATACCAAAGACTGGAATCCTGAAAAATTTAATAAAGAGATTACTAATTTAGATAAAGAATTTCCACCTTATAGATTCAACTTTATGATGCAAGAAGATAGGAATTGGGATACTTTCAAAAAATTTGTTAAATAGTATCAGCTATTTCTATTTGAACATCGCCCCACGTTCGGATCGAAGAAATTTGACAAAGAAGGGATGGTAGTATATTATATAAACCAGATTGAATCGATTGAGTAATGGCAGATCAGTCACTGTTTTATAAGCCCCCTAGGCGACATATCGTGTTTACACACAATACCTGCCAAATTTAATAGCCACAATACATACGGTTTGGTCACCGTGGTGTTTTCTTTTTTTAATGCGTCGCGCTTTAATTGACGATTGCGCGATATAATTTTGCTAAATTACATGAAAAAAACAGCTGTCAGAGAAAAGAAGTATTTTGCGCGCTACAAGAAGCCCTTGGTCGAGTTCCCGAATTTGATTGAGAACCAACTGGTCTCATTCAACTGGTTGATAGAAAAAGGTTTGAAGGAAGTTTTCAAAGAATTTTCTCCAATAAATGATTACTCTGATAAAAAGTTTCAGCTCGAATTTACCTCATTCGCGCTTGGTGAATCTAAATTTGATGAAGAGTATACCAAGATCAATAAGCTTACTTACGAAGGAAGCTTAAAAGCTCGGGTCAAACTTTTAAATAAAAGTATTGGAACCTCAAAAGAACAAGAGATATTCATGGCTGATGTGCCGCTTATGACCAGACACGGTACATTCATCATTAACGGTGTCGAGCGTGTTATCGTCCCACAGCTGACCCGAAGTTTCGGAGTATTTTTTACTGAACAAGAATTAAAAGGCAAGCGTTACTTTGGTGCCAAAATCATCCCAAGTCGCGGTGTCTGGATCGAGATAGAATCTGACCCCGATGGAGCTATCTATGTCCGTATCGACAAGAAGCGCAAATTCTCTATTGCGTCTCTTCTTCGCGTTCTCGGCCTTGCTACTGATGAAGCTATGACCAAAGCTTTCGGCAAAGATGAAGAACTTCTGAAAGTTTTGAAAGTCTGTCTGGAGAAAGATCCAGCTAAGACTCTCTCTGATTCATTTATCGAAATATACAAGCGCCTCCGCGATGGCGATCTTGCGACACCGGACAATGCTCGTGAATTTATCACTATTCTTCTTTCGAATGAGCGTTATGACCTCTCACCAGTCGGTCGATTTCGCTTTAACAAGCGCTTTGAGAAAGATATGGATACTAAGGAAATGGAGCGCCACACCATCTCATCAGATGACGTTGTCACTATCATAAAGAATATCGTCGAGCTTAATACCACTCCTCATGCTAAAGCTGACGATATCGATCATCTTGGTCAGCGTCGTGTCCGCTATGTCGGAGAAATGCTTCAGCAGAAGTTCCGCATGGGTATGGCTCAGATTAAGCGCAACATCCAGGACCGTATGTCGACGATCGACGTCGGTACATCTCTTCCGATTGCTATTATCAATCAGCGTCCACTACAAGCTCGTATTAAAGAATTCTTTACAGCCAATCAGCTTTCGCAATTCATGAACCAAGAAAATGTCATGGCTGAAGTTGAGCACTTGCGTACACTCTCTGCACTTGGTCCAGGAGGACTTACACGTGAGCGTGCAGGTCTTGAAGTTCGTGATGTACATACCTCTCACTATGGTCGTGTCTGTCCGATTCATACACCTGAAGGTCCGAACATTGGTTTGATTCTTCACCTTTCTACCTACGCGAAGATAAATGAATTCGGTATTATTGAGACTCCATATGTCAAAGTACATAAAGGTAAGATCACTTCTGAAGTGGTTTACTTGAACGCACTCGAAGAAGAAAAGTTTAACATCGCTCACGCTGGTATTGACTACGATGACAAAGGCAATATTCTGGAAGACCGTGTTGAAGCTCGTTTGAAGACGAAGCCAGGTATGATTTCTAAAATGGAAATTGACTATATCGACGTGGCTACCAACCAAGCATTCTCTGTGGCAACATCAATGATCCCATTCCTCGAACACGACGACGCTCACCGAACACTCATGGGAAGTAACATGCAGAAGCAGGCGCTTCCGTGTATTATTCCTGAAGCTCCACTTGTAGCGACCGGTATGGAAGAGCTCGCATCTCGTGACTCTGGTCGTCTTATTATTGCTGAAGTGTCCGGAACCGTGTCATATGTTGATGCCAAGAAAATTACCGTTAAAGACGATAAAGGTAAAGATCATACATATCCACTTATTAGCTTCTCTCGAACAAACAACTTCTCAATCTTCCATCAGCGCCCAAGTGTCTCAATGGGGGATCATGTAAAAAAGAATCAAGTATTAGCTGATACCAGTACGACTGACAATGGTCAGATTGCACTTGGCCAAAATGCACTCGTGGCATTTATGTCATGGGGTGGTGCAAACTACGAAGATGCGATTATTCTTTCTGAAAAGTTAGTGAAGCAAAGTAAGTTCACGAGTATTTATGTGACAGAGTTTATCTGTAATGTTCGTGACACCAAGCTTGGTCCAGAAATTACCACTCGTGATATTCCAAACGTTGGTGAAAATAAACTGAAAGATCTTGATGAAGACGGTATTGTTGTTATCGGAGCTGAAGTTCGTGAGAATGATATCTTGGTAGGTAAGATTACACCAAAAGGTGAGACAGAGCTCACTCCTGAAGAGCGTTTGCTCCGCTCCATCTTTACTGAGAAGGCACGTGATGTTAAAGATACGTCACTTCGTCTTGAGCACGGTAAGCGCGGACGTGTTGTCGGAGTTAAAATATTCTCACGTGATCAAGGTCACAATCTTGAGTCAGGAATTATCAAGAAAATTGTTGTTGAAATTGCACAAATCAGAAATATATCAGTCGGTGACAAGCTCGCTGGTCGTCACGGGAATAAGGGTGTTATCTCTGTCATCTTACCTGAAGAAGAAATGCCATTCATGGCTGATGGTACTCCTATCGATATTATCCTTACACCGCTCGGTGTGCCATCTCGTATGAACCTCGGTCAGATCTTAGAAATGCATTTGGGCTACTCAGCAAATGAACTTGGCTACCAAGCTATTGTGCCATCATTCTCGTCAGCAACTGTACCAGAAATTAAAGCTGAACTTGTTAAAGCAGGTTTGCCTGAAACAGGTAAAGTCACTCTTTATGATGGACGAACCGGTGACGCCTTTGATCAAGATGTAGCTATTGGTTACATGTATATGCTCAAACTTCATCACATGGTAGAAGACAAGCTTCACATGCGTTCAATCGGTCCGTACTCTCTTATCACTCAGCAACCACTTGGAGGTAAAGCACAAGGTGGGGGACAGCGTTTCGGAGAAATGGAAGTCTGGGCACTTGAAGGTCATGGTGCTGCATATGCACTTCGTGAAATGTTAACAATAAAGTCTGATGATATTATGGGTCGTTCACAGACATTTGACGCTATTATTAAAGGTCAACCAATCGGCGAGCCGAACGTTCCGGCTTCATTCAACGTCCTCCTCAACTATCTTCGAGGTCTCGTCCTTGATGTTGATCTTAAAAAATCACAAGAATAATATTAGCAACTAAATATCAAAAACTATGAAAACAATAGATACAACAGATTTTGACTCAATCACTCTCAAGCTTGCCTCACCTGAGCGTATACGTGAGTGGTCATACGGTGAAGTAACGAAGCCAGAAACAATTAACTATCGTACCGGTAGATCTGAGCGTAACGGTCTCTTCGATGAACGCATCTTTGGCCCAGAAAAAGATTACGAATGTTACTGCGGAAAGTACCGACGTATTCGCTATAAAGATATTATTTGTGAAAAATGTGGCGTTGAAGTGACGCGTTCGATTGTTCGCCGTGACCGCATGGGTCACATCGAGCTTGCCTCACCTGTTGCACATATTTGGTTTTTGCGTGGTGTCCCTTCTCGTATGTCGATTCTTCTCAATATTCCTGTGAGTGATCTTGAAAAAGTTATTTACTTCGCTGGCTATATTATTACGAATGTGCACGCTGAAGAAAAAGAGTCAATCATTAAGAACCTCGAAAGTGAATTCAAAGCCAAAGTCAAAAGCGCCGCAAGTGAAGAAGAAAAAGAAAAGTTGAAAGACTTACTTTTGAACACTAAGCGTGAGATTAACGACATCGTACCAGGTAAAGTCTTGAATGAAATCGCCTATCATCACTTTGGACTTAAATATGGTTCGTCATTTGAAGCAAGTATTGGTGCTGAAGCAATTTTCATTCTTTTTAAGAATTTAAATCTTGAGAAAATTAAAGCGGAAACTCTTGCGATGATTCCTAAAGCTTCAAGTATCGATAAAGAAAAGCTTGAGAAGCGTATGTCACTGATCCGCTCGATGATTCACTCGGGGATTCGTCCTGAGTGGATGTTCTTGACTGTTATCCCTGTTATACCGCCAGCACTTCGACCGATGGTGGCTCTTGATGGTGGACGTCATGCTACTTCAGATCTGAACGATCTTTACCGCCGAGTCATCAACCGTAACAATCGTCTAAAGAAATTAAAAGAAATTGGTGCACCTGATGTTATTCTTCGCAACGAAAAGCGTATTTTGCAGGAAGCAGTGGATGCACTTATTGATAACTCAATCGCCAAGCAAAATGATTCACAAGCAATTTCCGCTTCACAAAAGCGCGCGCTCAAAT
This sequence comes from Minisyncoccota bacterium, assembly GCA_043776915.1. Taxonomy (GTDB): domain Bacteria; phylum Patescibacteriota; class Minisyncoccia; order Phycocordibacterales; family UBA9973; genus UBA8515. The sequence goes on along the minus strand of JAYVQT010000008.1, from coordinate 26,985 downwards.
CTCTTTCTGACAATCTTAAATCAAAGCAAGGCTTGTTCCGCCAGAATTTGCTCGGTAAGCGTGTCGACTACTCCGGACGTTCAGTCATTGTTGTCGGTCCGAATCTTAAACTCAATCAATGCGGGCTCCCAAAACATATGGCACTCGAGCTCTTCCGCCCATTCGTGATTTCAAAAATATTAGAGACAGAACTTGCATTTAATATCCGTGGAGCGAACCGTTTAATAGAAGAGGGAATTCCAGAAGTCTGGGCTATTCTTGAAGAAGTCATTCGTGGAAAATATGTGCTACTCAACCGTGCGCCAACACTTCACCGCCTCGGTATTCAAGCTTTTAACCCAATACTTATTGAAGGTAATGCTATTCAAGTTCATCCACTTGTTTGTACAGGATTCAACGCTGACTTCGATGGAGACCAGATGGCTGTCTACGTACCACTTTCTGACATGGCCCAAAAAGAAGCTCATGATTTCATGGCTTCAAACAAAAACTTACTAAAGCCACAAGATGGTGCGCCGATCGTGATGCCCAAAATGGACATGATTCTCGGTTGTTACTGGATGACCAAGTCAGTTGAAGGAGAGAAAGGTGAAGGTATGATCTTTGCAAGTCCGAACCAAGCTATTACGGCATTCGACCTTGGGGCTATTACATTCCGTGCGAAGATTAAAGTACTTGGCAGTGAAAAAGCTCGATACAATCGATTCAAAGGTAAAATATTTGAGACGACTGTCGGCCGACTTTTCTTTAATAGTATCTTCCCTGATGATTTTCCATTCATGAATGAAGAAATTACGATTAAGCGCATGTCGCTTCTTGTTGATGAACTTATTATGCACTACGGTATTGATGCGACTCCCAAAGTGCTTGATAAAATTAAAGACTTTGGTTGTCAATATGCAACGTATTCTGGTGTGACGTGGGGTATTGATAACTTGAGTGTACCAGCTGGTAAGCCAGTTATTGTGGCTGGTGCTCGCACCGAAGAAGAAGTTGTCCGTGGTCAATTTGAAGATGGTCTTTTGTCTGAAGATGAACAATATCAAAAAGTGATTGAAATCTGGGAACATGCCAAGAAAGAAATTGAAAAAATAATCCCTGCGACTCTTGATAGTAAAAGTTCAACCTATGATCTTATCACTTCAGGTGCTCGAGGAAGTATGGGTTCACTTGTGCAGATGTGTGGCATGAAAGGTTTGATTGTGAATACATCTGGTGAGACACTCGACTTCCCAATTATCCCATCATACATCGAAGGTCTTTCTCCGCTTGAATACTTTATTACGACTCACGGTTCACGTAAAGGTGCCGCCGACACAGCGCTCAACACTGCAAAAGCTGGATATCTGACACGTCGTTTAGTTGATGTGGCTCAGGATGTAGTTGTTACCGAAGAAGACTGTGGCACAAAACAAGGGAAGAAAATTGTAGCTGTTGATGGAGTATTTGCGAAGTATATTAATGGCCGTGTACTTCTTTCTGACATCAAAGACAAAGACGGTAAACTGCTCTTTAAGAAAGGTTCACTTATCATGAAAGAAGATGCTCGCGCTCTTGAGAAGATGGGTATTACTGAGGCCTACTCTCGAACACCACTTTCATGTGAGACGACGCACGGAATATGTCGCATGTGTTATGGTCTTGATCTTGGACGTAACTGTATGATTGAGCTTGGTCAAGCTGTCGGTATTATTGCAGCCCAAGCAATCGGTGAGCCAGGTACACAGCTGACACTCCGAACATTCCATGCTGGAGGTGTGGCGACTGTCGATATTACGACTGGCCTGCCTCGTGTTGAAGAAATATTCGAACGACGTATTCCGAAGAATCCAGCTATCGTTTCTGAAACATCTGGCGAAGTACTTGAAATCGTAAATAATGGTAAGGAGAAAATTATTAAAGTTCTTTCAGATTTATCAACCGAAACAACGACAGCGAAAGCAGGGACAAAAGTTTCCAATGAAATCGAATACACGGTCGCCTTCCGTCGTCAGCCATTGGTGAAAGCGGGAGATAAAATAAAGAAAGGTGACTTATTGACCGATGGATCAGCTGATATTAATGAAATTGTTAAATATGGAGGTAAAGAAGTGGCTGAAGAATATATCGTTGATGAAATCAACAAAGTCTATGATTTACAAAGTGCTTCAATCTCACGAAAGCATATTGAAATTATTATCCGCCAGATGTTCTCTCGTAAAAAGATCAAAGATGCTGGTGATACAACTTTCTCACCAGGCGAAATTGTTGAGGCGATTGAACTCATTGAAGAGAATGATCGTATCAGTGTTGAAGGAGGCAAGCATGCCGAAGCGGCTACTATTGTTCTTGGTATTACCGAAGTATCACTAACGACAAAGAGCTGGCTATCTGCTGCATCATTTCAGAACACGAACCGTGTGCTTATTAACAATGCAATTCGTGGCGGCGTCGACAATCTTCGTGGACTGAAAGAAAATGTTATTATTGGTAATCTCATACCAGCTGGTACAGGCTTCGGAGTAAAGAGAATCAGTAAAGTAAAAGAATCAAAAGAACAAGGAGGAGAAGAATCATTATAAATAATGGAAGCACAGGGGAATATATGCGCTCACCTGTTGAACAAATAAAAGAAAAGCTTTCGATCGTTGATGTGATTTCGTCGTACCTCTCAGTACAAGAGTCTGGCAAGAATTATAAAGCCCGCTGTCCATTTCATAATGAGAAGACACCATCGTTCTTCATCTCGCCTGATCGTGGGACGTACTATTGTTTTGGCTGCGGAGCCAAAGGTGATATCTTCTCTTTTGTTCAACAGTTCGAAGGTATCGATTTCTTAGGATCACTTAAGCTTCTCGCAGAGCGCGCAGGAGTGCCCCTTGAATTCCATAAAAAAGGTGAAGCGCATGATCAGATGGAGCGCCTTTATGACATCATGGAAGAGGCTACAAATTTCTTTGAGTCAGTTTTTGCATCTCAGCCAGAAGCCCGAGCATATGTGCGGACGAGAGGTGTATCTGATAGCACAATTCAATCTTTTCGGATTGGCTATGCTCCAAGTGCTTGGAGGTCAGTGTCTGATCACTTGCTTTCGAAAGGATTTAAGAAAGAAGATATTGAAGCCGTTGGATTGATTAAAAAAAGTGAGACAGGATTCTACGATCGATTTCGTGCCCGAATTATGTTCCCTATTAGTGATTCAAGTGGTCGTATTATTGCCTTCTCGGGTCGAACATTTTCTATCTCAACCGACCAGCCACATAAGTCCGACGTTACTGATGCGAAGTATCTTAATAGTCCTGATACGGTTCTTTTCAACAAATCACATGTGCTCTATGGTATAGATAAAGCAAAAGCTGCAATTCGCAGTCGTGATTACAGTATTATTGTCGAAGGGCAGATGGATCTCATTCTTTCTCATCAAGCATTATTTGCAAATACTGTGGCTGTCTCAGGGACCGCGCTTGCTGACGACATTATTGATAGTCAGTCGAAGATAAATAATCTTGGCCTCGTTCGCAGGCTTTCCGAGAATGTTATTTTTGCATTCGATGGTGATGAAGCTGGTATACGTGCAGCAAGTCGAGCTGCTATGATTGCATTGTCACTTGATATGCAAGTGAAAGTTGCAGTCTTACCAGAAGGCCAGGACCCTGCCGATATTATTTCGTCTGATCCAAGCCTCTGGAAAGATAGTATTAAAAATTCATTGAATATTGTCAGTTTTCATATTGATCGCATTTGTAAAAGTACGCCTGATGTACGAATGCGTGGTAAGAAAATTAGAGATAGTATTTTCCCTTTTTTATCAATGGTTAAAAGTTCCATTGAACGCTCAGCCTATATTCATGAGCTTCATACGAAAACTGGACTTTCCGAAGGAGCGATGATAGAAGATTTTGCATTATATGAAAAAGTTAATTCACGTAATACTCTTCAAAGACCGAATGTAGAGACAAAAGTTCCAACCTTGTCACGACGCGATAATCTAGAACGCCGACTTTTTGGAATTATTTTTTGGCAAGAGCCGGGTGGTGGAGGTGATATACTCTATGCTGATTTTAAAAAGCGAATAGGGGAACAAGTCTTCGAGGACATACGACAGATATATGAGCCAGTTCGCGACGCTTTGGCATTTGAGGCTGAAATGTGGTATGGTAGCAAGATTGACGCATGCACCCGCGACACCACAGAAATTATTCTTAATCTCGAAGAAGAAATACTACACGAGCAGAAAATGCTATTACAACCACTCGATTCCGAAGAAAAACTTACTCAATTTACGATACTTTCAAAACGCATTGAAGAAATTAAACAAAGTCGCGGATTATAATAATAGTTTTATATATATGCCTAAAAAAATAAAAAAAGTATCAAAGAGCAAAAACGTAGTAAAAAAGATTGTAAAAAAATCATTTTTTAAACAGAAGCAAAAGCCTAAACCAAAAGCTATTAAAAAAAACGCGCCTAAAACTAAGAAAAAAGTTGCTTCCAAAATTAAAAAAATAGCTAACAAAAAAAAAGCCCCCAACCCCCCCAAAGCTCCTCGCATTAAAGTTTCAAAAAGTCAGAAAGCAACAGCTGCCGAGAAAAAGTCTCTTGAGCTTGAGCAAAAGTCACAGCTGATGATTGAGAAAGGTAAGAAGCGTGGATTCGTGACCTATGATGAGATTATTAAAGTCTTTCCCGATATTGAAAATAATATTCTTTTCTTGGATGAACTTTATGAGAAACTCTCAATATCAGGTATCGACGTTCTTGAGGGTGGTAACTTGCTTGATATGGATGGCGATACCGAGAAGCAAGCACTCAAGTACAGTAAGGATGCTCAGGCGTACGATTCTATTCAGATGTATTTAAAAGAAATTGGTCAGTATCCGCTTATTACCGCTTATGATGAGAAAGATTTAGCGCGACGTATAGAGAAGGGTGATATGGAAGCCAAAAATCTGCTCGCTCGGGCGAACTTGCGTTTGGTGGTCTCGATTGCTAAGAAGTATGTTGGACGAAGTTCTGATTTGACCCTGCTCGATCTTATTCAAGAAGGCAACCTTGGTTTATTTAAAGCGGTCGAGAAGTTTGACTGGACGAAGGGGTACAAATTCTCAACCTATGCAACCTGGTGGATTCGCCAGTCAATTACTCGCGCACTTGCCGATCAGTCTCGCACCATTCGTATTCCCGTTCACATGGTGGAAACTATTTCAAAATATAAGCAAGTTATTCGTAGACTCTCACAAGATCTTGGGCGTGAGCCACTCGTTGAAGAGATTGCGACTGAGATGAATCTTGATGTTGAGAAAATTCATATCATTGAGCAGATCAACCAAGAGACGGTTTCTCTTGAACAGCCGATAGGGGACGATGATGAGAAGTCGACTCGCGGTGAATTTATCCCAGATGATAAGATTCTTCGCCCAGACCAAGATGCATCACGACGTATTCTATCAGATCAGATTAAAGAAGTTCTTGATACGTTAACTCCGAAAGAGCGCAAGATTCTTGAGCTTCGCTACGGACTGAACGATGGTATCCAGCATACTCTTGAAGAAGTCGGCGCGGAATTCAACGTCACGCGTGAACGTATTCGTCAGATTGAAGCCAAAGTTCATGAAAAGCTCCGCAATAATGAAAAGATCGCAAGACTAAAGAATTATTTTGACTAGATATGTGTATAAAAAATCCCCACCAGTTTGACTGGTGGGGATTTTTACGAGAGATGCTTATAACTGCTCTGATTTTGAGTCATCGCCTGTTTTAAGGAGTGTGAAGAGAAGATCACTATATTTCCAGAATGCGTCGTCACCTTTGAGCTTTGCCACACAGTTTGCTGCGACAAGTCTTTCGAATGAATGCTGATGTAGTGGATAGTTACGGTAAATCCAACGGACATTTCCACTTGACTCTTTGACAATTTTCTCAAGTGTTGGGTGGAATTGTTTACAGTATGGACATTCAAAATCTGAGTATTCAATAATTGTAACTTTTGCACTTGAGCTCCCTTGAATATGGTCAGTTGGCTCTGATAACACAATATCACCAACATACGGCGTGGTGACTTTACCTACGATAGCATCATCAACAATCTTTTTCATATTTACATATGTTTCGGCTCCACGTACATCAGTCTTGACTCCATTTAATCCGATCACAACGCTGTATGGTGTGCCACGCTCACTAGCGGGGTAGTGAACCATAGCTTTCTCTACACTCTCAGTGATGCTCTTGTTTAGTGCATCTAAGTCAGTTGCTTTTATGCACGCATTCAAGCTATCCTTGGATACACCCACTTGTTCGGATAATGTTTTAGCGACGGCAGGTGTCGCACCTCCTCCTCTTGTTGCAATAATACCAATCATAATAAGGACACCCGCAAGTATAATCGCTGTTGGTGTCGACATTTGCTGTTTAGGGCCCATATTGTTTTCATTTTCCATAGACACTATTATATCATAGACTATTGTGTGTTGTACATAATTTAGTAGTAATAAAGGTCCTCATTATTAGTTAATATTAATTAAATCATATGTCATGTAATTGTCATGGTAAGTGTGGAATATCAAAGATCGCTTGGATCTTGGTCGCAATTGGTGGGCTTAACTGGGGTCTTATTGGCCTCGGAATACTTATGGGTTCAAATTGGAACGTCGTAGGTATGATATTGGGTAAATGGCCAATGGTTGAAGCTATCGTATACTTATTGGTAGGTGTATCTACAATCGTAGGTATCTTCGGATGTCCTTGCAAGAGATGCAAAGATGGGCTGTATGGGATGTAAAGTCGGGGGTGATAAGGGGATGATGGGAGGAACAACATCAATGTAATCTATAGTCTTTTAATAGTAAAACAGCTTCGATCTAGATCGAAGCTGTTTTACGTTGATAAATATGATTAATTGTGCTACTATAGATCTCATATATGGAGTCTGTGTACACTACTGTCTTTTATGTTATTGCTTTTCTGTCTGTATATATACAGATTTTTTTTCTCGTAACATTTTTAGAAAAACGTCGTTATATTTCAGGTAATTTGGATGATTTGGACTTGGATCATTATCCGACTATTACAGTAACTGTTCCATGTTATAACGAAGAGAAGACAATTGAAAAGACAGTCAAATCTCTACTTTCACTTGATTATCCTCAAGATAAACTAACAATTTTCCTTATAGATGATGGTAGTCGTGATAATACATGGAATATACTTAAAAAGTTCGAGGAACATAGTAATATCAAAATTTTTCATAAAGAAAATGGTGGGAAGCACACTGCCCTCAATCTTGGCTTAGAACACTCAACATCAGAATTTTTCGGTTGTTTAGACTCTGATTCCTTTGTCCACCCACAATCTTTAAAGCGAATAGTAAAATATTTTCAAAATGACGAAAGTAATATGGCTGTCATTCCTTCAATTATTATTCACAATCCCAAGAATATGGTTCAGAAAGCTCAGACAATAGAATATACTATGACAGTTTATACCAAGAAAATGCTTGGATTCGTTGGTGGTATTCATGTTACACCCGGACCACTTTCAATCTTTCGTAAGAAAGTTTTTGATGATCTCGGTCCTTATAGGAAGGCGCACAATACTGAAGATCAAGAAATTGCGCTTCGAATGCATGAGCATGGTTACAAGATCGATCATTGTCCAGATGCTTATGTATATACCATAGCACCTAACACTATTTCTAAGTTATACAATCAGCGCTTGCGATGGATGTATGGTTTCTTTAAGAATATGATCGATTATCGTCGACTCATTTTTAGAAAGAAATATGGAACTATTGCGCTTTTAACAATACCATCAGGCCTCATTTCAATCTTAGGGGTTGTATTTCTTTTCTGTATGTTTTTGATTAATGTCACAGATTTTGTATATAAGAAATTTGTCCAAATAAAGATAATAGGTTTTCATTACGGTACTACCCCGAAGTTTGATTGGTTTTTTGTCCCTACTCAAGCTACATTTCTCTTTATAATATTCTTATATCTCATGGTTATTGTATCTATTACTATGGGTCAAAGGATATCAAAAAACAAAATAGGTTCCCCTATAAGAATTATATATTTCATTGCTATGTACAGTGTTTTGGCTCCATTTTGGCTTTTGAAAGCAATTTATAATACAATTCGTTCAAAAGAATCCAGTTGGACATTTGAACGTCGCGTAACTAACTAAACATATGAATCAACACGAACCAAATGATTGGAAAAAATATATAATTGTATTCTTTATTACCGCAACATTATTCGGTTCAATTTTATGGATTTCTAATTATTTTAACACCAAGAAGATCGATCAGCTTCGCACAGTTGCTGACAAGATTTCTATCGATTTAATATCATCTGAGGTTCAATTCTCACTTCTTCAAGAATTGTCATGTAAAGATGTGTCAACGACAGCCCTTTCTTCTGAGCTTAATTCTTTAGCTGACAAGATAACTTATAGTGAAAACAATATTGGTAATGATAATACCGATGTCATAAGTCTCAAGCGCTCATACTCACTTCTCGAAATTAAGGACTATCTTTTGATGAAAAAGATTACAGAACGTTGTGGGCAGAAATCAATCTTTATCTTGTATTTTTACACTAATGATAATTGTGCTGACTGTACCAAGCAAGGGTATGTTTTGACTAGTTTACGTGATAAGTATCCAAACTTACGTGTTTACTCCTTCGACTACAACCTAGATCTATCTGCCATAAAGACCATGATTTCTATTTATAAGGTGCCGAATAATTTACCTGCGCTTGTCATTAACGGTAAAGTCTATTCAGGATTCCAAAGTGTTGAGGAAGTTGAAAAAACGTTCCCACAACTCCAATCTATTAAGAAAAAAGAAAATCCAAAAACAACTAAAAATACAGATATACCAGCTCTCAATTCAGTAATTACTACTGGGTCACATTAAATACAACATTAAAACACTCACTATTGTGAGTGTTTTAATGTGTGGAATGGAGCCGCTTCTCAGATTCGAACTGAGGACCTTCACTTTACAAAAGTGTTGCTCTACCAACTGAGCTAAAGCGGCGTATGTTTTAAAATTTTATTCGTGCTCTCTTCTAACCTTCTCTTTTATTCTTCTGATCTTTGTTTTTGATTCAAGAATTGCTTTCTTAAAGAATGATGGCTTAGCATGCTCAGCTGATACTTCGGGTTTCTTTTGGAAGTAATATGGCCATTTGTCAGTAACGCACTTTTTTATCTTTGTCGTAATGATAAACCAGCATTTTGCTAGAGCAAGCACGATACTCTGTACTATATGCTTGGTCAAATATAGCATACTTTTCTCAACATGTCTAAACGACAAGTCAGGCTCTATTTTGTCAGTACTTTCAGATATACTCACTCGCGCTGTTCGTATCTCCCATGCGCGAAATGCAAGCATGCCGAAGGCGATGATAATCGTGATAAAGAAAATAAGAATAGTAGTAAGTAGCATAATTTATCCAATAGACATCCGTATAAAGCGTACCAGATTCGCACCCTTGTCTGCAAGTAGCTTGCCGACCGTCACATCAGGATTTTTGATAAAGGATTGATCCATCAATGTTTGCTCTTTGAAGTACGTTGATATTTTTCCTTCAAGCATTTTCTTTTTAATATCTTCCGGTTTGTCAGATTCAGCAACTTCTTTCTCAAATACTTCAATCACTTTTTTGCGATCTTCATCGGTGATTTCATTTGCATTTGTAAATACAGGCTTCATAGCAGCAATATGCATTGCGATATCTTTGGCAAGTTCAGCAGTTCCAGTTGAAAGGGATACAACGGTCGCACTCTTACCAGCATGGACGTAACTCCCAAGAACGTCACCAGTTATTTCTTCTACGTCACCAAGTTCTATTTTCTCACCAACTTTTTGAATGACTGGATTAATCATCTCTGGTGATTTTATTTTCATTGCTTCTATTCCCTCACTCAACACTATGCCTGCGAGCTCAGCTGCAAGCTTTGTAAAGTCATCATTTTTCGCCACGAAGTCAGTCTCGGAGTGAAGGGTCAGAAGTATCACTTTATTGGATGCTTCACGCGCCACGATAATACCGTCATGCGCCACGCGGTCTGATTTCTTCATAGCGATTGAGCTCGATTTCTTTTTTAAGATGATTAAGGCTTTCTCCATGTCACCTTCGCCTTCTTCAAGAGCGTTGCGACATTGCATAACAGACACTCCTGTCGCATCACGTAATTCTTTGACTAACTCGGCAGTGATTTTTATAGACATAATTTATTTAAATATTTTATTATTTAGTAACTTTGCTCTCAGCCAGACCTTTGGCTCCACGAGTATACGCATCCCTCACTTCATCTATGAAGTAGCTAATACTCATGACTGAAGCGTCATTTGCGATAATAGGGAACTCAACTTTCTTGAAATCGCAGTCAGTGTTCAGAAGGGCGATAATCTGAAGACCCATTTTATGAGCCTCAGTACAAGCAATGTGTTCTTTCTTTGGATCGATGACAAAAAGGACATCTGGTGTGCGAGTAATACCAGTCAGACCTTGGAAGTTCTTGGTCATGTCATCCATTTCGCGGTCGATAAGAAGTCGTTCTTTCTTTGTGTATTTATCAAGACCACCTTTCTCTTTCTGTTCACGTAGGTCAAGGAGCTTGGTGATCCGCTTTTTGATTTCAGGGAAGTTTGTTAGTGATCCGCCAACCCAGCGTTCTGAAACGTATGGCATGTTGAGGGCAAGTGCAGCACTGATGATTTGCTGACGAGCTTCAGCTTTAGTTCCGACAAAGAGAATTGTTTTACCACTAGCAGCGAGCTTTGTGACCTTCTCGAGAGCTTTTTCAAGAAGGTCGTATGACTTTTCAATATTAATAATATCAACACCATTTTTGGTTGCAAAAATGTACGGTGTTGTCGATGGATGACGGCGACTCTTTGAGTATCCATAATGTGCCCCGGCTTGAAACATCTTCTCTACAATTGAATTTTGTGTAGTCATTTTTATATCCCTGATGTAGGGTTAATTAGTTTATAATGCTCCGTTTTTAAGCATTTCAGCTTGTTTACAAGGTTGCTTTAAATGAAAAAGCTCCTCACGGAACGTATCAAAAATATATCATAAAATAAGGGTTTTAGCTAGGTTGACATTTAAGTATATTCTGTTCTATAATAATTAAAAATTTATATCAATGAAAACAGCAATAATTGCAGGAAATCATTTAATTACGAAAGATTCTCTTCTCTTTGAAACTAGCCCATTACAGCATGGTCAGTCATTACTTAACAATGACACAGACCTGATTATCTTTTTTGACCAGATTGGAGTTAAAACTTTAGATGTAATTGATACATATAAAAGTCTGCCGTTGGCTAAAAAAGAAAATTTTACACGAAAAAATGAACTACCCCAATTACCTGAGAATACTAAGATAATTTTCGAGAATAGTTTAAGAAATTATTCAAGAGGAATTCTTAAATCAGGTAAGCAATCAGCCCTTCAAAAGAATATGTTTCATGACAATGAAGATCATATTCAATGTTCATGCGTCGGTATACTGATTTCGTTGGTAGAAATTCTATTTAAAAGGTATGGATCAGTTATTTTTGTTATGGAAAAGCAAAGCAAGAGAATAAGAGTAGGTGATATCCTCAAAGTAAAAACAGCAATCCCTGCACTCAAATTAGTGTGGATATAGACCATTTGATTATTAGCATTGAGTGGTCTTTTTTTATAAATAAATAATAATATAAAAATACTACCAAAGAGGTCTTGCCTCTTTGGTAGTATTTTGTATACTATGGAATATGTCTATAAGAAAAGTTAAATTAGTTCCTGGCGAATATTATCACATTTATAATCGCGGGAATAATAAACAGGAAATATTTCTAGATAAAGAAGATTATACTCACTTTATGAGATTGTTATTTGTGCTAAATACGACTCGATCTGTCACTTTGCAATTTATTACAACAGATGTATTTAATTTTAATAGAGAAAATACTTTAGTAAGTATTGGCGCCTATTGTTTAATGCCGAACCATTTTCATATTCTAATAAAAGAAAATCAGGAAAGAGGGATTAGTAAGTTTATGCAAAAATTATCAACTGGATACGTCATGTATTTCAATAAAAAATATAAAAGAACCGGTAGTTTGTTTGAGGGTAAATTTAAATCGCAGCACGCAAGTTCTAATAGGTATTTAAAATATGTATATTCATATATACATCTAAATCCTATAAAGCTTATAGATAAGGTTTGGAAAGAGAAGGGGATACAGAATAGAGTTGAAACTATCAAATATTTAAACTCTTATCAGTATTCAAGTTATTTAGATTATTCAAATGATAAAAGAGTTTTTTTAAAGATTTTATCAAAAACTGATTTCCCAAATTATTTTGTTAGTCCAAATATATTTAAAAAAGAGATATATGAGTGGTTAAAGTTAACTTAACCAAATAACCAAAGAGGCAAGACCTCTTTGGTTTGAATATAAGTTCATTTGCGGTAGTATGAGTCATATGAAGCAATCACAACTATTTACGAAAACAAAGAAAGAGTCACCAGCGGATGAGGTCTCACTTAATGCTGAGCTTCTTATTAAAGCAGGCTTTATAAATAAGGAAATGGCCGGGGTCTACTCGTATTTACCGCTTGGTTTACGAGTGTTGAATAAGATTCAAAATATTATCAGAGAAGAAATGAATATCCTTGGTGGCCAAGAAGTCACGATGACATCACTCCAAGAGCGCGCGACATGGGAGCCGACCAATCAATGGGATGATGCACAAGTGGATGTCTGGTTCAAGACAAAATTAAAAAATGACACTGAGCTTGGCCTCGCAGTTACCCATGAAGCTGCCATGACGAACATGCTTAAAAATTTTGTTAGCTCTTATCGTGACCTACCTTTCTATGTTTATCAACTCCAGACAAAGTTTCGCAATGAAACACGTGCAAAAAGTGGCATCATGCGTACTCGTGAATTTATTATGAAAGATCTTTATTCTTTTTCCAAAAATGAAGATGAGCATACTGTTTTCTATGAAAAATCAAAAGAAGCCTATAAGAATATTTTCAAGCGTGTTGGTATTGGTCATCTCACGTATCTGACGTTTGCATCAGGCGGAATGTTCTCAAAATTTTCCCATGAATTCCAGACTATTAGCGGTGCTGGCGAAGATACTATATACGTTGATGAGAATAAAGGCATTGCCATAAATAAAGAAGTATATAATGACGAAGTTATTGAAAGTCTTGGACTCTCAAAAGATACACTTGTTGAGAATAGAGCAGTCGAAGTGGGTAATATTTTTACCCTGGGAACTCGTTTTTCTGATGCCCTTGATTTAACATACCAAACAGAAACAGGTGAAATGAAATCAGTCTTTATGGGGTCATACGGTATTGGCCCAGGGCGTCTGATGGGGACGGTTGTGGAAGTTTTGTCTGACGACAAGGGTATTATCTGGCCAGAATCTATTGCCCCATTTACCGTCCACGTACTTATTCTTGGTGAAGATGATAATGTGAGAAAAAGTGCCGAAGAACTCTATCAGGAATTAATCGAGAAAAATATCGAAGTGCTCTTTGATGATCGGGTAGATATTAGTGCTGGCGAGAAGTTTGCCGACGCTGACCTTATAGGTATTCCGTATCGCGTGGTGGTTTCTAAGCGCAGTTTAGCTGATGGTGGATATGAATTAAAAAAGAGAACTGAAGAAGGCGGGAAAATTGTCGCATCCCAAGAGTTGCTCGAGGTACTAAAAGTGAAAGGCTTGTAGGTATTTATTATGTTTAAAAGATTATACAAAATGTTTTCGAACGATATTGGTATTGACCTGGGGACGGCCAATACACTTGTTTACTTGAAAGGCCACGGCATTGTCATCAATGAGCCGTCTGTCGTCGTGGTGAATCAAAAGACTGGTCAGATTGTGGCCGTTGGTGCTGAAGCCAAGCAAATGCTCGGGCGTACGCCAAGCCATATTCGCGCCGTACGGCCAATTGTCGATGGCGTTATTTCTGACTTCGAAGTGACTGAAGAAATGCTTTCATATTTGATCAGTAAGGCTGAGAAAATATCGAAGAAGTTTATTCGTCCTCGCGTGCTTGTCGGGGTGCCGACGGGTATTACGAATGTCGAGATTCGCGCGGTGGAAGATGCAGCTCGCTCAGCCGGGGCTCGTGAAGTCTATATTATCGAAGAGCCAATGAGTGCCGCTGTTGGTATTCGTCTGCCGGTCAAAGACGCTGTTGGTTCAGTCGTTGTTGATATTGGTGGCGGGACCACTGATATTGCTGTTATTTCACTTGGAGGCATCGTACGCTCAAAGAATTTAAAAATTGCCGGCGATTTACTCAATGCCAATATTGCTAACTACATGAAAGATGAATTTAAATTATTAATTGGTGAGCGGACTGCCGAGAATGTCAAAATTGCTATCGGTTCGATTATAGAAGGTGATCCGATCGAAGCTGAAGTCAGAGGCCGAGACTTGGTCACAGGACTGCCTCGTCAAGTTATTATTACTGACTCAGATATTCGTGAAGCTATTATGCCGTCAATTTTGAGTCTAGTAGATGGCATCAAAGAAGTGCTTGAGACGACTCCGCCAGAATTACTTTCTGATATTATGCACCGCGGTCTTATTCTCTCAGGTGGAGGTGCTTTGATTCAAGGACTGAATGTTCTTATTGCAAGTGCTCTTAAGATTCCTGTGTATGTTGCCGAAGATCCGCTGACGGCTGTGGCTCGAGGGACAGGAGTTATTCTTGATGATTTTGAAAATTTTCAAGAAGTATTAGTTAATACTGATGATGTATCAATTCCGCGATAAAAAACGCATAGCTCAAAAGCGAACTCTCATCCAAAATGTAATTATTTTTGGCGTTTATTTACTTTTATTTATCACGGGTATGTTAGCGTGGTCAGGAAAATTACTACACATTATAGGTCAACCACTGTGGAAAGCTGAGAATAGTGTTGTGACGAGTACCGAGAATGCTGGCTACTTTATCCGTACGAAAGCTTCTGTATTTCACGAGAACGATATTTTGAAAAAAGAAAATGCTAATCTCAAAACCTCGCTGATTGATTACAGTATTTTAAAATCTGAAAATGAGCAACTTAAAGCATTGTTCGGTCGAATTCCAGAGAAGAGTGTCTTTATACTTGCAAATATTTTAGTAAAGCCAAATCGCTCACCATACGATACGATTATTATAGATGTTGGTAGTACGTTAGGTATTTTAGAAGGACAACAGGTATTTGCAAATGGTACAGCACCGATAGGTGAGGTTAGTACCGTTTATGAGAAAAATTCTTTAGTAGTCCTTTATTCTAATCCTGCCAAGATAACTGAAGCAATTATTGACGGATCAAATGCGACTGTCGAGCTTGTTGGGCGCGGTGGTGGTAATTTTGAAATGATCATTCCGACCGATCTTTCGTCTGAAACGGGAACAATGGTCATACTTCCAGGTGCTGCACGAGATATTATTGCTATTATTGATGGAGTTATATCACCACCAACCGATCCTGTTAAAAAAGTTATATTACACTCACCAATTAATATTCAAAGTCTGAAATGGGTACAAGTAAAGAAAAGCTAATATATACTCATGAATTTTAATTTCAATATAAAAAAGAAGCTCTCTTCTCGTTTAGGGAGGGCTGGTGTGCTTGAGACGCCTCACGGAGTCATACTGACCCCAGCTTTCGTTACTGTTGGCACAAAGGGAACGGTCAAAGCTATGACTGTCGAGCAACTTCGGGATGTTGGTAGTCAAGTCGTTCTTGCCAATACTTATCATTTATATTTACAGCCGGGAGATGAATTAATCCGTGATGCTGGAGGCTTGCATACATTTATGCATTGGCACAGACCGATGATGACTGACTCAGGTGGCTTTCAAGTATTTTCACTTGGTGCCGCGTATGGCAAAGAGATTTCAAAAGTCACTTCAATTACTGATCCAAATTTTTTAATCCCAGAGCGCTCCATCGACAGCATCATTCCACTTGCGAAAGTTAGTAATGATGGTGTATCTTTCAAATCACATCTCGATGGCTCACTTCACTATATTACTCCTGAGAAATCAATTGAGATTCAGCACAACTTAGGTGCCGATATTATTTTTGCGTTTGATGAATGTACTTCGCCGACTGAAAATGAAAGTTATCAAGATGAAGCCCTTTCTCGCACGCATGCGTGGGCGAAAAGAAGTGTTGAAGAACACAAGAAAAGGGAAGCCGAGAAAGTTGCTCATTCTCAGGTTCTCGGATCTCCTGTCCGATCTGCTGTTGGCAAGCCAGACCATTTGCCTCGGCAACTTTCTCGGCTTCCGCAAGCACTATTTGGAATAGTTCAAGGTGGCAGGTCAGAAGTTCTGAGAAAAAAATCTGCTGATATTATTGGTCAAATGGACTTTGATGGTTTCGGTATTGGGGGCTCATTTACTAAGGAAGACATGTCGACTGCGGTGAAGTGGGTGAATGAAATACTGCCCGAAGAAAAGCCACGACATTTGCTTGGCATTGGTGAGCCAGAAGATTTATTTATGGGTGTTGAGAATGGCGTTGATCTGTTTGATTGCGTTGGGCCGACTAGGCTTGCTCGCAACGGTACGCTTTTTACTAAGCATGGCAAGATAAATATGCTCAATGCCAAGTTTGTCAGTAATTTTAACCCTATTGATAAAGGGTGTGAATGCTATACGTGCACAAATTATACGCTTGCATATATCTCTCATTTATTTCGAGCCAAGGAAATGGAAGCGGCTACACTTTCGTCGATTCATAATGTATACTTTATAACCCATCTGGTAGACCAGATGCGCGAAGCAATTTTAAACGATACATTTTTTGCTTTTAAGGAAGAATTTTTACAAGACTATGCCAAGTAAAGTATTTATATTAAAGAGTGAATATAAACCTGATGGTGATCAGCCTCAAGCTATTTCAGAGTTACTTCAGGGTTTAAAGAAAGGTATGAAGAAGCAGACACTTCTTGGAGCGACTGGTACAGGGAAGACCTTTACTATGGCGAATGTTATTGAAGAGTGGAATAAGCCGACGCTAGTCATTGCTCATAATAAAACTTTGGCTGCACAGCTCGCACAAGAGTTCAAAGCTTTTTTTCCCGATGCCGCTGTGCATTACTTTGTTTCATATTACGATTACTACCAGCCAGAAGCCTATATGCCGGCGAGTGACACCTATATAGAAAAAGATGCTCAGATCAATAAAGAGATTGATCGTCTTCGTCACGCTACCACACAAG
The DNA here is from genome assembly GCA_043776915.1 of Minisyncoccota bacterium. Lineage (GTDB taxonomy): Bacteria > Patescibacteriota > Minisyncoccia > Phycocordibacterales > UBA9973 > UBA8515. Next base: position 9,751 of record JAYVQT010000008.1, on the reverse strand, counting down.
CTCTTCTGACGCGCCAAGATGTGATCATTGTTGCATCGGTCTCATGTATTTATGGACTTGGATCTCCAGAAGAATATGAAAAAGTAAATTTAAAACTTGAGCATGGTATGAAGCTTGATCGCACGTCGCTTATGAAGAAACTTGTTAATGTACATTTCGAGCGTACTAATGCTGATATAAATTCTGGTCAGTTTCGATCGATTGGTCCGAAGGTTGAAGTCATGCCAGTGTCAGAGACGTGGGTCTATCAAATTGAGTTTGCTCTCGGTGTCATCTCACGTATTGCCAAAGTTGACCCAGTATCATCGCATATTATTTCCGAAGAGCAACATATCTTCCTCTTTCCAGCCAAGCATTTCATTACAGATAAAGAGCAAAGTGCCCGAGCTCTTAAAGCTATCAAAGCTGAGCTCGCTATTCAATTGAAAAAGTTTGAGAAAGAAGGGAAGCTACTTGAAGCTGAACGTATCAAGCGCCGAACCACGTATGATCTGGCTATGATTCGCGAGATTGGCTATTGTAATGGGATTGAGAATTACTCTCGTCATATGTCTGGCAAAAGTGAAGGTGAAGCACCAGAGACATTACTTTCATATTTTCCTAAAAGTGGATTTTTGACTATTATCGATGAGTCGCACGTGACGCTCCCACAGTTGAATGGTATGTATGCAGGCGACGCATCTCGCAAGAATACACTTGTTGAGTTCGGCTTTCGTCTACCATCTGCAAAAGATAATCGTCCACTCAAATATCCCGAATTTGAAGAGCGCATTGGACAAGTTGTGTACGTATCAGCGACACCCTCAAAGCTCGAACGAGAAGTGAGCGAGCAGATTGTAGAGCAGATTATTCGCCCGACTGGTCTCGTTGATCCGGAAGTTGTTGTACGACCAGTGTCAGCAGGCGAAGCATACTCAGGCCAAATCCAGGACTTTATTATTGAAGCGGAGAAAACGATCAAGAAAGGTTTTCGAGTGCTCGCCACAACGCTGACAAAAAGAATGGCTGAAGATCTTTCGATATATTTAAAAGAAAAAGGTATCAAAGCTGCGTATCTTCACAGTGAGATAAAAACGATTGAGCGTATTCAAATCTTGACTGCCTTCCGGAAAGGGGAGATGGATATTCTTGTTGGTGTGAACTTACTTCGTGAAGGTTTAGATTTACCGGAAGTCGCGCTTATTGGTATTCTTGATGCTGATAAGGAAGGATTCCTACGCTCTGAAACATCACTTATACAAACTATTGGTCGCGCTGCTCGCAACGTGGAAGGAAAAGTTATTCTCTATGCAGATGTCATGACGAAGTCGCTTGAGAGTGCGATAAGTGAGACTGATCGTCGTCGGACAATTCAAGTCGCTCATAATAAGAAGCATAGCATTACACCGAAAACAATTATAAAAAAGATTAAAGATATTACCGAGGAGCTTGAGAATAAGCACGAGAAGGCTGTAAATGCTGAGCTTGATCTGGATGTGGAGCTCTTTAAGAAAGCATTTAGTAAAGATAAGAATAAAAAAGGCAAGACTGAAAAAGATTCTGTGAAGAATTTGCTTATTTCAGATGAAGAGCGTAATAAAACTGTCTACGATAAGATAATAAAAATAAAAGAAAAAGAAATGAACAGCGCAGTGAAAACTCTCGACTTCGAAACCGCTGCGATTCTACGAGATGAAATAATGGTATTAAAAAAGAGAATGGAGAAATAAAAAACCCTGCGTTAGCAGGGTGTTTTGATTGTCTATTTTTTTTATTTTTCCCACCTTTTTTTCTTTAAAATTTCAAAGAGTTTATATGAAATAATATTTTCCCGAAACTTATGTTGTATTTCTTTTGTTTCCCAGTAAAAACCAAAGAGGAGTTTTTCAAATCGATCAGCTTCGATATGGGTAGGATTTATAATACTATTTTCAATTTTTTGACAAAAAGCAGAATAGGAAGATTGATCTACCTCATGATAAAACCCCATTTCTTTAGCCAAGATTTTGGATTTTTCTAGAGCAACTTCATAAGAGTCTTTTTCTAAAAATAGATTTTTAATTTCGTTATAGACAGACGAAAGGTTTGAATTTGAATTTATCATAATTTTTAGTTTTATATCTATTTTAATACATAGATGGTTATCAAATTTTTCTTTAATTTACTATTAAATTCGAGTTTTGTCAAACTAAAATAAGGTGATATAATACGAATAGTTAAATATCGATATACCCCCGTTAGAACATAACGGCGGGAGTTTACCGCCTACTTCTAACGGGGCAGGCCCCACAAAAATATGAAAAAAGATACACACGATAAAATCATAATCAAAGGTGCTAGGACACATAATTTGAAGAATATAAATGTTGAAATGCCAAGGAATAAAATGGTGGTTATTACTGGTATGTCAGGCTCGGGCAAGAGCTCGCTTGCCTTCGACACTATTTTTGCCGAAGGTCAGCGTCGGTATGTCGAAAGTCTATCAGCCTATGCTCGCCAATTCTTAAATCAAATGCCAAAGCCCGATGTCGACGAGATAACTGGCCTGTCACCAGCTATTTCTATTGATCAGAAATCGCGCTCCAATAACCCGCGCTCAACTGTAGCGACGATTACTGAGATATATGATTACCTTCGTGTGCTGTATGCGCGTATTGGACGACCCCACTGTCCGATCTGTAATAATGAGATTAAAAAGCTCTCAAATGAAGAGATCATGAATTTCGCTCTTAGTAAAATCAAAAGTCACAAGAAGCCGAGCGGTAGTGCCACTGCACCTGGAATGAAAGGATCGAAGAAGAAAGTCCTGGGTATTGAATGGGACGAGACACCGATTGAGATACTCTCTCCAGTGGTACGAGGACGTAAAGGCGAGTACTACCAGCTCCTCTATGATTTACTGAATAAAGGTTTTCAGAAAGTGCGCCTCGATGGTGATATGAAGAATCTGCGCGAGCGTATCGATATCTCAAAGACGAAACAGCATGATATCGAAGTCCTTGTTGATGCATTTCAGATTCATGAGTTCAAAGATACTCCAGATGATAGTCGCATGCGACTTTCTGAGTCTATTGAGCGTGCACTTGTTGAGTCGGAAGGGCTTGTGATTATTAAGATTAATGAAGAAGAATTTTTACTTTCTTCCAAGTTCGCATGCCCAAATGATGGCTTCTCATTCCCAGAAGTTGAGCCACGATTGTTCTCTTTCAACTCTCCGTACGGTGCCTGCCCTGATTGTAACGGCCTCGGATCAAAATATTTTGGTGGTACCGAACCTTGTGATACGTGCAGTGGGGCGCGTCTTCGTACAGAAGCTCTACATGTCTTTCTCGGCAAGAAAGTAAATATTGTTGATATCACAAACCTTTCCATAACAGGAGTAGCGGACTTTTTCATCGAGCTTGAGCTTAATGAGCAAGAGAAAGAAATTTCAAAAGTAGTCATCAAAGAAATTGAAGCACGTATTCAATTCTTACTTAATGTTGGTCTCGACTACTTGTCACTTGCACGTAAGGCGCACACTCTTTCAGGAGGAGAGGCTCAGCGTATTCGGCTTGCTTCACAGCTCGGCTCACGACTGGTTGGGGCGCTTTACGTCCTCGATGAGCCGACGATTGGACTTCACCAGAGGGATAATGAACGCTTGATAAAAACACTTGAAGACTTGCGTGACCTTGGTAATACGATTATCGTTGTTGAGCACGATGAGGATACTATCTACGCTTCTGACTATATTATCGATATCGGTCCGAAAGCCGGCGTTCATGGCGGGCAAGTGATTGTCTCTGATTATTTAGAGCCGTTATTGTCAGCAAAAACTAATCCATCAAAGTCGCGTACACTCGGCTACCTACGAAATGAAATCAGAATAGAAGTTCCAGAAAAAAGACGCACTAATGATAAGGGTTCACTCAAAATAGTTGGTGGTAAAGTGTTCAATATCGATAACTTAAATGCCGAAGTGCCACTTGGTAAAATGGTAGTCATCACCGGAGTTTCAGGATCGGGTAAAAGTTCATTCATGTATGAGATCTTGCACAAGAATCTCCAGACTCGCTATGAGCGCAAGTATCGAAGCGCTACCGTTTACAACTGTGCTTCATTTACTGGTACCGAATATCTTTCACGGGCAATTCTTATCGACCAATCACCGATTGGCCGAACTCCACGCTCAAATATTGCGACCTATACCGGATCGTTTACACATATTCGCGACCTGTTTGCCTCGACCGAAGATGCCAAGCTTCGCGGCTGGAAATCAAATAGATTCTCTTTCAACGTCAAAGGTGGTCGCTGTGAAGCTTGCGAAGGTAATGGCGAGATAGCGGTCGAGATGCACTTCTTGCCGACGGTCTATGTCACTTGTGATGTCTGCCTGGGGAAGCGTTTTGATAAAGAGACCTTGATTATAAAATATAATAAAAAGAATGTTTATGAAGTCTTACAGATGTCAGTTGAAGAAGCGGTAGTTTTCTTTGAAGAAATACCAGCTATTTATGATCGTTTGAAAACTCTGATGGATGTCGGGCTTGGGTATGTGAAGCTTGGTCAGTCAGCGACGACTCTCTCAGGCGGGGAAGCCCAGCGCGTCAAAATATCTTCGGAACTTTATCGACCACACTTGGAGAAGACAATTTATCTTCTCGACGAGCCGACAGTGGGACTTCATTACGATGATGTTGCTAAACTTTTGGAAGTATTAAATAAATTGGTAGATAAAGGTAATTCTGTCGTTCTTATCGAGCACAGCATGGACATCATCAAGTGCTCAGATTATATTATTGATATCGGACCTGAAGGCGGAACCGGCGGTGGAAAGATTGTAGCTCATGGTACACCAGAAGAAGTAGCAAATACACCAGGCAGTTATACGGGGAAATATTTGAAGAAGGTGCTAAAGCGGAAATAAAAAAAGCATGCTTGCACATGCTTTAACAATTTTTCTTTTTAGAAGTTACTTTCTTAAATGGAAACCTAGATTAGTAACTATCTTGTAAATCTTTGTACTGGGGTGTTCTTCTGCGTATATTAGGGTTGCACCTCCTGATGCACCTAATATAAAAATAAAATAAACCCAAACAGGGAAGAATTTTTTTGCTTTCATTGTTTGTTTTTTTAATGATGATAAAATTAGTCAGGAATAAATTCTGAAATTTTTACTGTGATATATGCCAGAGGTTTGCAAATAGTAAAAGTTGTAATAAAAACAATAGCATTTCTGGTATTGTTTTGACCGTAGGCAGTCCACAGAGTAAGTTGTGGAGCAATATATATGCACACGAATATGCTTATTGTTGCTATAAATATTAAGACAAAAATTAATTTTTTCATATATTAAATTTTTAAAAATTTTACAAAAAAGTTTTTTTATGATAATATCATATATTATATGAAAAGTCAAGAATTAAAAAAGCTTAATATTCCTGATAAACCTGGTGTGTATTTCTTTTATAAAGGGAAAAATCTTTTATATATCGGGAAAGCTACTTCACTTCGCGACCGCACACGGAGCTATTTCTCTAGTGACTTGATCGCTACTCGTGGGCCATTAATACTTGATATGACAGTGCAAACTACAAGTCTTAAATGGCAAGAAACTGATAGTGTCCTAGAAGCGCTTATATTAGAAGCCAGTCTAATAAAGAAGCATCAACCAAAATATAATACAAAAGAGAAAGACAATAAAAGCTTCAACTATGTATGTATTACTCGCGCAGAATTACCTCACGTTCTTATTATTCGTGGGCGTAATATACAAAAAGAAGTAACAAGCAAAAAGTATCAAGCGACATACGGACCATTTCCCAATGGTCTACAGCTTCGCGAAGCAATGAAGATTATTCGTCAGATTTTCCCTTATATTGATGCGCAATCTGCCAAACGTGATAATTTTGAATTCTATCGTCAGCTTGGATTAACTCCAGATGTCAGTAGTCGTGAAATTAAAATTGTATATAAAAAAAATATCATAAATCTAAAATTATTTTTTGCTGGTAAAAAAAAGAAGATAGTTCAAAATCTAAAAAAAGAAATGATGGCTTTTGCACATACAAGAGAGTTTGAAAAAGCAGGGGATATAAAGAAAAAGATTTTTGCACTTGAGCATATCAATGACGTGTCGCTCCTTAAAGAAGATCCAGTGTCATCAATCGAAAAGAAATATTTTAATAACAGTTCTTCGTACAGAATTGAGGCTTATGATATCGCTCACATGGCTGGTAAGAATATGGTTGGGGTTATGACTGTCGTCGAAGATACAGAAGTCGTCAAGCATGAATACAAGAAGTTCATCATTCGCAGTCAAACAGGTGTAAATGATACGGGAGCACTCGAAGAAGTCCTCACTCGTCGCTTTCGCCATATGGAGTGGGGGATGCCGAGCTTAGTTGTCGTTGATGGTAGCACCGCTCAAGTTAATGTCGCCAAGCGAGTGCTTAGTGAGTATGCTCTCTCTATTCCGATTGTAGCAGTAGTCAAAGACGATCGACATAAAGCCAAAGCACTGATGGGTGATGAAGAAATTATTCACAAATACAAACAAGCAATCTTACTTTCCAACAGCGAAGCTCATCGCTTTGCGATTACCTTTCACAAACAGAAAAGAAATAAAAATTTTTTGAAATAATGATATACTATTTACATGATACGAGTTGGAGTTATTCGCGGAGGTCCGAGCTCTGAGTATGACGTGTCGCTTAATACTGGCGGCAATGTTCTTTCGCATTTGCGAGGCGACAAGCTGAATCAAACATATAAGCCGATAGATATCTTAATAGATAAACAAGGAGTCTGGCATATGCATGGCAAGCCGACGACACTCGAGCATATTTCGAACAATGTCGATGTTATCTTTAATGCGCTCCATGGTGACTTTGGAGAAGATGGCAAAGTTCAGCAAATGCTTAACCAATGGAAAATTCTGTATACCGGAAGCGGTGCCTTTGCGTCAGCACTTGGCTATAATAAAATCTTAGCTAAAGAGCAGTTCAAGGTGCTCGGTATTAAAACACCGCACTATCTTTTATATAAAACAGAAGAAGACAACATTGAACAATCTGTTGAGGGTCGTGCCAAGAATCAAGCAAGACATGTCTGGAGTAAGATGGCACCACCGTGGGTCGTCAAGCCTGTCTCAAGTGGCTCATCTGTCGGTGTCAAAGTCTGTAAAACATTTAGTGAGCTCGAGAGTGCCCTCTATGAAGGTATTAGTAATGACAGCAATCTTTTTATCGAAGAGATGATTGAAGGTAAAGAAGCGACAGTTCCAGTGATAGAAGGTTTTCGCAATCAGAAAATGTATGTTCTTCCGCCGATTGAGATACGAATTCCTAAGAATAAAGTCTTTTTTGATTATGAAGTGAAGTATGGTCAAAGTTCCGAAGAAGCCGAAGTCTGCCCGGGTAATTTTAGTACGCCTGAGAAAGACGAGCTTATCCATTTGGCATCACTTATTCATACTGGTTTCAATCTTGATCATTATTCACGAAGTGATTTTATTATTCATCCTAAGAAGGGAATATATGCGCTTGAAGTTAATACACTTCCCGGGCTTTCTGATACTTCACTCACGCCGAAAGCTCTTGCGGCTGTTGGTTCAAGCATGTCGGAATTTATACATCATATTTTGTCTCTTGCATTAAGAAAGTAGTACATATTTGCTTATATATTATTATGTGTTATAATCAAACTCAATGAATAGAATAATACAAACTCTTAAACACTTTTTTATTCCTCACCAACATAACAACTATACGCCACACTTTTTTCAAGAAGTGTCGGTTACTTTCATTGCCATAATAGCTATTGTGTTATTCTCTATCTCAGCAAGTACACATCTTTACATTAAGAGTAGTGACATGATGGCCACGGTGTTGCCGGCAGTCCTTGTCGACTTGACGAACGATGCCCGTATCTCACGTAGTGAGCATGCTCTCTCTCGTAACCCTACACTCGATGCCGTCGCGAAGCTTAAGGCCGAAGATATGGTTCGATTAGGTTACTTTGCGCACACCAGTCCCGAAGGCCGGACTCCGTGGTATTGGTTTGAAAAAGCAGGATACACATTCTCTTATGCTGGAGAGAATTTGGCTCTAAATTTTACTGAATCTGTGAATGTCGAAGATGCATGGCTTAATTCTCCGACACATAAAGCTAATATTCTCAATAATAAATTTACTGAAATAGGTGTTGCCACTATTGATGCTATCTATGAAGGTCAACCAACAACATTTGTAGTTCAAGCATTTGGTACTCCAGCGATTACTAAAACAGTAACAACGAAAGTAATTAAACCAACTTCGATAGTAAAGACTATCACTCAAACTTCTCCCTCAGATACAAACACTGTTGTACCAATTCCGACTCCTATCACTACAGCTGTTCTTGGAGCTGAAGCAAAAAATGAGCCTCTAGTCACTAAGGTTAATAATTTGGTAACAATCGATACCACGAAAGATTTTATTGCAGTAAAAAATAACGATACCTATACTCCGGGGGAGGCAGTGCCATCTCCAGTTCAGTATTCTTCATGGTATCAGAAATATATGTTTCTTATACCGACCTATACTGATACTATTTATAAAGTATTTATGTGGAGTATGCTCATTGCACTTCTTATCATGATGATTGTTGAAATTCGTATTCAGCATCCAAAGAATATTATATATGGTATTCTTTTATTTGTTATAATATTGTGCCTTGTGTATCTTAACAAGAGTATGATTATCATAGTATAAATTGATAGGTAAAAATAAAAACCCTATAGGGGTTTTGAATTTTTTTAAGACAAGAAGTAGTATTATTCTTTGTATTTTTTATACCAATCAGTATTTTTAATTTTCTTTATGAATCTTTCTTCTGCGAGAGAGCGTCTTATTGAAGGAAGTGCCCATAATAAGGCAACTACTCCATAAAATTGCTGATTATGGTTTGCCCCTGGTGCACAGAGTAAGATTCCTGCAAAGATCAATAATATAATGATAAGTGCATGTCTTTTAAATTTTTCCATTGTTTTATGTATTGGTTCCTAGAAAAGACTAAAATAAAAAATAAACCTTATTCTACTCTAGGAACCAATACATACCATATAAAGATCAATCTATAAGTAAATTATTACATAGTATAATAATTTTGTCAATCTTTCCGTAATATCCCAATAGCTTCGCACCACTCACTAGAATACCATTGAGATATGCCATACATATCAAACAGACACATGCCATGCATCAGGTAGGGTTAGGTATTATTTATTCTTAAATGACAGTAGAGGAATCTCGATCCTTACAGGATCAGTACAGGTTTTCAATTTTTTAACTGAGTACATTTTCAAAATACGAAAGAACCTTTTCTAGAATTGTAAATTTATTAGGGGGGCCTAATGGTACCATTGCTACCAAATTTTTCTATAATGCTTTGAGTGAATTATTTAGGATAACAGATGCTGGGGGAAATTCCGTCATGAATACTTATACCAAATACAGAAACAAACTACGAGGAAGTGCTAGAGTTCCTTGAGGGATATCTAAAAAACCCAAGTGCTGTATGGAAAGATGCAAAAATAGGAGTAAAGACAAAGTTACAGTGGTTCCAATTCCCACTAGGTTTGACCTTTAAAAATAATTTTTTTGGCTCCCGCAAAATCGCTCCGCATTCTTAATTCCGAACAAGTTTCGTATGGTGGTGTTATTATATCATTCGCACGAACCTATTTCCAAGAAAAAATGAAGGACTAGTGTTTCCCCGCGCACTACGCGCCTCTGTGCGAAGCACAGAG
>JAYVQT010000007.1:0-39042 GCA_043776915.1 Minisyncoccota bacterium | reverse complement strand
ACAAGCTTTGAATCATGTTCTTTCGTTTGTTTTACATACTCACTCTCAGTATTCTCTTCACTTTTATTTTTATGTAAACTGCTCATGTGTATATCAAGCTCACGAAGCTTGCTTTCTAGTGTATGTCGAGATAAAGAAAGCCTTTTTGTTTCTATATAAATATATGCTGACTCTGTCGAAAAATATGTTTTATAGAGAGCACTCAAATCTTCACGCATCTCGCGCATTTTCTCAACTATGTGCACTTGCTTCTTTAAGAATGCCAAGTGGGGCGCAAGCTCACGACGTGATGCTTGCGCCTCTTTCATATTTACGATAGTTTTATCAAGCTTGCGCTCTGATTCACGAATGCGATATTGATAGACTTTGAGCCCAAGCGCATCTTCAATCATTGCTCTCCTATCTTTATTTGAAGTGTTCAGCACACGATCAGCTTCACCTTGTGAAATGATATGGTGACCTGAGCTCCCAATATTCACTGAGGCTAATAGGTCAACAACATCTTTGAGTCGTACTTCGGTACTATTAATACTGTAACGATTCGCCCCATCCGTAAAGACTTCCCGACTAATAATGATCTCATCATAGTCGAGTGACACCCCGAGACCGCTATTTGAAAATGAGAAAATTTTCTGACTATTATCAAAGGTAATAGTTACTTTGGCATGATTCGAAGCTGGCAGCGATTTTGAACCTTTAAAGATAAGATCTACTCCGCCCTTACCACGAAGAGATTTCATTGACTGCTCACCAAGTACGAAACGGATAGACTCAACGATGTTTGACTTACCAGAGCCATTCGGGCCGACAACAGCCGTTACTGGTGTTGTGAATGACACGATGCTCTTACGGCCGAATGATTTAAATCCGATCAGTTCAATTGATTTCAGCGTCATACTAGTCAATCCAATTTTGAATTTCTAATCCAGCTCGAGCGGCATCTTGCTCAGCTTCCTGCTTTGATTTACCTTTACCTGAAGCGATATGTGTATCAGTAAAGAATACGCCAACAGTAAAATGCTTGTCATGATCAGGACCAGCTTCACTGATAACTTTATATGAGGGAGTTACTCCGAGATATTCTTGTGCTTTTTCTTGAACCAAACTCTTTGGATCTCTCCATAACTTCTGAGCAACAATCGTGTTGATCTTGTCAAACAATGTTTTTTTTATAAAATCACGAGCGACATCATACCCTTGATCAAGATAGACTGCACCGATGTAGGCTTCATAGGTATTCGCAAGAATATAACTGCGGGCGCGACCAGAATCCTTGGCTTCGCCTTTTGATAGAAGTAGGTAATCGTTCATGCCGAGCTCTTGAGCTGTCTCACCGATTGTCACGGCATTCACAAGCGCTGAGCGATACGCAGTCAGCTCACCTTCGTCACGATCAGGATATTTGTGATAGAGATAGTCAGTGATAATAAGCTCAAGCACTGCATCACCAAGAAATTCTAAGCGCTCATTATGTGAAAGCTTTGATCCATTATTTTCATTAATATAGGAACGATGAATAAATGCCTGTTCGAGAAGCTTCTTGTTATTAAAGATGATGTGCGTCTTTTGTTCGAATAGTGATAAATCAATCATAAAAGTTTATTATTATTTCGTGAGTATTTCGACGGCTTTTGTGAGAAGCGGGATCATATTGTCATACATTTTAAGATTAGGAATTTCTTCCAGCGCAAACCATTTGGCATCATCAAGACCACCAGTCCCTTTTTCAAGAATAATATCTGTGTACTCTGATTCACCAAGAAAAAATATGACTTGCTTACGAATTTTACCTTTCTCTGGATGATTAGCAATGTACTCATTACGTCCAAGTATTTCTTTAATTTTCATCGTGAGCCCCATTTCTTGTTTAATCTCACGAATAGCACCCTCTGCTTCATTTTCACCTTCTTCGATACCTCCTTTTGAAAGTGTCCAATAACCAAACACATCATGCACAAAAGCAAAGTAGATATTCCCTTCGTGATATGAATACACTACCGCACCAGCTTTTTTCTCAATGGGGAATTTGGCCGGATCAGTTTCAAATTGTTTCACTTTTTTCTTCGATACTCCGATGTCATTTTTCCCGGGTTCGCCAATTTCTTTGTAGACACCACCGAGAACACCGTTAATAAACTTACTTGAGTTCTCGCCGCCGAAACTTTTGGCAAGTTCGATAGATTCATTGATAGCTACTTTCGGCGGCACTTGAGTGCGGTCACCGAAAAGAAGCTCGTAGAGCCCTATACGGAGAATATTACGGTCGACAATAGAAATTTTATCAATAGGCCAATCGGGTGCAGCTTTCTCTATAATCTCATCAATGATGGCTTTCTTCTTAACGATACCCAACATAAGCTCAGTCATAAAAGATGAGTCATCGAGTCCTGGACCAAATTCTTCAATATTACGAGCAATCATTACTTCAGGAACCATATCTGTCTCTGCCCCGAAATCCCACTCAAAGAGCGTCTGGAGAACAATTGAACGTGAAAGGTGCCTGTTTGCCATAATTGTTTTTTATATAGCTTATGTGCGTCTCACTGTTATTGTTAGCAAGGAGACGCCCCCAAACTATGGAGTATTTATTTACTCTTGGCTTTCTTTTTAGCCTGCTTCTTTTCTACCTTTTTAACTACATCAACAACTTTGCGTCCACGATAAAAACCGCAGTTTGTGCAGACTACGTGAGTCTCTTTCTGTGCTTTACAGTGTGAGCAGACAGAAAAAGTCTTTGCCGCTAAGGCGTGGTGTGATCTTCGGTTCCCTGTATGAGAACGTGTATGTCGCATTCGTATAACCATGTAGATAGTATAGCTATTTTTTGGAAATATGCAAATTATGCTATGATGACCAGATATGAAAGATAATGAACAACTTACCCATAAGCGCCACACGCTAGCCCACCTTTTAGCTCAAGCGGTGCTTGAGCATTATCCGAACGCATTGCCAACACTTGGCCCCGCTATTGATAATGGATTCTACTATGATCTTGATTTTGGTGTTGATAAAGTAACCGACGAAGATCTCAAAAAGATTGAGGCAACAATGCTCAAAAATTTACCACAGTGGACTGAATTTACCCACAAAGAAGTAAACGAAGCCGAAGCGATGGAATTATTTGCTGGCAATATTTATAAAAATGAACTCATCGAAGAAATTGTCGGTCGAGGAGAGAAAATAACCGCCTACACATGTGGTGGATTTACGGATCTGTGTCGTGGTGGTCATATCGAGAATCCAAGTAAAGAAATTCCGAGTGATTCATTCAAGCTCGACCGCATTGCTGGTGCCTACTGGCGTGGTAATGAGAAGAATAAAATGCTGACGCGTATGTACGGACTAGCCTTTGATACCAAAGAAGAACTTGATACCTATATCATTCAAATAGAAGAAGCTCGGGCTCGCGATCACAAAAAGCTTGGCCGCGAACTTGACCTCTTTACATTCTCTGAGCTTGTCGGAGCTGGACTTCCCTTATGGACTCCACGTGGAACACTCGTGAGAGATTTACTTGATGGCTTTGTCTGGGAACTACGACAAAAAGCTGGTTATGAGCGAGTAGATATTCCCCACATTACTAAAAAAGAATTATATGAGACAAGTGGGCACTGGGATAAATTCAAAGATGATCTTTTCCGTATTAATACTCGAGAAGGACACGAATTTGCTATGAAGCCGATGAACTGCCCTCACCACACACAAATATATGATCGTAAACCATGGAGCTATCGAGAACTTCCTCAGCGCTATGCCTCAACAACCAAAGTATATCGTGATGAACAAACTGGTGAACTTTCTGGACTTTCACGAGTGCGGTCTATTACCCAAGACGATGCACACGTATTTTGTAGAATGCAGGACGCTGGACTAGAAATGGAGAAAATTTATGATATTGTAAAAATATTCTATGGAACTTTTGGATTTGTTCTAAATCCACGACTTTCGTTACATGATAAAAATAATATGAGTGCCTACCTTGGAACTGAAGCAGTATGGAACGAGACCGAAGGCAAGCTACGATCTCTCGTAGAAAAAAAGGGTGATACATTATTTGAAGTAGTTGGTGAAGCTGCATTCTATGGACCAAAGATAGACTTCATGACTAAAGATGCTATTGGGCGCGAGTGGCAAGTAGCCACTATTCAGCTAGATATGAACATGCCTGAGCGTTTTGACTTATCATGTACCAATGAAAAAGGAGAAAAAGAACGAATCGTCATGATCCATGCCGCTATCATGGGATCGATTGAGAGATTCATGTCGACACTCATTGAACATACTGCCGGCATATTCCCTACATGGCTCTCGCCTGTCCAAGTATCTATTATTCCAGTCCGAGATATTCATGAAGAAGAAGTAGACAAGGTACTAGATGCATTACGCAATGGATCCATCCGTGCGGAAAAAATTGCTGGTAATGAAAGCTTAGGTAAAAGAATTCACCAAGCAAAAAAAATGAACACACCATATGTAATAGTCCTCGGTGAGAAAGAAAAAGAATCCGGACTTCTCACTATTGAAAAACGAGATGGAACTAAGATTCAAATGTCACTCGAAGATTTCCAAGCTGATCTAGCAGAAGAAATTAAATCTAAGTTATAAAATTAGTTGAGTTTTCTAATATCGAAAAGATTAGAATAAATAAACACAAAGAGAATGGTCTTCGTATCCATTTTAGATATCTAGGTTCGCCATTTTGGCGTGAGATTGAATGAAGGCTTTACGAGGAGGCACTTCAGATCCCATAAGCATATCAAATATTTTATTAGCATCTTCAGCATCAGTGACGTTGACTTGCTTCAGTATACGTCGACTCGGATCCATTGTTGTCTCCCAGAGCTCTTCAGCGTTCATTTCTCCAAGACCCTTGTAGCGCTGAATATGAATCTTGGTTGCTTTTTTGGCTTTTGTTTTCTCGTCTTCCTCTTCCACCTCGACTTCTACTTCCTGTCCCTCTTCATTGGCAGACTCTTGGAGAAGTTCTTCAATCGAAGGTGCGTCTTTACCGAGCACACGGTCGCGCTCTTCATCTGAATATGCATAGAATACTTCTTTGCCTTTTTTAATCTTAAAGAGTGGGGGTTGGGCGATGTACACATAGCCAGCATCAAGCACAGGGCGGAAGTAGCGATACATAAGCGTCAGGATCAGAGTACGAATGTGTGCACCGTCCACATCAGCATCAGTGGCGATAATAATTTTATGGTAGCGAATTTTCTCAAGATCAAATGTGTCTCCGATCGAGGTGCCCATTGCAATAACCAGATTTTTAATCTGTTCTGAACCAAGCATACGATCAAGGCGTGCACGCTCAACATTTAGAATTTTACCACGCAGTGGCAGTATGGCTTGTGTCTTACGATCACGACCCATCTTGGCAGTACCACCCGCCGAATCTCCTTCCACAATAAATACTTCAGCTTCCTCTGCGCTCTTAGTCTGGCAGTCAGCAAGCTTACCAGGAAGTGTCATACCTTCAAGTGCACCTTTGCGAAGAATAGAATCCTTAGCAGCTTTAGCTGCTTTACGAGCACGAAGAGCCAGAAATGATTTATTTATAATAGATTTTGCTTCATCTGGGTTTTCTTCTAAGAAGTTTGCAAAAGCTTCCCCGAAGACTGTAGCAACAGCACCTTGGGCTTCTGTTGAACCAAGTTTAGCTTTCGTTTGACCTTCAAATTGAATTTCGCGAAGCTTAACAGAGACAACGACAGTGAGACCTTCAAGAACATCATCACCCGTAAAAGCACCATCAGCTTCTTTTAAGAAATTATTCTTTTTACTATACGTATTAATAACACGTGTTAATGCTGTTTTAAACCCAGTGACATGTGTTCCACCTTCAGGATTATAAATATTGTTAGCAAATGGAATAATATGAGCATTCACATCATCAATATATTGAAGTGCGACTTCAACACCGACATCACCTTCTTCGCGATCAACATAGAACACTGTTGGGTTCACTGGCTTCGCAGATTTATTATAAAATTTAATCAGAGATACTAATCCCCCTTCGAAATAGAATGTGGTACGAGGAACCTCGAGGGTAAGGTCAGAGAACCAGACAACATCTTCATCTTTGAGTACTGGTGTTTGCTTCGTAAGTACTGATGTTGCCAGTGTCTCATCACGAGCATCAATAATATCAATACGCAAACCTTTCACGAGATATGCTTGTTGCCGCAAATGGTTCACGATAGTACTCCAATCAAACTTCACTTGCTTGAAAATTTCTTCGTCAGGTGTAAAGGTAATAATAGTACCATGCTCTTTTGATGTGCCAATTTTTTTGACCGCCGCTTTACGTTTCCCTTGTGAATATTCTTGAATATATTTACCACCATCTCTATGAACCATGGCTTGAGTGTATATTGAAAGCGCATTCACTACAGATGCACCGACACCATGAAGACCACCAGAAACTTTATAACCACTATCATCTCCACCAAATTTACCTCCGGCATGAAGTGTCGTCATGACGGTCTCAAGCGCTGAGACTTTTGTTTTTGGATGAATATCAACAGGAATACCACGGCCATTATCAGCCACGCGAATAGAATTGTTCGGCAAGAGAACTACTTCAATATGATCAGCATACCCGCCCATGGCTTCATCACGAGAATTATCAAAAATTTCCCAGACTAAGTGATGTAGTCCATCGACGCCTGTCGAACCAATATACATACCCGGGCGTCGACGAACTGGCTCAAGACCTTCAAGGACTGAGATCTGGCTTGCTCCATATATCCCTTTATTCTGTGGCTTTTTTTGATCTTTGGCTGTTTCTTTTTTAGGCATACAAATCTAAAAATCTATACTATTTTAGGTAAAATATCTAATTAGTATAGCAAAAAAAGTAAGTAAAAGGAAGGGTAAAATACCTTACGCATATGGAGGTTTTGGAATAGTATCGATTTCTTTTTCATCAATATGTTCCACCTTTTTTTTAAGAATTTCTTTCAATGCATGAGATGAATGAATAATTGATGCTATCAAAAAAATAAGCATGCTGCTGAAAAGAACTACTGCCAAAATAATAAAAATACTTTTGATTGAAGAAAAAGATTTTTTTGTAACAACAGATGAAGGTACTCGACTTATCGTATGATTTAAACTCATACTCGTATCTATAAAAACAGGATTTGGACTAATGTTTAAACTAGGATTTAAAGTAATATTTTTACTCGTTGGTATTTGTATAAGAGGAGTCGGTTGTATAATAATATTAAGACCATGTGTCCTTGAAGTAAGTTTGGTTCCTTTCCCATTATTTGCCAAAATTAATGCTGATGAGAAATTAATCTGTGCTACCCCATGTGAAGTCGCTTTAAAAATAAGAGTAAACACTAAAGCTTCCTTACCACTATATCCCTTAAGACCAACACCTTCAAATACAACTCGTCCATCTTCATGTGTTTCAACAGGATCTTTTAACCACATATCAACAAAAGAATTTTCTTTCGACACTGATACTAACGATAAAAATTGTGGCAAAAATGTAAGTACTCCTGAAGCAGCATTCATCGATACATCACTTGCTGCCAACACTCGAACAATGATTGTATCACCGACAGTATATGTATTTTTTTGTGATTGCACGGTAAGTGTTGCAGCAGACACCGAAAAAGTGGGAGCAAAAAAAAATAGAAAGGAAATGATAAGGACTATGCTATAGTGTTTTTTATCTTGTATGTACATATTTTCGACGTAGAATGAAAAGTAAGATAATACAAACTAAAAACAATATACCATACTGAGGAGAAAATAATGTGCATGGCAATTGATCAATCATAACAAGAGTACTTTTTCCTGAAAAATTAGTTGCCTGTATATATAGTGTACTATGTCGTGTTTGGTCTTCCAACAGATAAGGACTGGTAACTTTTTTCCATTCACGACTACCCTCTTTTACTGACACATTCTCAATACCACTTTCACTATCTCGTGCATTAAAAATGAAGACGTATTTACCATCAAATAACATTGGCTCACGAATCACCTGTGCGTGGAGTTCTGGATTTAAACTAGTAGGATTTTTATATAAAATGGCATTACTATTTTGACTAATCACTACCGTATCACCTATGGAAGGTACGTGTATCTCTGTGCCTATACCATCATTCTTTGTGACGATCAGTGACTCTATCTGAACACGAGCAGTACCACTTTTTATAGCCTCAAATACAAGACGGATAATTTTACCTGGTTTCTTGAGTGTAGTATTAAAAGGATCAATTACTCCCAAAAATCCATTCGGTATGATTCCAGTAAACAGAATCGTATCTCCGAAAGCTTTAGCAGGCTCTATCCATAATGTCACCACTGATTGCCCTTCTTCTGCACGAACAAAAGAAAGCATATCTTTACTAAAGAGTATCCGACCATCGATACCGTTAATTGACGTATTCTCTGGATCAACAAATACGTCAACATACAATTGTTCACGGAGGCTCACATTAGTACTTGAAAAAGTGAGCGTTGCTGATGAAGCTAAGGCATATGGAGCCATATATAATAATAGTCCAATCAGTCCGCACCCTAGACGTATCTTTAAAAGAATACTATTCATATTAATCAGTCCAGTATGAGGCCATAATACTAAAATCAACAAGTGTTATTTTATTATCACTATTTAAATCTATACCAGGAGGCAGATTTTTCCGTTTATACCAGTAAGATAATATTGAAAAGTCAATAAGATTAACACGTGTATCACAATTTAAATCACCATGGAAAAAAGATGGGCAATACGTCGTAATTGTTTTTTCATCATCAATAATAGAAAAAGAAACCGGAACACTTAATGAATTTATTTGAGTATTATTCACATCCCGCGCAGTTATAGTATAGGTTCCTGCTGCTAGTGATGTTGTTTTTAAAAAATATTGATACTGTCCAGTATTCGATGAGGTAACATTGAATACCTGAGAAGTACCCCCCTGTAAAGAGAGTACAATTGTATGGAGTGGGGCATTTGATCCACTGATACCCAGAGTACCTCCTCGCCTAAGAATCGTCTTATCCAGACTAAGAGTTGGAGATAAAAAAATATTATTAATTGTAATGAGTACATTTTGAGATACTAAGAATGTAACTGGGACTGGGGTTGATCGTCTACTTTGTAAATCTTCAGAATAGACCGTAAAGCTATAAGTACCGACACTAAGATTATTTAAAGACATATCAAAAAAACCAGTGCTATCAGCAGTAGTCGTGAGTGTGAGGCGACCATTTTTTAGAAATGAAATTTTTGAAAAAGGTGAAGCTATTCCCGAAAAATAAACAGCAGTGAAAAGATGATATCCAGATGAGCAGTGTGTACAGGAAGGAGTAGTCAGATCAGTTACGGTAGTACCTACGTCAGCACCAACAGTTGCAGAGATCGTCATATCTTGTGGTGGAGAAACGACGATTGAAGCTGAAGCAACCTGCAATCCACTAAAAATAAGAAAACATATAGACACAAAAAAGAGTATAGTACTTTTTTCTTTTTTACCCACTATGTGAATCATTTGATGGTGTTACGTTCGTCTGCATTTTCTCAATAATATATCGATTATATCTTTTAAGGACTTTTTTGCCTCCTCCATAGAGTATACTTATAAGCATCAAAAGACATATAACCAATTGCCATGGAAATACAAAAAAGAACACGGTCTTAATAGTATGAGAGGCCTCTACACCAGAAACAAGATCCATCTTGGCAAAATAAGGACCGATTGCAAAGTTATGCCACTGATACAAGGCTTGATCGAAAAATTGAGCAATCATACTACCTGACATTACATAGTCCTTCGGGCGAGGCTGTTTTACCCACTCAATTTCAAAACGTCGGATGCTTCCTGGTAAAATATTACCTGAAGAAGGATTCGCATCTATACTATCCTCAGGAATATAAAAAAGGTCGTGCATTCGTATCTTACCTATCGGCTTGACTCGATCTCCCCCATCATTCTTGAATCTATAAAAAAATGAAACAGGTAGTGTGTTGTAAAAAATTTTATGATCTTTGGTACTAAACTCAATAAGACCTGCCTTTTCTTTCACATCTCCAGCAACTGATAATAAGATAAGAGTACCAATCTTAGCTCCAATAGAAACTCCTAGAGCATGAGGAGGTGTGGTACCAAAAAAAACGGCAGCAAAGTGACCTCCTGGTTCTGCGTCTTTAGGGATCTTAATACTGATGGGAACAATTTTACTTTCACCAGGTCGCATAGCCACAGATTGTTCAGAAGAAATCCAAGTACCTAAGTCATTAGTCGGTTCAACAAACGATGGATTACCAGTTTCTCCCGATGCTTCGAAATTAGCAAAAGACACGTAAAGTAATTGGGTTGTTTTCTGATCGTTAGTAAGCGTTATTTCTTTTTTTATAGTTTCCCCTGGCTTACCCTGTAATTCTAACCTTGGAGGAGAAATGGTAAGTGCATGAGATAAAAATGGATAAGAAAAAACAATACTCGACAAGATAAAAATTTTAAAAAACATGCTTTTTATTTTTTGAGCGTTCATTAACATAAAATTAATTAGCTATTTAGTATGTACCCGTAGCAACATAGGTATGATTTGTGGTATATGTACCCGCTTGTTGAACTCCTGAGATATTTGCCATATATCGAACAGAGTATGTAGTAGTAGCAGAAGGAGCGGCAGCTGAAGCTACTTGAGCAGGTGTGGAAGCTGTTCCTGTATAAGCATATCCAGCAGCAGCATACGGTGCAGTAACAGAACCAGAACCCCCTGTTGCAGTCAGTCTAATACCAAACTGTGATGTTCCTACTGAAGATGCAGTGTTAGAACCTAATGCTGGAATAGTGTTCGCTCCTGAGGTAAGAGTAGCTCCTTGGACAGTGATAATATATCCAGAGGTTGCGTTAGTTGAAGCTGTCATATTAAACGCTTCTGCTTCAGCTGTTGTAGGACAAGTAACAGAACCTGGGTTTGTATTTTGAGCAAAACAGATTCCAGCTGTACGCAAGTTGCCGTACCAAATAGCATTTTGTGAAAGAGTAAATGTAATACTTGGAGTAACAACTGCGTTAACGACAACTACATCATCAGCAATAATTGGTATACCTATTGTTCCTGTGTCACCAAATGTACCTGAAATAGTAAGGAGTGTTGTACCTGCAGATCCATTGGTAATCTGGCGAACACCTGTTGACTGGTTAGTAGCATTCGTACCAATTTTAAATGTTATCACAGCACCACCAGAGATTACTGTAGTACCATTCGTAAATGTAATCACCGTTGCAGATGTTCTGACAACACCAGCAACAGCAGCTGATGGAGTAGCAGCAAGAGTTATCTGGCTAGCACCATTCAACACGTCGATATCAGTAAAATCGAGTGCAGCATTTATACTTGTTGCATTATCAAATGTAAGGATAATAGTACCACCTGAAGCAACACCAGTAGGTGAAGTAAATACTATCGTGTGATTAGCAACCGTTGAAGCTTTTTCAGCATTAGAAGCTCCTGATGCAGGAGAGAGAGTATCTGACATAGTAGTTAAAGAAGCAGCATTAGTGAAATGAGTTGGGATCATTACCAATAATAATGATACTATCATAACCCCACTCGTAAACTTTGAGAACCTAGAATTTTTTATATTTTGTATTTTTATCATAGAACATAAATTATATTAATAAATAAAGTATAACATAGATATGTATTATTAAATAATATATATGTATGTGTGGATAAGTCTTAGAATGTTCCAGTAATACTATAATTCACATTTGCTTTATAAGACCCTGCTTGTGTTAGAGTAGTTATATTAGCCATATACCTCACTGAATATGATGTACTCGTACCATCTCCAGCACCACTTGCAACCTGACTTGGAAGTGCACCTATATTATAGGCAAAACCAGAAGCTGCATAGGGAGATGTCACCACCCCAGTCCCCGTAGCAACCATTCGAAGACCAAACTGTTTTGTACCGATACTAGGAGCTGTATTTGTAGCCCCAATAGCTGTAATAGTATTCACTCCAGAGGTAAGAGTAGTACCATTAACAGTAATCACATACCCACTTGATGCATTTGTACTTGCTGCTATAGTATGAGCTTGTACTTCAGTACCACTTCCTCCTGATACGGTAGCATAACGACTACTACTCGAACTAAGTGTTCCAAAATCTATACTATTTGTTGAGATAGAAAATGTAATACTTGGAGTAAAAATTGTTGCGCAAGCTTTAATCGTATATGCAGATCCATTACCGACGTGAGCATTACTAGCAGAAGAGAGAGAGAACATTGTCGTATCATATCCTGTACAATTTGTATTCTGATACCCTGTCGTTACAGTATCTCCAGAGGTTACATCCGAAAGGCAGACATTGGTACCATACGTATTTACACTACTTTGTTGAGTCGTACCATTGGTGACTCCAGAAATTCTGGCAATGCTTTTAAAATTACCTGAACACACATTACCAATAGATGAAGTACTAGTACAACAAACAACATTAGTATCATAATTAGCATTTACCTGACTAGGTAGCTCAGCATGAGCATTCGTTGAACCAGACATGCGAAGCAAAACAGTACCACTTCCACAGGCTGCTTGAGTAATAACTGAACATGACAGAGCAGCATACAAATAAGATACGGGTAAAAATAGTAAATAAACAAAAATACCTATACTAAAGTACTTGTCATACTTTTTTTTAAAGGGTTCCGGGTGTTGTGGTTGGTAATTGATTCGTTTGATCATTTTTATTTATCGGAGTAACTTCTATAATTTTATTAATACTTGGTCGGTAGAGTACTGCCTTACCTGCTTTGCTAAATATCAAAACTTTGTCACCTTTTTGCGATGAAATAAAAAACAATTGACTGCGAAGTGCATTTGGGTCTGATACGGTCGCAATCGTTGGCTCTTCGCCTTCTGGTATCAAGTATAAGTCACCAACTTTTGATATTAAATCTTTTATATTTTTTTGAGAAATTGTACTAGCCCTCTCTAGTTTAGAATATTTATAATAAAAATAACCACCAAAAGAAAGAGAGGTGCCTATGATGACTAAAATAATTATATTTATAAATACTCGTACACGCATATAAAAAATTATGTATTATATCTATAATTAGAGTATAGAACAAATATACTCTTTCAGCAATTTAATTATGGTGCAGGGATTACTTGGACTTTATTAATAGATGGAGTTTGAGTTATCACAGGAGTAGGGGCTGGGGATACTATCGGATCAACTATTGGTATTTCTTTGGGGTTAATGATTGGTATTATATTTAGATCGACGACAGGAATTATTGGTTGATCGGGTATGGGTGGTGTCGGTGTTATAGATGCTGAAATAACCGTTGGGGTTATGATTAAGCCTTCGACAACACTTTGGAATATTTGTGGATTTTTAACAGCAAATGCAGTCCACGAGAATTTAACATCACGATCAACTGTCTTATTCAGAAGTATGGTAAAACCAGCCTGATCATTATCAACAACAACTGAGCGAATATCTTGGGCAAAGAATAGACTCGCTTGTGTATCATCAACATGATCTGCTGTTTCAAATGTAACTGATGTATTCACAACTGGTATTGCGATGTATGGCTTTTCAAAGATAACATGCACTTTTTTATCTCCTTTCTTAATAACTGCAAATCCGGCTGTATCTTTATTAAAAAGTGGTGGTAGCATAAACTCAGTTTGTCCAGAGAAGCTAACTCCTCCAGTAAACGAAGCGGTATTAGAGAAAAATGTTAAACCTTTAAATTGTGCTTCGCCGTCGTACGTCGCATTACCAAGACTATCAAATGTAATAGCGGGTGCTTGTGTTATTGTGCCGTCAGGATTTGTTGTATTTACTCCACTTGTAATAATGAACTTCCCTGTACTATCGAGAATAACTTTCATATCAGTACCTATCGATGGTCGGAATGAATTTGCAAGAATTGCATCAGCGGTAAGAGTTGGGGTCGTTATATCTAGTCCAGCTGCTATTCTATCAAGCAATAATTCTGAGCCCTGAAGTGAAGTAGTCCCTGCTTGTTGATCTGCCATAAACTTTGTCAGAATATCTTTAGCTGAGGCTTGACCAGTCATAGTCAGTCCTCCGACAAATTGATTTAAGCTTTGTCCATCATAAAATCCTTGTTCAACATACAACATAACAGTTGACTTACCAGAGTTGGGTGTCCAGCTTTCAAGAGCTTTACCGATAACCATTCCTCCTTTAACTATTTTCATAGCTTTACCTGGATTATCTGAAGTTGTCAGATAATCACCTGAAACAATTGGGAGAGATGTAGGTGAAACATTAACCGGTACACGACCGTTGAGCGCAATAGGTAATGGATGATCGCTGTCTTTTATATTATGACCTGCAGACGTGAAATCCCCAAAATTATCAGAAACGATACCGATGACATTTTCTTGGTAGGCATGTGTTGTTTTCGTAAGTTCAGTCACAGACCCTTTGACTTTAGTCCAATCAACAACTCCATTCGTTGTATCATACGTATCGACAAGTTTTGTACCCGTAGCTACGATGTCTCCATACGTCACATCTTGAGCAACCGGATACATTTCAGCATAGTCAGCCGCAGGAGCTGCATTACAGTCACGCAATTCATACGCAGTACCTGCAGTAGGAGCTGTAGCATTTGCAAGACTTGAACATACAGCATTAGTAGAAGCAGTAGTACCAAGACCAGTATTTAAAATACCATTAGTAGTAACCTGCGTCACACTCGAGTTTCCGAGTACTATTTGATTTGATGCAGTTGTATACGCAGCATTCCCCAGCGCCATAGAGTTTGTAGCACTCACTAATTGAGAAGCATTATATCCGGCACTGTCACCAATAAAGGTATTAGTACCTGCACTTGTTGTTAAACTTCGTCCTGCTTGCGCACCGATTGCAATATTAGAATTTCCTGTTGTAATACTGAGAAGTGAGTTCAAACCAATAGCCACATTGTTGACTCCTGTAGTTAACGCATGGAGAGATTGGAATCCAATTGCCATATTGCCTGACCCTGTTGTAAGAACATCCAACGTGCTGCCTCCAAAGCCCACATTACCAGTACCCGTTGTCAGTACAGAAAGAGAATTTATTCCAAATGCAGTGTTGTTGGCACCTGTAGTGACATTTTGAAGTGCATTTGTTCCAAATGCAGTACTCCCTGTAGCAGTCGTTATATATCTTCCCGCATTAGTACCAAAGAATGTACTGTTATTACTCGCAAGATTACTAACTCGCATTTCAGCACGCACGGTACCACTTGAATCTCGGAGGTTCGTAAGTGCAGTTGATGCTGCGGTTAGAGCTTTAATTGAAAGTACTAATTTACCATCAAAGTCAGTTGTCGGAACAATTGAAAGTGTACCTGTTGACGTTGCAGTTGGACCCCATGCTCCTGTTGCTGACACTGCTGAGTTAGTAACTCCACCAAATGTAATTGTTACTGTTCCTGCGGTTGCTAATGTAATAGTATATGTTATCTGATATTTAGTTCCATTTACTGCAGCCAGAGCTGAGGTAAGAGCAACTACACTTCCTACAGTATGAGTATATCCCGTTGCAAAACCTGTACCTGTCCAGTTAGTACCAGAACCTGTAGTAGTAAGTTCAGCCCCTTGAGTTGGGCCATCCTGTACAGCTGATCCTTGTAGATCGAGCTTACCGGTCGGACTTGCTGTTCCGATACCAACGGAACCATCAAATCTATTCACTCCTGTGCCAGCGGCCCAAAGATTGTAGTTGTTTGTTGCATTTGTTGCTGCATCTTCAAGATATAACGTCGCACTATTGGTAAGTATTCCAGCACCTGTTGTGACAATAAGAGGACGAATGACTTCTTGTGCAAATAACGCATGTGTTCCCGATGAAGCTATTGTTGCTCCTTGCTGACCTATAACTAAACCTGAGTATGAAGTTCCCGCAGCTGGAAAAGCAGTTGTTATGCCTCTCATAGCTACTCTGTATGAAATAGTACTGGCTCCTCCGAAAAGCATCTCAGCTTGAGTTGTTGTAGTAGAAGATGAACCTATTGCAGCAAGACTCGCATTTACTGGTGTTACATTTGTTGAAAAGATTGCTGATGTGGCACCAAGATTAAAATTTCCAGCACTGCTAAGTTGCATCATGGTTGTATATGCTGCCCCGTTTATACTACTGAGCCATGATAGAGTAGCTGTTGGACTTGCTGTTCCTTGAACAGGAAGTGACTCTATTTTAAATCTGGTATCTTGTGAACCAGCAGTAGCTGTTTGCCAGCCTTGTGCTTGAAATATAAGCGATGGTGAAATCGACTGGACTCCGACTGTGGCTGCGGTAGTATTAGCAAGAATGATACCACTCGTATCAGATGAAGTCGGAGAGTTTACATTCGTATAGACTCCAAGCTTTGCAGTCGGTGACGTCATACCAATCCCCAACCTGTCATTTACTTCATCATATGCTGACAGTGATCCAAAAATAATTTGGCCCTTGGTTGCATGTGATGTAGAAGATAACGTTAAGATATCTCCAGCTGCAGTTCCTCCAATGGCAGTTTGTCCTCCTGCAATACCAGTCGCGAGATTGGAAGTAATGGTATTCGAAGTTCGTGTTAATCCCGTTGAGAATGTCAGAGGTACTTCTGGAGTTGCACCATTTGAAGCAGCCGTGATGAGACCTTTGGCATTGACGGTGAATGATCCATGGGTAAAAGATCCAAGATTTCCGTTCACTGTTGCAAGTGTTGTGGCAAGTGCACCAGCCGAAGTGGTGATGTCTCCGGTCAATGCAGGAAAGCGAGCGGCGGCGAGAGTACCGGTGACATTTGTTCCTGAGAGATTAACAGCGTTGGCAGTAATAACTTGACCGGCGAGAGAGAGATAGTTTTCTCCGGCGAGTGTTACATCACCGGTGTTAGTACCGGAGTTGGTACCGGTGATTTGAGAAGTAAGGGCGAGAGTTCCGGTTGCAGTAGGAAGAGTAAGGGTTGGTGTACCAGCGGCTGCCGATACTACAATGATTGCTTTACCTGAAGTTACTCCTGCAAGAGAAAGAGTTCCCGCAGTAGCTCCAGCGGTACCAAGAGTGAGAACTTCGGTTGGTGAGGTATTTGCAATACCGATACGACCAGCTGCTGAAACATTGAATTTACTGACACCTCCCACTTGTAAATCCATTAGTAACGGTGTACCTGTTGATGCCGTATTTGTTACATTTAACTTAATAGCTGTTGGTACACCTGTCGTATTCCATGTTTGTGCGAGATTGACGAGTGAACCAGCGAGTGAACCACTACCTGCAAGATAGGTATCTGCCATTATGAGTGAACCTTGAGTAGTTTCAATTGCTCGAAAGTCTGCAGCTGCAGTGAGTGTCGGTGCGATATAGAGTCCTCGACTAATACCATTGGCTCCCCCTGTCTGGTTAATAGTTCCAATATATTTTATTCCATCGAATAATCCTGTACCAGACGTTGGCGCAAAGCCTAAGCTACTGCTTATGCCAAAATCTATTCCTGATGTAATTGAAGAAGCTGTACCCCCCATTACTAAATTTTGAGATGCATTAGCTCCGTTGGTACGAGATATTGAAAGCTGACCTAATCCCGTGAGGCTAAGTGCTGTTATATAGGTTGAATTAAAAGTTGAAGTACCAAACCTATCAGTGTACATATATATCCCACTTGATCCAAAAGCACCTCCATTTTGGCTTATATTGAATTGCAGCTTACTCTCTACTAGTGAAGATCCTGTATTAACCTCATTTGTAATTCGCCATTTAAAATTCTGTGAAGCGGCAGTTGCATTACTTTTCCAACCATTCCCTGAAAGAGTAATAGATGGTGAATACTGTGCAGGAACACCTACTGTTGCTGCGGTGGTGTTTTCAAGATATATACCACCTGCATCTGTAGAGGTTGCCGCTATGGCATTTGTCGTAATGTGTAGTTTTGCCGTTGGAATAGTTTGAGAAATTCCTAAATAATTATTCACTTCATCATACGCACTTGTACCGAAGAGTATTTTACCTTTTGTTGCATTACTTGTTGAAGAAAGTGTCAGATTCTCACCAGATGCTGTACCACCGATCACTGATTGGCCCCCTGCAATACCAGTCGCGAGATTGGCAGTAATAGTATTCGAAGTATTCGTCAGTCCAGTTGAAAATGTATACGTAGTTCCACATGATCCCCATGCTGGCGCCGCACTACTTGCCTGAGTAAGACAAAGTGACGCACCGGCATTTACTGCAAGTGCTTGTACAGCACCAGTACCATTACCATAAAGTACTCCATTGGATGCGAGAGTTCCAATGCCAATACCACCTTGAGCAACGGTAACGAGAGCATTTGTTGTCAGAACAGTTGCATTGGCATCAGGAAATGTGTATGTTCGAACTGCGGTTTGATTATTCGTCACTTGAAAAACACCATCACCAATCTCAATCCATGGATGTCCAGGGTTTGGAGTCGTTGCGGTAACAATGCTCACAATAGAGAAAACAATAACAACAAAAAGAACTGTATAAATACTATAGTGAACCGAAAATTGTGGCCGGAATTTTCTGAAAATTCTTTGTATAAAATTAAGAAATTTTTTATTATTGTTTTCAGACATAAAATACAACTATATTATATCATAGTTGTATTTTATAGATAAACAGAAAACGTTTATTTTATTAGTTTTTTGAGTAAAACTGTGGATAACTTTTTTAGTTTTATGTAAAATTTTATGAGTAAGATATATATTGAAATTTATTTAAAAATACACGTGTATTTTAACATATTTTGAACTAAAAATCATATACTATCCGTTCTTTTTTCTAGAAAAATGGGGATAACTTCCATGGATGATTTCAAGCGGATTATTATCGCACTTCCCAACCAAGCGACGAAACTTTTTCGGCAATATGAGACATAATTACATTTATTTCTTCGATTGTAAGTGTTCGATCGTATGATTGAAAAAGTAAACGAAATGCATATGAAATTCTGCCGTCTTTTTTAAAATTATCAACAAGGAGTGGCTCTTTGACCAGAAGTTCGGTTCCGAATTCTTTGTATAATTCTTTGAGTTGAGATGCAGTTACCTTTTCAGGCACCCAGACTGATATATCACGCACAATGAATGGATACAAACTCCACATTTTGAACACGTGAGAAATATCAGAATTAAAAGCATATCCCGAGAGAAATTTTTCATGATCAAATGAAGTTGAGTCGGAAATAAAATCAGTAAGACTTGTTTCTGTTAATTCTTTCTTGTTTGCATATGCAACATGAATTTCTTCACCATCCTTCGTAAACACCGTACCTATTTCAAATATTTTTATTTCATTAAGTCCAAGAAAAGGGGCATTCAGTTTATTCAGTTCATATGACTGCTGTAATCCATCAGTAAGATTTGTGCGCATAAACTTCTTATCCGACGCTGATGCGAGCACTTCCACTTCACCTGTATTGGTGAAGGTGTACGTCATGACTTCCTGATAGCCTTCGCGTACTAATTTTTCACGTGTTTTTACTATCTCTATGTATGTTTCATTTTCTTTTGCTACCGATGTAATCGTTGGTATACAAGGTTTTATTTTATCATAGCCATAAATACGACCGATTTCTTCCACGATATCTTCCGTATGTATCAAATCTAGTCTCAGCATTGGCACTTTCACTTCCCAAAGGTCTTTCCTTTGGGAAAATTCAAAATTATAATTCTTGAAAATCTTTTCTATGTCTTCATCTTTAATTTCTATCCCTAATATTTTTGACACAGAGTCTGACGAAAATGGAAGGGTTTTTTCTTCTTGTTTCTTCGGATATACATCGACAATGTCTTCGAACTGCACCTCTGGTACTACCTCAGCAAGAAGTGCTGAGAGAGCCACCATGCCAAAATCGCAGAGTGTCGGTGACAAATCATTCTCAAAGCGTTTAGCTGAATCTGAAAGCTGGCCAATCCGGCGAGCTGTTTTACGCACCGATATTGGATCAAAGTTCGCAACTTCAATCAGAATATCCGTTGTATCACTTTGAACTCCGGAATCAAATCCACCTTTGACTCCTGCGAGTGCGAGTATATCACCACCAGATGATATAACAAGATCACTGTCTTTAAGTCGTGCGATTGTCCCATCTCGGCCCACAAGTTTCAGCTCTGAATCTTGTTTGGCGTTCATAATAGTTATAGTATTCTCTTTTATTTTTGTTAGATCGAACGCATGGGTCGGCTGACCACAGTCATACATAACAATATTCGTCGCATCGACAATATTATTTATGGATCGTTGACCAATAGACTCAAGATGCGTGACCATCCACTCAGGCGATGGACCAACTTTGACATTGTGAATAATGCGCGCTGAATATCGACGACAGGTATCATTTTCTATTTTAATTTTCAAGTCAGTCGGCGTAGATGGAGGAGTTTTATACATCGGCGTCGGATCTTTAAATGGAATTCCGAGCAAGCCTGCTAGCTCTCGAGCCACACCTATATGCGAAAGTAAATCATGCGCGCGATTCGGTAAAATTCCTAAATCAAATAAGTAATCACCATTTACTAGCTTCCCCACCGATTCCACCTCGCAGACATGATAGGTAAAAATATCTGCCAACCTATGCGGCTCTAGAATATCGGGCACATATGATTTTAACCAGTTGTAAGATAGCTTCATACACTAAAATTGATTAAGCCGCAAATCTCCTTGATAAAAAAATCTCACATCGGGAACATTCCAGCGGATCATGGCGATACGGTCGAGACCACCACCAAATGCAAAACCTTGGACTTTTTCAGGATCAAGACCAGCATTGCGAAGGACATTCGGGTGAAGCATTCCCCCACCCATCATTTCAAGCCACGTTCCATTAAACTTCGCATGAACTTCGACTGACGGCTCAGTAAACGGAAAGAAGCTCGGGCGAAATTCTATTTCTACATCTGGGCCAAGTACTTTCTTGTAGAATGCTATAAGAACTGCTTTCATGTGAGCAAGATTTATATTCTCCCCAACCATACAACCATCAATTTGGAAAAATTGCATTTCATGTGTGATGTCGGTCGCTTCATTACGAAATACTTTACCAATTGTTATCGATGCGAGTTCTGAGATATGTTCTTTGGCTATGCGTTCGAGTGTACGAGCAGTTACATTAGTCGCATGAGTACGTAATACTTGGGAATGTATAGCGGAGCCTGAATCAGATTTTATATAAAAAGTATCCTGCATATCACGTGCAGGGTGATCTTTCGGGACATTAAGGGCATCAAAGTTATACCATTCAGTCTCAAGCTCAGGGCCTATAGTTATTTCAAAACCAAGCTTCAGGAAAAGCAAATACGCCTCTTGTTCAAGTAATGTAAGCGGGTGAAGACTACTTTTAGGATATTCGGACATTCTTAGAATATAGCATCTAAAGAGCTTTTTTCAAAAAGACCTTGATTACTCCCCCCTCGCCTTCTTAGCACTCAATCTTCCAAACTTTCCATCAACTTTTAAGTTGTTTTGTTTCTGGAAGAGTGTAATAGCGGCAGTTGTTTTCTGTCCCCACTTACCATCTACTTTGAGTGGTGTGTTGGTAGGAAAGGTATAGTTTAAGAAGGCTTGGAGCGTAAAGATGTCTGTTTTTGGATTTGTTTTCTTAATACCAGCTATGGGAATATTCCAGGTTCTTGGTGTAGAAGACCCAACAGGAATAGTTTTGTTGAGTATCTCAATAGCTTTGAGTGCAGTGCCTGATCCAAAAGAACCATCAGCTTTCACGCCAAGAGATGTCTGGAAAGCTCTAATACCGTTAATAATAGGAAGTCCCCATATACCATCGACAGGTAGTTGTGTTCCCACGGTTTGATTGAGAAAAAGTTGAAGGTTCTTGATATCAGTAATACTACTTGTACTTCGAACACCCGAAAGAGGAATGGTGATGGTGACGGGAGGAATAATAATAGAAGGCTTAGATGCAGAAGGTGTTAGGTCTAAAGGGGTGACTGGGGTGATAGGGGTGATAGGAGAGATAACTGGTGCTACGTATACTGATGCTATACCACCGGCGCCTGCTGGTGGAATAACAATAGAAGAAGATAGAGGATCGACTGCAGCGTTCACAACAATAACAATCTGATCAGCATTAGTTTTAACTCCATCTGAGACAGTAAGCCAGAAGGTGTAGGTTCCTTGGACAAGACCAGTGATAGTGGTTGAGAGGGCTGTTGGTGTAGTTATCGTACTTCCCGCTGGACCAGAGACATTTGCCCAAGAGTAAGTCATTGGTTGGGATTCGGGATCGGAAGCAGTACCAGTGACAGTGACAGTACTTGTGGGGAGAGTAATGGTTTGATCAATACCAGCGTTTACGATAGGAGGGAGGTTGGTGAGAATAAGAATAGCAGCGGTGAACGGGAGAAGAGTGATGGAGCCATTGTAGGCTACGTTCTTCATATCGATGTAGTTTGCACCAAGAGAAATTGTTTTATTAGAATTCGTGTCATTATATTCAAAACGGAGGTTGTTAGGGTCAGTGATAGTGTTTGGAGCTGCATTTGAATTTGCATCTTGAGGAGTTACAAATGCTTTCCATTGAGATAAAGTATATTTCAGATATGTCCAAGTACTCCCGACAAGATAATTTATCTCAAAGGGTGCTACATGTAGTGAAGAAAGATTAGCAGCAGTTTCATCAATTGGTCGAGTATAAATATTATTATAAGCAAGACCAAATCCTGGTATGTCGTTCCCTGTTTTACTTGTGAAATTCATTATTTTTTGTGTAACATCTTTTGCAACAAAAATATTATTATAGAGATTATTATTAGTAATAATCTCTAGTTGTCCAGTAGCTGCATTCATCTCGGACTGCATTAATAAATTCTCAGTATTGTTATAGACGGTGTTGTCATGGACATCCATATTTTGGTTGCCATGCAGATAAATACCTAGAGTATTG
This sequence comes from Minisyncoccota bacterium, assembly GCA_043776915.1. Classification (GTDB taxonomy): domain Bacteria; phylum Patescibacteriota; class Minisyncoccia; order Phycocordibacterales; family UBA9973; genus UBA8515. Next base: position 16,120 of record JAYVQT010000007.1, on the reverse strand, counting down.
CCTGCCACAATATTACCTGCCACCTCTACTCCAGATGATCCATCATCAATATAGATACCTGAAGTGAGTGGATTAAATGAATCTATAATAATATTATTTAAAAGTTTTCGACCAGTAAATACTGGACGAGATGAGTTATATCCTGCCCACGTATAAATACCACCACCATCAGCATACAAACTAAGAACATGACTTATAAAATTATTTTTGACAATACTATTAGAACCATCAAAGCGAATTCCATTGTATCCAATATTACTCACGGTATTATATTCAGTTAATGTCCCAGCCCCATTAGCACGTATTCCTATACCTTGGTTAGAACCATCATTAGTTGCTCCTATTACTTGGCCAATATTCGAAATGGTATTATATCCTATGTATGCAGTAGGATAATCATTCGTAAGATTGATAGCACCATTACCAATACCAGTAAATGTATTATTACTAATAGTAAGACCTACTCCATGGAGTGAAGTATATCCGTAAGGCCCATCGATACCATTACCTGCTAACGTATAGAAATCACAATTCTGAATAGTGATATTCTTAATAACACGGAGCTGTATAGCAGCCAGATTGGCACCGGTGAAGGCAACATTATCATACACAATATAACTTTTTATTGTGGTATCACCTGTACCTGTATTGGTCGCCAAAATATCTATCGTTGGTACTTGCACATTAGTCGGCATACTTGTACTGTAAATTTGTAATTTCTGTGTCAGTGGATTGTAATACCACTCATTTTGTTGATCAAGAGTACGAGAATCATTTTGAATAATATAACGTAATCCATCTTTTTGAATTCCGGTACCAGTTGCAGATGTATAGGTTAATGTCCCTCCTGATTGGGCAGTTATTTTATTTTTGTCGATAGACCAGTTTGTGGTAAACATTGCTACTTCTGCCCCAGTCCAATTGGGGGTCCCACTCAAACCATCACTATCGGTGATGGAAGTAGTACCAGTGTGTGATTCATAGGTAAGGAATCCGCTGTTGGGAAATCTACCCATCGGGGTATTTACACCGTTAATAACAACAATATTAAGTCGTGACAATGTTGATACGGTACCAGTACTTTCCCAAATGTTACTACCAAGATTTGTCCACCCACTTACAGTTGTAAACCCCGTAATCACTGGCTTCGCACCATTTCCATAAGCTCCAATGGTAATGGGTGAACCTGCAGTCCCTGATTTACTCACAACGATACCTCCATAAAATGTCTCTCCTCTGTTAAACAATACGGAATCTCCAGGTTGAAGACTGAGAAAATAAGAATTTAGTTTTGTTATTGATTGCCACGGAGTAGCAGAATTCTGAGCTTGGGTAGCAGTACGAGTATCGTCTCCTGTGGCTGTCGAGAAATAGTAGGTAGCTGCATGAGCAAGAGTAGGAGTGAGAAAGAGAAATATGAAAACAAAAAGAGAGCGAGTTAATTTCATAGAAAATACAACATAATTATAATTTATAACAGAATCATTATAACACACAGCTTCTTTAAAGAGAACTTCCTTCAATAATTAATGATAGAGCACCCTCACTCGTGCACAATATTCACACTCTTTTTGTTCTCCGCTATATGGCTTGAAATGGCATTCTCGAGCCAGCCAAGTACCAGACGAAAGGGCTTGGTCGTACTCGCGAATATCTCGCACCAGTAAATCTACCTCTTCATCACCGATATGTGTACGATACACTGCACTTTTATTCTTAGTATCTTCCTCGAGGAATAAAAGTTGTGAATGAGATACATTCTGCCCTGAAAGTAAATACGAATACATAGCAAGCTGGCGAAGCAGTGAACTCTGTCTTCCGTCTTCGTCTCGTTTCTCTATTATATTCTTCGTTTTTGATGAGCCAGTCTTAAAATCAGTGATGACAATACCTTCATCATACTTTTCTGTGAGATCTATTTTACCGTACATTTTCAAGTGTGGCATTGTTTTATCGTGATACGATACTGAGCGCTCTGTTATGTAACTCGGATTTATGTGTGGATAATAATTTTTAATCCAGTTTGATAGAATACTGCTTGCAGTGTTTGCAATTCTTGTGCGAAGAGCGTTATCATAAATAAATTCTTTATCGAGTGACTCTGTAATAATTCTATCGAGAACATTATGCACGTCTGTATTTTTATTTTTTAATATGTGCTCGATACTCGTATGCACTACACTACCTAAAAATAGACTTTCAGTTTTCGGAGTCGGAAGCTGAAGAAAACTACTGAAGTACCATTTCCATGGGCATTCAAAAAAGTTATTCAGAAGTGTAACGGATACATTCTTGCTGGTGTATTCTCGGGCAACTATTTTTGCAAGCTCTGTAAGTCCTATATTCTCTGCAACAGGCTTATGCTCTATATACACGGTAGGATCACTACCTATAATTACACCGGATTCTTCAAGTGACTTCCGCACAATATGTGTGTCAGGTATATCAGAGAGAATATGAGCAACTTCAAGAGGTGCACCGAGCTCGGACTCAAGAGCATACGAGAGTGTACAGAAGTGCTTGGCTCGTGTCATAGCTACGTAAAGTTCGCGCTTAGCAGTCAGCTCATCTTTCTCTTCAACAAGATGTTTAATAGATTCAGGAAGTGTAAATCCCCTTCGTGTACCATTCATAAGAGTATGTTCATTCATATGTGCAATATGTACAACTTCAAACTCGAGACCCTTCGAACCATGAAGAGTCTTAACCAGAATCCCTTCGCCCGAGCCTATCACCGCAAGCGGGATCTGATGATTATATGATTGAAGCCTGTCGAGATATGCCAGGTAGTATGGAAGTGTAAGACCCGGATTTTTTTCTTGTTGAGCTATAATTAAATGCAAATATGTTCTAATGACTTCAACTGCGCGTACAAGATATGTGTGATCTTTTATTGTATTTAGAAAATATTCTGCTCCGACCGTCTGTATGAGTGTATAGATACCTGACGTGTGATAGACACCTATCCAGTTGCTTATTTTCTTACCAAGTACTCGAATACTATTGGTATCAGAGAATAAATCATTCTGTGCTGTCGGGGTATAGACCATCAAATCTTCAAGGGACAAACTCCGTGATTGAGTAACCCGCATAAATGCATGAGCTTCAAGCGGTGCAACATTCGAAGCTCGAGTAAATAATAATTCACCGAGAGCGACGCCGTCGTACGGATTGGCCACTACTTTTAAAATAGTGAGTATTATATTTGTTTCAGCCACATCAAAAAAAGATAGGGTTTGGTTTCCCGAGACTGGTAGGCCAAGATCCTGTAATATCCTTATAGCTTGGCGCACTTGTCTATTCTTCGGTACTAAGAGCACGCATTCTTTCGGTGGTACTCCACTCTTAATTTTCTCTTTAAACAATTGTCCTGCAAGTAGTATCTCATCACGTTCATACGCGCATGTGTAGAGTGTCATATCATGATCACCTTTTATATTACTCTTAAGCGCTCCTTCAGCCATACTACTTTTAAGAAGCATATCGGCAGTAGAAAGAATTTTTTCAGTTGAACGATAATTCTCTATAAGCATAATGAGATGGGCTTTACCGAAGGTGTGTTTAAAGTTCTCAAAGTAGGAAATAGAGGCTCCACCAAATCCATAGATAAGCTGACGATCATCGCCAACGACGAAAATATTGGGAAGTTCAGCTTCATTCCAAATAGCTCGAAGAATATCATTCTGAACACCACTTGAGTCTTGATGCTCATCGACGAGTACATATAAATTTTCTTCGAGAAGTGTTGCTCGTACATCTTCAGAGAGAGTGATGATACGAAATGCGTACGACAAGACATCATCGTAATCCATTAGACTTTTTTCTTTTTTGTACTTTTCATACATCATATAAAAAGTAACCGATTCTTTGGTTCGCTTAAGTGCCTGTATCTTCTTCTCAGCATCTTTCTTAAAGCTACCTTTACTTTCACCACGAGTAGAAATACTAGCCGGATTATTTTCGATTATTTTTATTTCTTGATCAATCGTCTGACCAAATGTTTCTGGCTCAATACTCTCTCGCTTTAAAAGTGAAATGAGAGATTTTAAATCATAGAAATATTGTGAAGCATTATTACGAGCTCGCAGATATTGCCACTCGTTACTCTCGAGAATATCATCATAGAGAGTAATAACCGCTTGCTCGTCGAGAAGCTCTGGCATAGTTTCAAAATCGAGCAGTTCGAAATGCTTCTCAACGAGCTTTTGGGCAAAACTATGAAATGTCGACACTTTAACTTCGTTTACAGCTTGGCCAATATAAGTGCGTAACCTTTCACGCATGGCTAACACACCACTATTTGTAAATGTCAGACACAGGATGCCTGATGGGCCAGTATCAGTCTTCAGGAGAATGTTAGCAATACGGAGAGCCAGTATCTGAGTCTTACCAGTCCCCGGTCCAGCTACTACCATAACCGGCCCGTCAATCGTATCGACAGCTTCTTTTTGGGCCTTATTTAAGTTTTTATAGGCGTCTTCGAAGGCAATATTCTTCATAAATCTTATTATACTGCATAACGAGCAAAGAGTGGAAAAATTTCAAAAATACGTTATACTTCAAAAATGAAATTATTATATAGTTACGTCAAAAATTACTGGAAACTACTCTTGGTATCACTTGTTCTTGCTACTATAAATCAAGTGTTCTCATTACTTGATCCTCTTATCTTTCGTCATGTTATCGATGGGTATGCTACCAAGTTTGATCAATACACGTTCTCAGAGTTTGTACGCGGAGTTGGACTTTTACTTGGTGCTGCTGTTGGAGTAGCTTTTGTCTCACGTATAGCAAAAAACTTCCAGGACTTCTATGTGAATACTATTACTCAAAGAGTTGGTGCAAAAATGTATGCTGATGGTATCAAACACTCTCTCGAACTTCCCTACCAGCAATTTGAAGATGAGCGAAGTGGTGAGACGCTCGGTAAGATTCAGAAAGCTCGTACTGATTCACAAGCATTAATTACATCAATCATCAATGTCATCTTCATCACCCTCGTTGGCTTTGTCTTCGTCATGATTTACGCCCTGACTGTCTACTGGCCAATCGCACCTATTTATATTCTGACTATTCCTGTCATTGGCGGAGTAAGTTTAGTCTTGAGTAGAAAAATAAAAAAAGTACAGCAGACAATTTTTACAGAGACAGCTGCTTTAGCTGGAGCTACTACTGAATCACTTCGTAATATTGAGCTTGTGAAAAGTCTTGGTCTCGCTGATCAAGAAGTCTCTCGACTTAATAGTGCTACAGAGAAAATACTTGCGCTCGAACTAAAAAAAGTAAAGTATGTTCGTAGTCTTGCATTCGTCCAAGGGACCATCGTTAACTTAGTCAGAACAACAATTCTTTTTATTATGCTCTATTTAATCTTCATTCAGAAGATAACCTTTGGTGAATTCTTCTCACTCTGGATTTATTCATTCTTCTTATTTCAACCTCTTCAAGAACTTGGAACGATCATTGGTACATACAGAGAAAGTGAAGCCTCACTTGAGAACTTTAAAAAAATTCTTGAAACGCCTATTGAAGAAAAGCCGAAGAATGCAATCAAAACAGATGCCTTGGCGTCACTTTCATTTACTACTGTAGCTTTTAAGCACAAGTCAGGAACATTTGAAGCCTTAAGTGGTGTCTCGTTTAAAGCCGAACGTGGCGAGACGATTGCCTTCGTTGGTCCATCAGGCTCAGGTAAAACAACGTTAGTCAAGCTTCTTGTGGGCCTCTATCAGCCACTGCGCGGGACTATTTTCTACAATAAGATTGCACATGACAAAATAGATATTACTACTGTACGCACTCAGATTGGCTTTGTGACGCAAGATACGCAACTCTTCGCGGGTACGATTCGTGAGAATTTACTCTTCGTCAATCCTCACGCAACTGATGAGATGTGTCTAGAAGCACTTAACAAGGCCGCCTGCCAGTCACTCATGGCACGAGCGGAGAAAGGTCTTGATACGGTTATCGGTGAAGGTGGCGTCAAAGTCTCGGGAGGTGAAAAGCAGCGCCTCTCGATCGCTCGAGCCCTTTTACGTCAACCCAACTTACTCGTTTTTGATGAAGCAACCTCATCGCTCGACTCTTTGACTGAGCAAGAAATATCAAAAACAATCCAATCTATTGGTACTGCTCGCGAGCATATTACAGTCCTTATCGCCCACCGTCTTTCAACCATCATGCATGCAGACAGAATATACGTTCTAGAAAAAGGTAAGATTATCGAGGAAGGCCCACACGAAAAACTAATCGAACAGAAAGGCCTCTACGCAGCCATGTGGCGCGAGCAGATTGGTGCGCAATAAAAAAGGCCATACTTTAATATGGCCAAAATTTAGGAGTGGTTAAAATTATTTTACTATTCCATTAAGTCAAAAGATTCTTGACGCTGCTTACGTTTTTTAAAAAAATATCGTGATATAATATACGTACTAGTAACTATAACTATTCCAATCAAACCCCGAAAAATTGAAACAGGATTTAGATATTCCTCTTTGGTACTAGGGGTTATATCTATGATGAAAGTTAACAGTATAAGGAAGATTAAAATCATCAGTTTACTAAAAAGATTAAAATCAGTATCTATAAGATTTTTAAAATATCTATATTCAAATAGTACTATAAATGAACAGCATAAAAATATAAGCATACTCCACTTCTTTATAAAATTGCTATCAATCTCATAGCCTACAAATGTATCCCATTGTTCCCTAATACTTATGGTTAAAGTATTCTTTTGTTTTACCAACAATCTATAATGATAGAACACAGTACAGCCTACTATATTTTTGGGAAAGCTTGCTCTTGTTTTAAGAGTATCAATAACAATTAATCCACCATTCTGAATCAAAGTATTAATTTGATTTGGAGATAATCGTATATCATCGAGACCAGTTAGCATGGTATCTTTAGAAACTTTATACACCACACTTCCATCTTGTTGATACTGAGGATTTTGGGTAATAACGCTGTAAGGAATAGATAATCCGATGAGTAATACAAGGATCTTTTTCATGATTATGGGGTTTTAAGTTTTGAAATATTTTTTTTATTATACACTTAAAATAGAATTAGGTCAAAAAATATACAGTTGCACATGTATTGATTTTGCCTTTTCCGAATACCACTTTTTAAGCCATACATCAAAAACACTAGTCTCTTTTGAGACGTATACGTCAAGATTATTATTTTTTGAAAGAGTCTTCTCAAGTGCTGTATGGGTTTCTAAATAATTCTTGAAAAATTCTGGAATAATTTCTTCTTGAGATATCCATGTAGTAATCTGTGGGAATGCTTGTATGAAATCTTCTCGTACAATACCGTAGTGAGTACAGCATAATACGCCTATTGTGGTAGCACGAGGAATACGTGAAGCAAACGAAGCAATATACTCTTTTGTCTCTCCCCCGCTCTCTATCCGTGAACATAATTCTGGTAAAGCAACTTCTGTATTTATAGTATTCTTATACACATGCGACTCTACAGTGCGCACTGTCGCAAATACAGCACATGACTCTAGAGGTGGCATTCGAGAGAACGTCGGAGCAACAATACTAATTATTTTTCTATCTGGATATTCTGTGTGTACCCACTCTTGTAGTATTTCAAAGATAGATGAGCTTGTTGTATTACATGCAAGAAGAACACAGATGCAATTCTTTTCTGTATAGAGATATGACAATACTCTTGTTGCATACATAAAAAGCTCTTCTTTTGACTTTGTACCATACGGTACATAAGCTTGATCACCAAAGAATACATAGTTATATGCGGGAAGTTCTTCTCGTAAATATTTCAATATCCACAATCCACCAAGCCCTGAATCAAAAACGCCGATATTCATAGGTCTATCTTATCACAATAAGCTTTTTCGGTGATTGAGTAAGTGATATACAACCGTTCTTCGTTATGAGGCAGGTATCTTCAATTCGAATACCTAATTTATTTTTAATATATATTCCTGGCTCAATAGTGATAACCATATGTTCTTTGAGTATGTGCTTGTCTCTCTTGTAAAAAAGTAGAGGTGGCTCATGTATGAATCGTCCAACACCATGACCAAGAGTATGGATAAAATACTGAGCGTCTTCTCCTAAAGATTCTCTGACTACTTTATCTACAAAGGCACATCGTTCTCCAATATGAGCAATAGTAATACCTAATTCTTCGGCTTTACGTACGCTGTTATACAAGATTTTTTCCTCTTCATGTGGTTCACCTATATATATCGTACGTGTCATATCAGAACAAAATCCTTTATATCTCACTCCTAGATCTATTATCGTAAAACCAGAAAGAAGAGTATTCGTTACGGAAGGATGAATCTCATTCCCTGCTCTTTGACCAGAGGTAACAATAGGAGGAAAACTTGGCTTAAGTCCTTTTTCTTTAATCTCATATAAAATAAAATCTCGTAATTCTCTCTCGGTCATCCTTATAAGATCTTTTCGAGCACAAATTTTTTCAAATATAGAATCGGTAATCTCACAGGCTTTCTTTATTTTCTCAATTGATGTATTTGATTTCACAAGACCAAGAGGATATCGGTCCCATACAGTAAGAAATATATGATCTACGTTAAAAATAAATTTTATTATTTTGTCTTTAATTTCAGGCATTGGAACTTTTTATTTGTATTACATATGAGTACCACTATTAAAAATCCCCTCTAGGGGATTTTTAATAGTGTATTTTTATGGATTTACCTGCGTCGTAATGGATGTACTACTGGCACTATCTATTTCATTAGCAATAGCTTGCCTTGTTTTTGGTCCTACAATGCCGACAGGACTAAGACCTTTCTTTATTTGGAATTGCTTTACTGCCTTCTTGGTCATACCAGCAAACTTTCCTGTTGTTGGTAAATCACTCCCTTGTGCATTAAGAAAAAGTTGTAACATTTTTATTTCACCCGAATCAGTTGAATCTTGCTGACCTGATTTCAACTTACTCTTAATAATCATTGATGATCCAGCGGCGTATTTAAGTCCTTGCATAATGACCTTTGAGGCTTCGGGCTGGAGAGTTACTTTTGGGGTAGCAGACCCTGAAGTTACTGTTATGGTTGAAGAAGAATCAGCAGATGCAGATGCACCAAGGACAGCTGGGCTTTTAGACTTAAAAAGGCCTAATTGTTGTACAACATCAGCCACAGTCATGGCATGGCTAACAAATGGATAACTTATAATAGTGAGGAATAATATAAATACTATGGTATATGTTAATTTTTTCATATCTCTATTATATACCAATTTATAATAATTTGTCAAGTATATTAGGTAATCCCCACACATATGACGGTTACCTCTAGAATGATGAAATGAGTATACCTATAACTACAACAATCGAAGAAGAGCGATTGGGATAGGTACTCCCGATTGCAAGAGCAGCTATCGTCTTCTATGACGGTCGAGAAGTAGTAGATCGCTGTATAGAAAAATATAGGAGTGACGACAAAAAGAGAGCGAGTTAATTTCATATTAGATATGAACCGCTTTGTAATTAATTTTACTACGATTAAAATAATATTTCCTTCTTCATATATACAATCCAGTAATTCCGTTTATAGATACGATCATTAACCGTCGTATAACTAGTCTTTTTCTCAAGTGACAAAATCTTAAAATATTTACTATACATCTCGATAAAATCTTCTCTTGAAAAAACTCTCTCTGTCAGACCTATTTCTCTCATAATATAAGTATCATACTCGACACCAGGACTATCTTTCAATAAATTCTTGACGTTTTTATTACCATCTTTACAGAGAGCTCGGACAAAAAAGTAGCCACCTTTTTTTAAAATTCTAGATACCTCTTGAAGATAAGCAGCTCGACCCTTTTCATCAAGAGAATTTGAAGAAGTGATATCAAGAATGATATCCATCGAAGAGTCATCGATAGTGTACGGCTCTCCAATATCACCGAGCCGATAGTCGACGTCTATATCGAGGTCATGTGCTCGACTTTGAGCAAGCGAAAGTGCTGTTTTAGAAATTTCTATCCCAATCACCTTATTCCCTTTCTCAGCCAAATAATTAGCATTGCGACCAGTCCCACACCCCAGATCAAGAATTGTTTTATCTCTCACTATATATTTCTGTTCTTTTTTTAAAAATTTTAAAAAACGCACTGTGTCAGCTTGAGGTCCCTCATTCTTGGTCACGAGTTTCGGATTCCTATATTCCTTTTCCCAGACATATCCTTGGTGAGGCATCTTAGGCTTTCGTGATATCGCGCGGATAGAAAATATTCATTGTCCAATCTACAACAATTTTGATTTTCTTTGATCTCGAAATAAATTTGAAAAGATATACTGTTCGCCATATAAACCACGCAAGTGGACCAGAAAATCGAATGCCGTAAATATCAGCAACTGCCTTCCAACGACCTAAAGATGCAAGTACTCCTTTTGATGTATAAGAAAAAGGGAGAAGTGGTTTGCCTTCAATTGCTCTTTTTATATTAAAACCTGTGTGAATGCCTTGGTTAACAGCAATTTGGGCAAGCATAGGAAAAGGTCTTTCATTTTCACTGAGAGTCAGACTTGCAATATCCCCGATGATGAATACATTGGGACAGCCCTCCATTTGAAGAGAACTATTTACGATAATACGTCCCCCTTTATCGAGAGGAACGGGGTGAGTAAACATAGGTGGATTTGGCTTTACTCCTGCTGTCCAGATCACATGATGTACTTCTAAAAATGAATTATCCATAAGCACCACACCCTCTTTGGTAACTTCTTTGACTCCCGTATTTAGCATAACTTTAATACCACTTTTTTTAACCACTTCCAGAGCACTTTTTCTAAGCGAAGGATGAAAAGGGCCCAATACTTCTGGATCACGATTTATCAGATAGAGAGAGACATCTTCTTTTCTGATTGAGCCATGATAATACTTAAGAAATGTATCATTAAATAATTCTACTATCTCTGTAATAAGCTCAACTCCTGTAGGGCCACCTCCAATAACTGCATACGATAGTTCTTTCCGTCGTGCTATATCGTCACTAATTTCTGATGCTTTTTCAAATGATTCTATAAGGGTAGTGCGTAAACGAATAGCATCACGTAAATCTTTTAATACTAGTGCATGTTCTTCTGCTCCCGGTGCATTAAAAAAGTTTGTTGTAGCTCCCAATGCAACAACAAGTATATCGTAATCCAGTGCATCCACACTTGTGGTAACAATTTTTTTATCACAATCTATCGAGAGGAGTTCAGCTACGTGAAGCTTATCATTTGTTTTATATATAACTTGACGAATAGATTCTACTACTTGGTGGTGGGCCACACCTCCGGTAGCCACCTCATGAAGGAGCGGAGTAAAAAGAAAATAGTTTGTCCGGTTTACAATCGTAACTTCAATTTCATCATGTTTAAAATAGGCATACAAGCTCTTGTAGGTATAGAGCCCACCGAAACCGCCTCCCAGAATTACAATTTTTTTCTTTGCGTGTATCATATATATATACTATCACCCTTGGTCATTTTTTAAAAATAAACCATTAATTAATACACATAAACATCCTCAATGTTGCCACATACGTACCACTTGTATTATGTGATATAATTAAATAAACTAAAATTTAAAACCATGAAAAAGATACCGGGAATGCCTAAAATCTTATTGACTACCAAGGTCCATAATGATGATTTTCAGTTTTTCTTTGGAGATAAGAGGAATGATTTCAATAACTATTTTTATTTTCCAGAAAATGCATATACAGAGTTCTTGGCTGGTAAGGTTATCACTATCCTTGAATACTCTGATACGGTATTATCCTATGGTGAGCCTTTTTATGGAAAAACGTGGGTTACAACAGTAAATTTATTATTGGATGAAATTAACTCCCTACTTGACGAAGAAATCCTAATATTACTTGTCACCGAAGAGCACTATCTAGCTGAACTTGTCCCTTTCATAATAGATCATTTTGAAAAAGTGGGGCTTAATATTTATGATATTCGCTTTGCTGACAATCTGTATGGGGGGAGGCCTTTACCGAAGGAAATGTATGCACCAATACCATGTGAAGAATTCCTTGATGAAGGATCAGAAGAAAATATAGATCAGGATGTTATAAGTGAACCCTTACTAATTGAAGACCACAAGAAATCTACTGAACACAGTAATGGATTTTACTTCACTTACTTAATTGTTCCACTACTTGAAAGTAGTATGGAGCCATTCACTACAGAGTATGATAAATCCCAAATCATGCTTCAATAATAAAAACTGGTTCCAATAAACAGATAGCTTCTATAAAAGCTATCTGTTTTATATTTTGGCAGAGGGTAGGAGATTCGAACTCCTGAGGGGATTGCTCCCCTACTACCTTTCCAAGGTAGCGCACTAGACCACTATGCGAACCCTCTATACTCTTCGCTATAGTACTAGAAATAGACAGATAACGCTACATTGAGCGAAGGATTTTTATACGCTCTTCTACTGGTGGGTGGGTTGAGAATAAGTTACCTATCTTTTTCCCAATAGTATTCCCACCGAAAGGATTGGCAATATAGAGGTGGGCGATGGCGGTTGACTTTCGAATCATAGGCCTTGAGTATGCCCCTATCTTCTCAAGTGCCGAGGCAAGCCCTTCTGGGTAGCGAGTTAGAAGTGCACCTGATGCATCGGCTAGATACTCACGTTTACGGGAGATGGCAAGCTGTATTAAAGTCGCAAGTATGGGTGCCACGATAGAAAGAACAATTCCGACAATCATAAAAATTCCGTTACCTTCCTTGTCGTCGCTACTCCTGCCTCCAAAAAATGTCATTCGCATCAACATATCAGAAACAATTGAAATAAAACCAACAAGCACAACTGCAACAGTCGAAAGAAGCATATCTTTATTTCCAATATGCGAGAGTTCGTGAGCAACAACCCCTTCAAGCTCAGTCTTAGTCATCATTGAAAGTAATCCTGTTGTCGCAGCCACAACAGCGTGATCTTTATCACGTCCTGTAGCAAAAGCGTTCGGAGCTGGATCGTCAATAACGTAAATCTTTGGCATAGGTAGACCAGCAGTGATACAAAGATTCTCAACTATAGTATAGAGATCAAAATACTGCTCGCGAGTGGCCGGATGCGCACCAGCAATCGAAAGTGCAATCTTATCTGAATACCAATATCCAACAATATTCATAATAATACTAAATAAAACAAAGAAATAGAGAATAGATGCATTATTATAAAGCCGTGCTAAGACAAATCCAAGTGCAATAACAATAATCAAAAACCCACTCATGAGGAGCCATGTCTTTCCTACGTTCTTTGATTGTTGAGTGTAAAGTGTTGCCATTTATTTAACTACTTTTATATAATACCCTTTATCTCCTACCAGTGTATAGTTATTTGCATCAACCTTTTTTGCTTTTATTTCTACCTTTCCACCTACCGTAAGCTGTCCTTCTGTCGTTCCCATAAGTTCATGATTAATATTTCGGCCAATGTTATAGATAATCCAAATTTTATTATTGATTTCGACTTTACAAATACCATCTGACCAGCAACCATTGTCGAGAGCAGTTATCGTTCCGGTAAGTGCTATGAGTGGCAAGCCATCTGATCCCACGATATCTTGTAATGTAAAAGTAGGATTCGATAAACCTGCATTATCTAGAAGTTCTACATCTTCTACGGTCATGTTAAAATCATTAAATTTAGTATCTTTAACGAGAGCATTTTTATCCTCACCATCCTGTAAAGTTTCCCCTCGAATTATTTGTTTATTTTGATACATCCACTTGAGCGCAATCAACATCAGAAGAATCAGCACTAGCAAAAACGCTGTATTTAATTTTGAGCCAAAGAAATTATTTTGCATATTATTTTATAACTATCGGGATTAGAATGCTTTTATCATTTTCTGGTAACCCTGATGCATTATCATTGTGAATTTGGATATATGCTTTGCCTTTTAGAAGACCAGTAAAATCGAGATCTGCTGTAAATGAAACCGACTTACTTGTCATCCAATCTCCGACTGCTGTTCCATGTGAAGCTTTCAGAATTTTTTTGTTTGCATCTAAAATATTAATTAGAATATTACCTTCAAAAAAATATCCACCTTTTACGGAACCAGTTGCTTTCACTTTCCCCTCTACTTCCTGCCCAGGTTTAATTGAGAATGAAACAAGATCAGCCTTATTCCCTTCAATTTCAGGCTTAGAAGCTTCTGTCTTTACAACAGTCTTTACCTCCTGTAGTTGTTGAGGCATAGGTAGATACGTCTCTTTATTGTGATACATAAACCGCAAAGCGATTATCATGAGGATGATAAGGATGAGCAGAAGAAATGTATTTAATTTTGAGCCGAAAAACCACTGCGTTTGATTGTCCATAAAATTTTAAATTAGACTTTTTTTTTATATCCAGTAATCAATACTTGTGCCTCAGGAGTAAATTTTTTGATATTTAAATTTATTGTTTCGATATATCCTTTTTCAAGTAATTTAGTCGCAACAGCTTCTGTAACGGTTCCCTCCTCGGCTGCAAGAATAGCAGTTTTAAAATATGCTCCTGTTTCTCCTTTTTCTGCCAGTTTATTTAGAAGGTCACCCACATGGCCTACGCCAGCAATTAGTTCTAAGCTTTCTTTATAGTATGGCAAACTTCGATTCTCTTTCAAAACATCTATCATTTTCTCTTTATCTAAACCGGGTAATGTATTCCATTTTTTAATTACTGCATGAGAGCTCCCATTTACAATAATACTAGTTGCAAGTTGGTTTACATCTAGATCAGTAATGTGACCAATGTTATCCAATATGATACCGGGGTATCCACCACCTTTTTCTTTAATAAGCTTTTTTGCATCTTCAAATGAAATAGCTCCACTCACAAGAGCATATATAAGTTTTTTTTCATCTGTGTTAGTTTCTACGTTTGGTGGTATATCTTTTGGCATATATGTTTAGAATTTTACTATAACTGGTTCCTGAGCAGCACTGTCAGCATCAAGCTGAAAGAAGTCCATCTTGATAAAATGGAATATCCCGGCAATAATATTACCTGGGAACACTTGAACTCCTGTGTTAAAGTCACGGACATTACCATTATAGAATCTGCGAGCAGCTTGAATCTTGTTCTCAGTATCTGAAAGCTCCCCTTGAAGCTGCAAAAAGTTGGTATTCGCTTTCAGTTCTGGATACGCTTCAGAAATAGCAAATAAAGATTTGAGAGTACCAGAGAGCATATTCTCAGCTTGCCCTTTCTCAGTCGGGGTACCGGCTTGCATAGCTTTTGATCGTGCCTCACTCACCTTCTCAAAAGCTTCTGATTCATGAGTCGCATAGCCTTTGACGGTGTTTACCAAGTTAGGAATCAAATCATAACGGCGCTTAAGCTGGACGTCAATATCTGCCCAGGCTTCCTGTGCTCGTGTACGAAGTGTAATAAACCCATTATATGAAATAATAAACCAGACAACAAGAACTCCAAAAATAATAAGTATATACATCATAGAATATAAAATATGTTAATTAATAGTAGGGACAGTAGGTAGTATACAACAAAACCCTCTAGAAATCTAGAAGATTGTGTGAGGTGTGTATAATACTACTTTTTAAGATTCTTATTCAAGATAGCCAAAAGTGGACTCGCGAGGAAGATAGATGAGTACGTTCCAAAGAACATACCAGCGGTCAGCATCATCGCAAAGACTTTGGTGCTTGTCGGACCAAAGAACACGAGAGCAAGAAGTACGATAATAACCGTTGAGGAAGTAGTAATCGAACGAGTATATACTTGCTCAAGACTCTTCCCGACTGTCTCTTCAAATGTTTTAAAGTGTCCACTGCGGATATTCTCACGAATACGATCGAAGACAACAATTGTGTCGGAAACTGAAAGACCAAGGATGGTGAGGATAGCTACCACAAACAGCGTATCAACCTCCGTTCCGTAAAAGTGACTAAGAATAGCAAACGCACCAACTGGAATAAGAATATCATGTATCAGAGTGACTATCGCTATTAAACCATACTTCCATGATGAAACAGGCTTAGAAACTTTACGGAATGAAAAGGCAATAAAGAAAATAATACCGAGTGACACGAGAATAAATGACAGGATCGATTTGCGAACAAGCTCTGCTCCGACAGATGGACC
>JAYVQT010000006.1:0-3023 GCA_043776915.1 Minisyncoccota bacterium | reverse complement strand
TAAAGTATGCGGAACATCGGGTGAACTACTTCTTGCCTCGATTCTGCGAACGACCCTTCTGGTCTATTCTCGTATCACGATTCCTTATACTTGGGCTTCATTGGTTTACACTACTGTACTCTGGATATAAGAAGATTAAAATTAGAACATTCGTTGAAGCTGAAATTTCTTCGCTCGTCATGTGGTCAATCTCAATGCTGGGACTCGGGTATATATTTAGCTTCACAGCACTATCAATTAGTCGAGATATTCGTAAATTTATCAGTATTATTTTCCTCTTTTTTATTGCATACTTTATTTTAGAAAAAGTTATTGCATTCCTTGTCGAGATTGCGAGTAATAAAAAAAAGGTTCCCACAGAATAATATATGCCATTCCTGTCTACATTGTTTACTAAAAAGAGTATACTTGTTACTCACAATAGTCGCTTCCATGCAGATGATATTTTTGCGACAGCAACACTATCCCTTCTTCTTGGTGGCGCGATAAAAGTCGTTCGTACACGTGATGTAAATAAAATTACTCAAGGTGACTATGTCTATGATGTCGGTGGTATTTATAACCCTTCAATTAATCGTTTTGATCATCATCAGGTTGGAGGGGCAGGTACAAGGGAGAATGGTGTACCCTACGCAGCGTTTGGTCTTGTATGGAAGACCTACGGAGAGAAAGTCTGTGGATCAAAAGAAGTGGCGGAGAAGATTGATGAAAGCTTAGTGCAATCTATCGATGCGCATGATAATGGGGTGAATACATACACAAAAGTGGGAGAGGCGGGACCATATATGATTGAGAGTATGTTTGGTGCATTTCGCCCAACATGGAAAGAGGGTGAGGATTACGATACACCGTTTATGGAACTTGTAGAATTTGCCAAGAAATTTTTAGAGAGGAAAATAATTCGTACACGTGATGGATTGGAAGCAACAGCATATGTTGAGAAAGCGTATCAGAATGCACAGAATAAGCATCTGATTATCCTTGATGATGATTATCCGTGGAATGACGAGATTATGAAATACGACGAGCCTTTGTATGTCATTTGGCCCACTGCAGGAGTTTGGCGATTGGGGTGCGTTCGTAAAGAAAAGGAATCATTTGAGAATCGTAAATCATTACCAAAGATATGGGCAGGTCTTCGTGACGAAGAATTAGTAAAAGTCTCTGGTGTCGCCGATGCAGTATTCTGTCATAATGGGCGGTTTTTGGCTGTGGCTAAATCAAAAGAAGGAGCGCTCGCCCTTGCAGAAAAGGCATTACTCGCGTAAGGTAGATAATATGTTCATAGACGAAATAAAATTTCATGCTCAAGCTGGCCGCGGTGGAGACGGGGTTGTTCGTTGGCGCCGAGAAAAGTTTATTGATCGTGGTGGACCCAATGGTGGTGATGGTGGCCGTGGTGGCAGCGTCTTTGCAGTTGCGGTTCAAGATATTAACCTACTTTCAAAATACAAACACAAAAAAGAATTCAAAGGAGTTCGCGGAGATGATGGTGCCGGTGGTAGTCGCCATGGTAAAGATGGTGCTGATCTTATTATTGAGCTTCCCGTGGGCTCCATTATTACAAATATCGAAAGTGGTGGGTCTGTATCGCTTGAGAAAGCTCACCAGAAAGAGCTACTTTTGAAAGGTGGCCTTGGTGGCTGGGGTAATGAACAATTTAAAACGTCTATAAATACCACTCCAACCAAAGCAACTAAGGGTAAGCTTGGCGAGCAGGGCAACTTCCATATTGAACTTGAACTTTTTGCTGATATTGGACTTGTTGGTTTGCCGAATGCTGGTAAGTCATCACTCCTAAATGCGGTGACGAATGCACAAGCAAAAATTGGTAGTTACCAATTCACGACACTTGATCCAAATCTGGGAGACTTCTACGGTCATATTATTGCTGATATTCCAGGGCTCATTGAAGGTGCCTCCGAAGGTAAAGGGCTTGGAATTAAATTCCTCAAGCACATCAAGCGCACCTCAATGCTTGCGCATCTGGTGTCACTTGAAAATGAAAAGCCGATGGATGTGTACAAAAAGATTCGTAAAGAATTAGGATCGTACGACAAGATGCTTCTTGAGAAAAAAGAAGTGATTGTGTTAACAAAAACCGATGCAGTTGACCAAAAGACTATTGATAAACGAATTAAAGAATTTGAGAAAATTGGGAATCAGGTGATGACACTGTCTCTCTATGACGACAAATCAGTAAAAGCATTTATGAAAGAATTGGCGAAGGTATTGAAATAATATTATGAATCTAGAAAAAATAAAAAGCCCTGAACAATTCAATATTACGAGAGTTAATGAAAATGATTGGGAAAAGTATCGTGAGCTTCGTTTGCATGGTTTACAAACAGACCCAGATTCATTTGGTAGATCTTATGAAGAAGAATTTAATTTTAATCCCCAACATTGGAAAGATAGGATCTCTGATCCGAGCCGTTTATACTATGTAGCTTCGGCTAGTAATAAATTTGTTTCTACTGCATTGTCACATAAATATAAAGATGACACGTGGTCAATTCAAGGGGTATATACAATGCCTGAATTTAGAAATAAAAATTTAGCAAAAGAAATAATCGAAAAACTTATAGACGATGCACTCACTAAAGGTGCAAAATATATTACACTGGCTGTAAATTCAGAAAACAAATTAGCTATTGGTTTTTATAAAAAAATTGGATTCGAGATTTTTGAAGGAGAATCCTATAAAAAAATACGAAATGGTAAAATACTTAATTATTATAACATGAGAAAGATTCTATAAATTTGTGCCCCCGCGAGGAATCGCGAGTACTCTTTCGGTCACAAATCTTTTTCTGTTGAAAAAGTTCGCGACCCCGACTCAGCTCGACAGCCTCCGTCTTTCGATTTTCTTAAACATGAATTTGTCATGTTTAAGAATCACAAATTTTGTGCTTCGCAAAAATGTGTGCCCCGTGAGGGAATCGAACATGTGATCATATATGGTATGATATCATAATGATCACAAATAATAACTATGCTTTCATAGATGGTCAAAATTTACA
>JAYVQT010000005.1:0-11952 GCA_043776915.1 Minisyncoccota bacterium | reverse complement strand
CAGTGTTCGGAGGGGTTTTTGATGAAATAGGTTCTAGCGGAGTCGTAAAGATACACCAAAATAAAGACCCTTCATAAAATGAAGGGTCTTTATTTTGGTGCGCCGGGTTGGATTCGAACCAACGAAGCCCGAGGGCGGGAGATTTACAGTCTCCTGTGATAGACCACTCCACCACCGACGCATACGAAGGGAGTATACATGGTTTCCTTTAATTTTTCAACATAATAAAAATATGCTAAAATAGATTCCATATGTCACAACTTTACAGCAATTCAATATTTTGGGTCGATGTCGAAAAGGTTAAGCCCAATCCATTCCAGCCTCGTCGTGAGTTCGATGAAGCACGCCTGCGTGATCTATCTGACTCGATTCGTCAGTACGGAGTCCTTCAGCCGCTGACTGTCTCTCGTAATGAAGTTATCAAAGAAGATGGTGGTATCGCTGTTGAATACGAGCTTATTGCTGGTGAGCGTAGACTCCGAGCTTCCAAGCTTGCTGGGCTCGAACAAGTGCCGGTCATTATTCGTGTTGGCGATGACAACATGGCCAAGCTTGAGCTTGCTATTATTGAGAATCTCCAACGCGAAGATCTGAACCCAGTCGAGCGCGCTCGAGCCTTCTTCCGTTTTGTTGAAGAATTTAAGTTTACCCATGGACAGATCGGACTCAAAGTGGGTAAGAGTCGTGAACATGTTTCAAATACGCTCCGCTTACTCGCACTTCCGCAAGAAGTTCTTGACGCACTTTCTGCGGGTAAAATTAGCGAAGGACATACTCGACCAATCCTAATGCTTGCTGATAGGCCCGAAGAGCAAATGGTGTTGTTTAAGGAAATAATGTGGAAGAAGATGACTGTCCGTGATGCGGAGAAAATTGCGCGCAAGATTGCCTTTGATCGTGTTCGCAAAAAGGAATACATGCCTGACCCTGAGCTTGCTCTTTTGGAAGAGAAGCTGCAAGAGACGCTCGGTACTCGAGTACACATCGATCGTAAAGAAAATGGTGGACAGATTACCATCGACTTCTTCTCAAATGATGACTTACGAACAATCCTTGACCTCATGAAGTCGAATCAAGGCAAAGATCCTAATGAAATGATGGAGAAGTTTATCGCTAGTCAGAAAAATGTGCCTACACCTGTAGTCATCCTTGATATGCCTCTGAGCGAGATGTCACTACTAGAAAAAAATATAGTTGAAGTTATTGATAATCCGACGCCTGACATTATGTCCGTAGCAGTTCCAATAGTCGAAGATATTTCTGTTGATGATTTTGGTCCACTAGAAGACGATCGTAACCCTGAAGAAGTAGCTCAAGCCGAAGAAGAAATTGACCTGTATAATATTAAAAACTTTTCAATATAATTTTTTGTTTTTTAACTTTTTCCGAATGATAAGAATTTTGAAAGTAAACTATTGGCTTTGAGATACATGTTGATATGTTTGCGAGCAAGGCTAGTCTTCGTATGATCAAGCCATTTTGATGATGGATTAGTATTTTTGTTTACTTGGATTTCGACGATGTCGTTCGTCTTGAGCTTTGTGTTCAGTGCGACATTTTTATTATTCACTTTGGCGCTCTGTGTATGATTACCTATGTCGGTATGAATCGCGTAGGCAAAGTCAATAATACTTGAATCTTCTGGAAGGTCGATAATATCACCCTTGGGAGTAAAGACGAATACGCGGTCTTTGAAGAAGTTCATCTTTAAATTTTTTAGAAAGATTTCAGGCCTCTCTTTCTCCCCAGTAATTTTAGTGTTAAGCGTTCGTAGTTCTTTTACCCAGTCGAGTTGCTCACTCTCGATATTTCCATCGATATTCTTTTCTTTATAGGCAAAGTGAGCAGCCACACCATTCTCGGCAGCTTCATGCATTTGGTAGGTACGAATTTGTATTTCGACAATTCCACCCGTTCCGGTAAATATAGTCGTATGGAGACTTCTATAGCCGTTGATTTTTGGGGTAGCGATATAATCCTTAAATCGATTTGGGAGTGGAGTCCATGCACCGTGAATAATACCAAGGACATGGTAGCAGTCAGCCACCGTAGTCACCATGACACGAATAGCCAGGATGTCGTAAATTTTACCGATATCCATATCATACTTTTTTAGTTTCTTCCAAAGAGAATAGAGATGTTTTTGTCGATAGTCAACTTTAGTGTTTTTAATTTTTTCTTCTTTTAATTTCTCACCGAGAATATTACAGACTTCAATCAGGTATTTCTCTTCAGCATCTTTTTTCTCTATAAACATTTTATAAACCTGTTCGTATTCTTTCGGATAAGCATATTTAAAAGCGGAGTCTTCCAATTTGCCTTTCAGGCGACCCATTGAGAGTCGGTTGGCAAGAGGAGCATAGACCTCGAGTGTTTCAAGTGCGATGCGCTTCTGCTTGTCGATGCGTACATGCTGTAGTGTTTCGATATTATGCAATCGGTCGGCAAGCTTGATGACGAGTACCCGCAAATCTTCCGTCATCGATACAAAGAATTTACGCAAGTTCTCAACATTGCGCTCAACACCTTTGTACTTGACTGTACCAAGCTTCGTCACACCTTTGACGAGTGTCACAAT
Organism: Minisyncoccota bacterium; assembly: GCA_043776915.1. GTDB lineage: Bacteria > Patescibacteriota > Minisyncoccia > Phycocordibacterales > UBA9973 > UBA8515. The sequence continues at coordinate 9,374 of JAYVQT010000005.1, read as the reverse complement.
TTCTTCGCCGAATTCTTTTGTCAGCTCTTCTTCTTTTGTTTCCGTATCTTCAAGGACATCGTGGAGGAATCCAACTGCGATGACTACGGGACTCATACCAAGATCGGCCAAGTTTTTTGCTGTAGCAAAGACGTGGTTAAAGTAAGGTTCACCGCTTTTACGTAGTTGCCCCTCATGAGCCTTTGATGCGAAGTCGTATGCTTTTTGTATGAGCAGTCTACCTTTTTCTTCCTTCTCTGGGATAAATGACAGTATTTCATTAATTTTTGGAGTCATAGCTCGATTATAGCGAATTGACAGAGTTTATCAAAATAAAAAGAGAAGGATGATTCTCTTTTTATTTTTTCCTCAATTTTGTATTTTCGCCATTTTTGTGTGGGTTATGCATTTTACACATTTTGTTTGAACAGCGCTCGGGGATAGTCTTGGTGCCCTCCATCATCAGTGATCCACATAGGTCGCAGATATGCCCAGTCGGCTTTGCTTTGATTGCATTTTTACAGTCAGGGTAGTTACTGCATGAGTAGAATATACCGAAACGGCCTTTGCGCTCCATCATCTTGCCTTTATTGCAGACGGGGCAGGTGACGTCAGTCATCTTGCGTTTAATCTCTTCTTCATCTTGCTTGATGAATTTACATTTCGGGTAGCGTGAGCATGAGATAAATGTCCCAGCACCATCGCGTCGCTCACGAATAACAAGCTTACCTCCACCAGACTTACCCTTCTTTTCACCGCAGAGCGGGCACATTTCGCCCGTCTCTTTTGGTCCTTCAAGTTCTTTGCCCTCCATTGTACGTGCACCATCACAGTCAGGGTAGAGAGAGCATGAGTAGAATTTTCCAGCGCGACCAAGTTTTATAATCATTGGAGCCTTACACTTCGGGCAGAGCATATCCGTCGGTGCTTCACCCATGTTGGTAGCTTTGGCAAGCTTGTCTTTTTCTTTTAATTCTTTTTGGAATGGTACATAGAAATCTTTGAGTGTTTTGGCGTATTCGCGGTCACCATTTGCAATATCATCAAGTTGGTCTTCCATATCTGCGGTAAAGGTGTCGCTAATATATTCGCCAAAGTTATTCTCAAGAAAGCTCGAGACGACGTCACCAGTATCGGTCGGGAATAATGTTCGGCCTTCTTTGGTTACATAGCCACGATCTTCGATAGTGCGCATAATCGAAGCGTAGGTACTTGGTCTTCCGATTCCACGTGCTTCGAGCTCTTTGACAAGGCCAGCTTCTGTGTAGCGAGAAGGAGGTGCTGTAAATTTCTCTGTACTTGTAAGATCAATTAATCTGAGTTCTTGCCCAATCTGCACTTCGGGTAGTTCTACATCTTCACCACGAGCTTCTGTATCGCACGCAAGCCAGCCCGGGAAGAGAACACGAGAGCCATTGGCAGTGAAATCCGGGAATTCAACGTTTGTATCGCTCTTTAGAATGTTGGCGGTAATTTTTGTTTTTAATAATTTAGCATCAGACATTTGGGAAGAGACGACGCGCTCCCAGATTAAGTGATAGAGTTTTTTTTGTTCATCATTGTTCCCATGACTGCTTTCATCGAGATGTGTCGGTCGAATGGCTTCATGAGCTTCCTGAGCATTTTTGGATTTTGTTTTATAGACATGCATTTCCACATATTCTTTCCCATATTTTTTCTCTACGACTTTTAAAATTTGTGCCTGGGCTTGTGCACTTAAGTTCGTACTATCAGTACGCATGTAGGTAATATACCCAGCTTCATAGAGCTTCTGAGCTACTTGCATAGTACGTGAAGGGGAAAAGCCAAGGCGAGAGCTTGCTGTCTGCTGAAGCGTTGATGTGGTGAATGGTGCACGAGGTTGGCGCTTTTGTTCGCTTGTTTTCAAATCAGTTATATGCCATTTTTCTTTCTTACCATGTTCAAGAATCTGCTCAGCGACTTTCTGATCACGTGGCTCATCGGTGCAGGTCAACGTTAGCTTTTCCTTTTTCTTAGTTTCAAATAATCCTTCAATGGTGAAATATTGCTCAGGTATAAAGGTGCGGATTTCGCGTTCACGCTCCATGATAATGCGAAGTGCAGGGGATTGTACTCGCCCAGCCGATAATCCATACCTTACTTTTTTCCATATAATTCCTGAGAGGTCGTACCCCACGAGTCGATCAAGCACACGGCGCGCTTCTTGCGCTTTGCGTAAATTTGTATCAATATCACGAGGTGATTTCAAAGCTTCCTCGACAGCTTCTTTGGTGATCTCATGGAATGTTACGCGCTTGATCGGTGCTTTGATTTTTTTATTTTCATGGAGGAGCTCTTCGATATGCCAAGCGATCGCTTCACCTTCGCGATCCGGGTCAGTCGCAAGCATGATTTCTGTTGCTTTCATTGCAAGCGAGGTCAGCTCACTCACGACTTTTTCCTTACCCTTTGAGATTTCATAATGTGGTACAAATCCAGCAGAAATATCAATGGCAGCTTTATTTGATTTTGGTAAATCACGAATATGTCCGACAGATGCGCGGACAGTAAAAGCTCCACCAAGATATTTCTCAATAGTCTTTGCTTTCGACGGTGACTCAACGATTAATAATTTCATGACTAGTTCTATTAGTAACACCTCTCTGATTTTTTTGCAAACTAAAAGTCATGGTTTTATACAAAAAAAGCTAAGAAGAATTTATTCTTCTTAGCTTTACCCTCATTTTTAGTATATGAGACACTTAGGTTTGAATTAAGGAGCTATTTGCTGACATATAATTCCAGAATAACAGTCAGTTATTTTCTGGACTTCCTTAAGTGCCTCTTTTAAGGAAGATGCTTTTAATTTTCTAGGTAGGAACATAGAAGCAGGTCCATTGCCTGAATCAGGTAAAAAAAATAATTTTCCTCCTTTTTTACCATCTAATTTTCTTTTTCTTGGTGAATAATTATCACCTTCATAATTACCTCCACACATTTTAACCTCCTTTTTTAAATTTGTTTAAAAATTGTTTTTTATTTTTCATAATAGGCTAGATAGTGTTCTATCATACCTCCTTTCAACTCAAAAAGAATTTTTCTATCATATCCCACTCTATGTGAAGCATGAGAGATATCAGGATTTATACAGAAAAAATAGGGGATCACCATTTCTTGGTAAGAATTAAGAAATTTAGTATTCCCAAAATAGATATACTTAAGAATTTTTTTGGTAGAGTGAAACTTTTCTGGTATTTGTTCCGTATTATTCCATAAATACTCCATTACATTACTATTAAAAATAGTATACTCTTCACGAAGTTTAGGGATTGCTAGTCTCATATTGAATGGATCATCAAATTTAAGTAACTTAACTTTACTTGGTTTCCATTCGATGTCTCCCATATGGAGGTGCTCTTTTAAGAGCAAGCCCTCATGATATCGGTTTTTTGGAGTAGCACTACAATTAATAATGCATTTTTGTGAATTTACGTTTTCCATAAATTTTATTTTTAAATGTTAAAAAGCTTGTTTAGATTCTTATTAAGGATATCTTTTAAATGTTGCTAAGTTAAGTTTTTTAACATTAACCTTTGAATTTGGACTATTTGTAAAATCTGTTAAAATATCAAATATGATCAAAATACAGCCAATTGTTCGACAAATAGTCTTGAAAGAGCTTGAAGCATATATCGCTCTTACAGAAGGATATATGAATATGAGTAGCTACGCGCACAAGATAAAAACACTTGTCGAAGCTGATACAAAGAAGAAAGTAACGATTACGAGTCTGGTAGTCTCTCTGTCACGATTGAAAAAAGAGTTTAAAAAACAAAAACCACTCATCCATAAAGTAGATATAAAAAATATAACAATGAAACTTCCATTGTCGGAAATAGCCTACGAAAATAGTAGTGAATTTATAAAACAACTTGAATCACTTCATAGAAATATATTAGTATCGCAAGAAATTTTTTTTACGACAATGATAGGCACAACCGAAGTCGATATTATCTGCTCTTCCTCTTTGGAAAATAAAATACTAAAGCATTTCAAAATCAAACCCAAAATCATCAATCATAATCTTGCCGCAGTTGGGGTTTCATTTGCAAAAGAAGTGTTCGGTACACCAAATGTTTTCTTTTCACTTCTTTCAGTGACTGCTCGTGCACGTATAAATATAGAAGAGCTTGTGTCTACGCCGACAGAGTTAATTTTTATTATCGCAGAAAAAGATTTTGGCAAGACGGTGGCTTTGTTTTCAGAATTGTATCGGGAAGAATAAGATTCTACATCTTTCTAATCTCTCCTAACTCTTCCTTTATCAATTCTTTTATTTCCATGATCGACAAAAGAGCGTTGGCGCTCGCGATATTCATGCCGGATTCGCGGATGAGTTCATCACGCTCCATTGGCTCGCGGAGGAGCTCAATGATTTTTAATTCTTCTTTTCCACAGTCAGCATATTTTTCTTTATCACTTTTGTGTTGTTTCTCAATCGTGAATCCGAGTGCTTCGAGGATTTCTTCGCTTGTGGTTACCGGTGTGGCACCTTGGCGGATGAGGTTATTCGTTCCCTTTGAGTTCGATGACATGACCGAGCCAGGAACTGCCAGTACATCACGATTGTAGTCAGTGGCCATGCGAGCGGTGATAAGTGTACCCGACTTTTCTTCAGCTTCTATAATAAGAACAGCTTTGGCAATACCAGCCATCAGGCGGTTGCGCTGCGGGAAAGAGTAGAGTGTGGCTTTCCACTGGGGCTCGAGTTCGGAGATTAAGCAGCCACCCTTATCGACAATTTCTTGTGCGAGCTTGATATTTGTTTGTGGATGAAGGACAGAGTTATCAAGACCAGAACCAGGGAAAGACATAGTTGTGAGTCCAACATCGAGGGCGGCTTTATGAGCAATGCTGTCGATACCAAGAGCCAGACCCGACACAATGACAATCGGATAGCCCTTTAGTCCGTGTATTAAATTCTGACAAATATCCCGACCATAAGAGGTATGCTTACGTGAGCCGACAACAGCAAGGTATATAGAATCTTCTGGTGGCAACGTGCCCCTGATATACAAGTTCTTTGGCGGTTGAGGTATTTCGAGTAATGCTTTTGGAAAATTTTCTACTGTTAATTTTACGACATCTTCCATAAATTTTCTGTTATCTATGCTATTTGTCTATTTTAGCATTTTTTTATATACTGGGACATATGTTAGACATTAAATTCATTCGTGAGCATAAAGAGATAGTTATAGCTGGGATTAAAAAGAAGAATTCCTCTGTGGATATTGATGCACTCCTTGCTCTTGATGAAAAGAGGCTTGAGATTATGTCTCGTGCTGAGACCCTCCGTTCTGAACAAAATAAAGTAAGTCAGACTATGGGAACTAGTCTCGATCAGACCGTGCGCGCTCAAATGATAGAAGAAATGAGAATGGTTAAAGAGGAATTTAAAGAAAAAGAACAAGAACTAGAAAAAGTATTAGCAGAGTGGCAAGCTTTGATGTTAAAAATTCCAAATATTCCTTCTCTTGATACTCCCGAAGGTCCTGATGAAACAGGAAATCAAGTACTTCGTCAGTGGGGAGAAATACCACAATTTTCTTTTACTCCAAAAGAACATTTTGAACTAGGTAAAGCCTTGGGTCTCATCGATATTGAAACAGCAGCCGAAGTTGCTTCGTCAAGATTTTCATACTTGAAAGGTGATTTAGTTTTATTGCAGTTTGCTCTTATACAAATGTGTCTAGAAATAGTTACTAATAAAGAGACATTAATGCACATCGCAAAAGATGCCGGGCTTTCTATTGTACCCTCATCGTTTATTCCCATAATCCCACCAGTTTTTGTCAGGCCTCTTGTTCAAGTTAAAATGGCTCGCTATATGGCGCCTGAAGATCACTATCTTTTCCCTAATGATGATCTTATGCTTATAGGTAGTGCTGAGCATACACTAGGATCAATGCATATGAATAAAATTTTTGAGGAGAATGAATTACCTATTAGATATGCTGGTTATTCTACGGCTTTTAGACGTGAAGCTGGTACTGCTGGTAAAGATACTAATGGTATATTAAGACAACATCAATTTGATAAATTAGAAATGGAAGTTTTTTCACTTCCTGAATATTCAACTCAAGAACAAAATTTCCTTGTAGCTATTCAAGAATATGTTTTGAGAACTTTAAAATTACCGTATCAAGTTATTTCAGTTTGTACAGGAGATATGGGCTTCCCAGATAATAGACAAATTGATATTGAGACATGGATGCCAGGACAACATAGATATAGAGAGACACATAGCTCTGACTCTACTGGTGGTTTTCAGGCTCGTCGTTTAAATACTCGTGTACGAAGAGCTGATGGGAAAATAGAACCAGTCCATATGAATGACGCCACGGTTGTAGCGATTGGTCGCACCTTGATTGCCATCATTGAAAATTATCAACAAGCAGACGGTAGTGTTAAAATTCCAGACGTACTTCAGAAATATATAGGTAAAGATACTATTTCATAAATAATTATGAAAGATATTCTCACATCACCGCGCATGTTAGATATGAAGCGCAAGCGTCGCGTGCGAGTAGTGAGGTTGAGCATTCTCCTTATTCTCCTTATTCTTTCAGTTGTCTATGCACTCGGATATTTTTCTTCGAATTCACATATTACTATCAATACTATTGTCGTGACCGGTACTCGCATTATAAATCCACCGGATGTCGAAGCGACGGTGCGAAGTCAGCTTTCAGGGAAGTATGTATATCTTTTTGCGCGCAGTAATAGCCTCATCTATCCTAAAAGTCAGATATATAAAAATCTTCTTGCTCAGTATCCACGCATTGAAAAGTTAACCATGTATCGTGATAGTATACACACTCTCCATATAACTATTGCCGAGCGTTCGGGGTCGAGCCTCTATTGTGGGAAAACTATTCCGGAAGTTACATCAGATGTTGGCGAGAATTGTTATTTCGTAAATAATGACGGATATATTTTTGATACAGCACCCTATTTCTCTGGTAATATTTATTTTAAATATTATGGACCACTTTCGGTAAACACTCGTAACCCCATGGGAACGCAAATGCTTACACCTGACCTGTTCCATAAGTATGTCCGCTTTATCGATGGTGTGACAGTACTTGGCTTCAAGCCTATAAGCTTAGTCATTAGCGAGAATGGCACTGATTCTTTGTATTTATCTCCCGTTTCAAATAAGACTAGTCCTGTTATTGTATTTAAAAATGATAATAACTTGGAAGATATTCTTACTAATCTGACGCTTTCAATGCATAAGCCTGAATTTGCTAATGAAATTAATTCGAAGTATACTACGCTTCTTTATATAGACCTTCGATTTAAGAATAAAGTTTTGTATAAGTTTCAGTAAAAAAGCATACTCACTCTATGAATAACTTTTGGGAAAAATTACCACAACCTTTCTGTGTTTTAGCTCCGATGGCCGATGTAACGGACGCAGCCTTTCGTCGTATTATTTGTAAATATGGCAAGCCTGATGTGACATGGACAGAATTTGTTTCGGCTGATGGTTTAGCAAGTGCGGGTCGAGAAGTATTAAAGATGGACCTCATCTATACCGAAGCTGAAAGGCCAATTGTGGCACAACTGTTCTCAGCTCATCCAGAGAAAATGCGTATTGCTTCGAAACTGTGCGCCGAACTTGGATTTGATGGTATTGATATTAATATGGGCTGTCCTGATAAATCAATCGAGAAGCAAGGTGCTGGAGCCGCTATGATGAATAATCAAAAAGGAGCGGGAGAAGTTATTCAAGCAGTCAAAGATGGAATCAAACATGCCGGCAAGAGTATTCCTGTCTCTGTTAAAACACGCGTCGGATATAACAAAGTACAAATTGATGAATGGATTCCATTTCTGCTTTCGCAAGATATTGCAGCGCTGACAATTCATGCACGAACGCGTAAAGAAATGTCCCTTGTTCCAGCACGATGGGAACACGTGAGAGAAGTCGTGGATATTCGAAATAAAATGGGACTTAAAACAAAAATAATAGGTAATGGTGATGTGGTTGATATTGCTCACGCCAAAAAACTTGCCGAAGAGACAGGCTGTGATGGTGTCATGCTCGGGCGGGCTATTTTTGGTAACCCCTGGCTTTTTACTGGACATATTCCAAGCATGGAAGAGAAGCTGAAAGTTATGATTGAACATACAAAACTTTTTGAAGAACTTCTTGGTAAAACCAAAAATTTCGCTATTATGAAAAAGCACTATAAAGCGTATGTGAATGGCTTTGATGGAGCTAAAGAGTTACGAGTAAAGCTTATGGAATGTAGTACCGCAAGTGAAATTGAGCGACTCGTGAAACAATTTTTAGATTAGATTATTTTTGCTATACTAACCTATATGTCTTATTCGAACCTTGCCCTGTATAGAAAATATCGCCCCGAAACATTTAATGATGTTATCGGTCAGGATCATATCGTTAAAGCCATCAGTGGCGCACTTGAGGCTGGCAAAGTTGCTCACGCTTATCTCTTGTGTGGGCCACGTGGAACAGGCAAGACGACTATTGCTCGTATTATCGCCCGATCTCTTGGTTCATCGGTGAATGATGTATATGAAATGGATGCGGCTTCAAATCGTGGAATTGATGATGTGCGTGATATTCGCGAGAGTGTTCACACGTTACCTTTTGATTCAAAATATAAAATATATATTCTTGATGAAGTTCACATGTTCACCAAGGATGCGTGGAATGCACTTTTGAAAACAATAGAAGAGCCACCTGCACACGTTATTTTTATTCTAGCGACGACAGAACTTGAGAAAATTCCAGAGACTATTATTTCACGTTGCCAGACATTTATTTTTAAAAAGCCAACTGACGCCATTCTTTCTGATGTGGTGACAAATGTTGCCAAGAAAGAAGGGTATAGTCTCGAGGAAGGTGGAGCTGAACTTATCGCTATTCTCTCTGGTGGAGCATTTCGTGATGCGTACGGTACACTTCAGAAAGTGATTTCATTTGCTCAAACAAAAAAGATTAGCCTCTCTGATATCGAAGAAGTAACAGGTGCACCGAATGCCACGATTGTGAATCAATTCCTGATGGCACTTATTGAGAATGATACTGATAAAGGCTATATGGCAATCCGTATTGCATGTGAGCAGAATATTGATATGAATGTTTACCTGAAAATGATTCTTACTAAGTTGCGCTATGCACTCATGCTGCGCTATGCACCGGCGACTAAAAAATCTATTGAGAAATTAATTTCTGGTAGTGATATGGAGTTTATTCAGAATCTGATTATAACAAAGCCCGAGCATATTTCTTCACGCACCTTGTTACTCTTGCTTGATACTTACCAATCTCAGAAGAATGCTGTAATTCATGAGCTTCCTCTTGAGCTTGCTCTTGTAAAAATAATACATGCTGAAAAATA
>JAYVQT010000004.1:0-3152 GCA_043776915.1 Minisyncoccota bacterium | reverse complement strand
TATCTTTTGCTTTCATAAGAAGAATCATGATAAAAGCAAACGGAATGATAATAGTAAGGACGAATTCTGTCCCCGATTTTGTAGCGTAAGTACCTATTATATCCAAACCACTCTCAAGGAATTTAAGAATTAAATAGAGAAAGAATATAAATATTGGAGCTAAGAAGGATAGACTCAGTACTTCGGGCCACCACTTTTTCCAACCCACCATATCAAGTGTTTGCATCGATGGCACCGTGTAGCTAAAGAATGCAAACGGAGCAAGGATCATATAAATCCAGAGCCCAACGACTCGGGAAATAAATATTAGCCCTACTGATAAAAAAACGATTATCCCTATCACATTTACAGCTATTGAAAGTAGTGTAATAAGAATAAAAGCACCAACACCTATACCATTTTTAGTATCCTCTGCTGTTCTTGAGTCTTTGGTCACTTCGTCATTTATGCGAACAGATTTCCTTCCATTAATAATAAGATCTTGTGGGTTAATTTTGTTTACAAGTGCAGCAGAAAGTGGGATTTCTCCATTTGGACCTACTTCAGCAATTTTCTGTCCTAAATCAATACAATATTTTTCATCTGGATTTGCGATACAGTTTGCTCCTTTTTTTGTTATTTTAATAGCGTTAGAATTATAGAATACTCGGGCCAGTATATTGGAAGCATCGATAATAACTTGAGTAGCGAAGAGGCTGAAGTTGATCATGATGCCAATAATCACGACATTAATAATCATTTCTTTCGTTTTAGAAGCACCGAGTCCGAGTATTGTTTTGAAAGCGATGTACAGCAGTACAAAGATGAAGAACATGTTTACAAAGTCACGAACGATCTTCCATCCTTCTAGGACAAATCCTGATCGATACGATGTGTCTTGCACTGAATAGGCGAATGTAGAATCAAAAAATTTACCAGTTAGTGCAAATAAATATGATGTAGGAATAAATAATACATAGTATATGACTTGAGCTACACAACCCACCACTGTGCCACTACCACTCCAAAAAGGATTTAAGCTACATTCTGGTAATGGGTCTGAATCATCTATATTATTTCTTATATTTAAATCTTGTTGTGTTTTTTGTAAATTAGTTCTCGCTTCATCACATTTATTCTTTAGACTTACATCACCTGGTTTCGCTTCAAAGGCTGCACAAGCAGCCTGCATTTCCTTTTGTGCTTGTGCTTTAGTATTTTCTAATGCATTGGTTATACTCTGTTCACCTGTTACAGTAGAGTTTTGTGCTTGGTCATCGAAAGCATATTGCCATCCTAGATTCTTGTTACATGTTCCGAGTGCGCATTTGTAGCTTATTTCTTCATCAGAGGTTGATTCACGCTTAACAACATCATTAATAGAAGGAGTAGCATTGGTAACAAGTGTATTAATGGTAATATTAAACATTATCTTGCAGTTAGGTACATCTGGTTTGGGTGTGTCGCCATCTTCTTCACACTGGACTTCACCTGGATAAAATGCGAATACAACTTGATCTTTGGTTATATTAAAACTGTCAGTAGCAAGTACAGCATCATTCGGGTTCAGAGCTCCATCGATTTCATAAAGAACTAAACTAACTCTTCTATTGGAATTTTTACAGCCCTCGGTATTTATATTTAATACTATTCTGGGCCTTGTGGTACCCTTCATAAAATTGGCAGGTTGCATTCCATGTGGATCGAATGAGGCGCTTACAATTTTGCAATTATCTGCGCTTAGTATATTTTTCTGTAAAACTATACTATTATTCTTAATTCCCACACCAAGAGGCGCGAACATGTTCGCGAAGATGAGAACCATGAGAATGTAGGGGAGAATTTTTTTCACACAGTTATTATACCAACTTTTGTCTTTAAAATCTCTTTTTAAATGAATAGCAGAGGTTCTGTAAAAGATATCTTTACCAAATATTGAACAATGCTTCGAATTCGCTATACGTGGTAACAGGATTGTGGACAAATTCAGAAATTGAATTCGGCAGTAACCCTCCAGTATCTTTTATTTTTTTCAAAAATGGAGATGTTTGGCCGGGAAGATAGTTGACACTCCAGTCGCTCCTCGGATCTCGATAGTATGGATTATCTCGAATACTTTGTGGTCCCGTATATGAAGGATCAGCTTTTTGATTTTTACAATCTCGGATTAGTGATGTTGCTTGCTCAAGGATAGACTGATTATTAAAGATATCATCTGCGATCACTTTTATATCTTCATCATTCTTCATTAAGGGTGCTATAAAGTAATACTTTTTCATAAGTCCATCAAGCTCAGCTTTCTCTGTATCAGTGAATACAAGTGGATCATCTGATGGGCATAATTCAGTAGGCGATAACGCCGGGCTTCCTGGATTATCGGTGGAGTCACTACAAGGAATAACCTTACCTTGTGCGTCGGTACAAGGATTGCTACTAGTATTTCCAGTATTTCCATTTAAGTTTGAGTCCATACTTCCATTATTACCAGGACTCGGAAGTGGATTAAGATTAGGCCCAATACCCGTATTCCCACTTGTGTTACTGCCTGTTGTAGAATTATTATTCCCCGTATTGCCATTCCCCATATTCCCATTGGTAGTATTCCCTGTTGTAGAATTATTATTCCCCGTATTGCCGTCCCCAATATTTCCATTAGTAGTATTCCCATTTGAAGTATTTGTATCTCCTCCATTCCCTATAGGAGTTAACCCTTTGGGTTTTAATGTGCCAAATAACGAAGAGAAAACTTTACTGGTACTGGAACTTTTTGTCTCAAAAAGTTTGTCGCTATTTCTGAACATGAAATACCCTACGAGTATCAATATGATAATTACGATAAGAGTTATAATTAGTGCTCTACTTTTTTTAGGATTTTTTTCCATAGTATTTAATACTTAATGACATCGTTGACAACATAGGTAACTTTCTCATTATCAAGACATATCTTTTTAATGATAGGCAGGCCGTCAGCATTCCTTTTTGTTGCTCTTCTTCTCTGGGCGTCGGCAATAATCTCGTTCATCCTCTTCTTTATACTATTTAATTTATAAATATTTGCATTATTCTGCACCACCTCTTCTTGGTAATTTTTAATATCAGTATCGATAGTATCTGCTTGCTCAACGATATTCTTTGTCATACTAAGCCCTGTTGTTGCCATCGGTAGATATGCT
>JAYVQT010000003.1:0-91612 GCA_043776915.1 Minisyncoccota bacterium | reverse complement strand
GCCGTAGGCGGAAAGGGTTTTGAAAAAATTGATAGCGCGATTTTGGCTTCAGCAAAATCGCTCCGCTTATGTAATTCCGAACAAGTTTCGTTTGGTGGACCCTACAGGACTCGAACCTGCCACCCCCTCATTGCAAATGAGGTGCTCTACCAGATGAGCTAAGGGCCCATATGTATGGGATGTATCCTATCTTACCGTATTTTTAATTTTTTGCAATACGTTAAAAAAGTGAATAAATAGCCGCGATGGCTGTGATACCCATCAGGATTGTTGTCAGCCAGCCGATGATGTTACCAAATCGAGAATTTCTATAATGCCCCATAATTTTCTTACTACCACTGATGTGGACAATAAATACGAGGACAATAGGAGCCACGATGCCGTTGGCAATAGCTGAGTAGATAAGTGCTTTGATTGGGTCAATACCAAGGAAGTTAATAATAATGCCGATAATAATTGAAATAATAATAACACCATAGAAAGCGCGAGCTTCCTTAAGCTTGCGATACAGACCTTCTTTCCAGCCGAAACTTTCTGAGATAGCGTACGAAGTTGAGCCAGCTAAGATGGGGATGGCAAGCATGCCAGTACCGATAATACCGAACGCGAATAAATATGTTGCCCACTTTCCAGCAAGGGGAGCAAGAGCACGAGCAGCATCACTTGTAGTGTTGATATTTGTGATTCCGTGAGTGAAGAGAGTGTTGGCGCAGACGGCGATAATAAAGAACATGACGAGGTTTGATAAGAACATACCTGTCCAGACATCAACGCGCATCTTTTTTATCTCCATATCAGTTGTGCCTCGGCGCGAATGAACCGTCGTCTTACCTTCGGCGATTTGTTCTTCAACTTCTTGAGATGTCTGCCAGAAGAATAAGTAGGGTGAGATAGTGGTGCCGAGGATACCGGTGATTAAAAGAATTTGTGTTTTTGAAAAAGTAATCTGTGGTATTAGTCCATCGTAAAGCAGCGCACTCCAGTTCATATGGATTAAAATTCCAGTAGCGATGTACGAGAAGAGAGCGAGAACAAGCCACTTTAAGTAGCGCGCATATTTTTGATAGGGAACAAATATTTGGAGGAGTAGTCCAATAATACCAACAAAGATGACTAGGAATACAAACGAAGCATGTGGAACAAGGAGCTGGATTGCTTTGGCGATAGCTCCAAGGTCGGCACCAATGTTTAAGGTATTAGCAATGAAGAGTAATATAGTACAGGCGTAGAGGATTTTGCGTGAGTACGTGTGCTTAATATTTGAAGCTAAGCCCTGGCCGGTGACGAGTGCAATACGAGCACACATTTCTTGGATCATGGCCATGAGTGGAAACGTCCATGCTGCAAGCCAGAGCAAGCTCGTGCCATACTGCGCGCCTGTTTGTGAGTATGTAGCAATGCCTGATGGATCGTCGTCGGCAGCACCAGTAATAAGGCCGGGCCCCAACTTCTTAATATAATCTTTGCCATCCTCGAGTAAAAACTTTTTAGTGTCATCCATAGATGGAATTATTATACTATTTTATTGTAATTTGATACAATTTAACACACATGGCGCTCAACAAACCAAATAAAATTCAAATCATAAAGTACGCTCCACCTCCACCAGATTTACCAACTCTTGGTCAGTCTGATCCTGCCGAAGTCTGCTTTATCGGTCGGACGAATTACGTAGCTTCACTTGAAGAAAAGAAATTCGTTTTTGGTATCAAGCGTGTTGATCGTAGACGACACATGTATATTATCGGTAAGTCTGGCGTAGGTAAATCGAAACTCCAAGAGTTGATGATTCGTCAAGATATTGCATACGGTCAAGGTGTTTGTATTATTGATCCTCATGGTGAACTGATCGATGACATCTTGAATTTTATTCCCGAAGATCGTATTAATGACGTCTGCATTATTGATCCGGGTGATGTTGACTTTCCGTCATCATTTAATCCACTTGCTAATATTGACCCGACATTTAAGCACCAACTAACCCAAGGCTTAATCGAAGTGTTGCGTAAGCAGTTCGGTGCAAACTGGACGCCACGCTTGGAGCACGTCTTTCGCTTCACCGTCCTTGCGCTTCTCGACTATCCATACGCGACGATGCGCGGTATGATCTCTATGCTGACCGACCGTAACTATCGTCAGAAAGTTGTCGAGTATATTGAGGACGACATGGTCAAACGATTCTGGGCTATCGAATTCGCCGACTGGTCCGAGAAGTTCGATACTGATGCGATCATTCCGCTTGTAAACAAGCTCGGGCAATTCTTGTCTGATCCGATGCTCCGTAATATTTTCGGCCAGAAGCAGAATAAGATTGATATCGAAGTGCTCATGAATCAACAGAAAATTTTGCTCATCAATCTCTCGAAAGGAAAAATTGGTGAAGAGAATTCATCGTTCTTTGGAGCCATGTTCTTGACTAAGATCAAGCAAGCCGGTATGGCACGCGCCAAGCTTGAGCCGAAAGATCGTGCTGACTTTTATTTGTACGTCGATGAGTTCCAGAACATCGTGACTGATACGTTTGAGAATATTTTGTCAGAGGCCCGTAAGTATGGACTGAATCTGATTGTAGCTCACCAGTATGTCGGTCAGCTTTTGCCGAAAGTTCAGCAAGCAGTACTTGGAAACATTGGTTCGATTATCTCATTCCGTGTCGGTGGTGACGATGCAGTCAAGCTCAAGCCAGAGTTCGCACCGATCTTTGATGTCAAAGATATGATCAATCTTGGAGTGGGAGAATTTTATATTAAGATGACGATTGATGGTGAAAGCTATGACCCATTCTCAGCGGAGACATTGCGTGTGCTTCCAGCAACTCACCCCTCATATCGTACACGCATTATCGAAGCTTCTCGTCGCCAGTACGCTATTCCAGCCGGTGAAGCTCAGAAGCTCATTGCCGAAGAAGAGTCGACCATTATTCGCTCAGCTCAAGAGAAAGCGGCCATTACTCGAAATACTAATTCGACAAACGATGAATTTACAAATCTAGTAGCCATAGAAGAAAAAAACAGTGAACCCCTTATTTAATTACTGATTACCAATTATAATAATACATTGAATTTTATGAAATCGCGAACCGTTATAATTTTTGGAGTGTTTGATGGGATTCATGATGGTCATCGTGAATTTATTAAAGAAGCAAAAGCTCAAGGGGAACATCTCGTAGCTATTGTGGCACGTGATAGTATGGTAGAAAAGTTAAAAGGCAAAATACCAATTTATACTGAAGCATCCCGTATTGAAAGTCTTTTACAAGTTCCCGAGATCGATCGTGTGCTTCTTGGCGACCTCGATGAAGGTTCGTATAATACCCTCAAAGAAGTCAACCCATCTTTACTATTTCTTGGCTATGATCAAGCATCACTCCTGTCTAATATTAAAAAAGCAATTAAAAAAGAAATTATCAAAAATGTAGAAATTAAAATCGGCACGCCGTACAAGCCAGATACACACCATTCATCACTGCTCAACACAAAATCCATATGACTAAAAATGATTTAAAAAATAACCTCGCTATCTATAAAGACAAAAAAGGGAATATCGAATTTCACGCTGATATTTCAAAGGAAACTATTTGGGCAACACAAATCCAAATTGCTCAGCTTTTTGGCATTGAGCGTTCAGTTATCACTAAACATATACATAATCTCTTGAGATCAAAAGAAGTTGATACAAAAAACAATGTGCAAAAAATGCACATTGCAAATTCAGATAAACCAGTTTCACTATATTCTCTGGATGTTGTTCTGGCTGTGGGATATAAAACAAATTCAAGCAAGGCAATTATTTTTCGACAATGGGCTACAAAAACGCTTCGCCACTATGTAATCAAAGGGTATGTATTGAATCAAAAACGTCTCGCAGAATCAAACCAAAATACCATTAAAGAATTACAAACAACCCTTGGTTTTATACAAAGTACTATTAAAAGTCGACAACTCGATCAGTTTACTCAATTGATTAAATAATATGGAAACCCGCAACTGCCAAAACTGCAAAAAAGACTTCACAATCGAACCGGATGACTTCGGTTTTTACGAGAAGATGAAGGTACCACCACCGACGTGGTGTCCAGAGTGTCGGATGGTACGTCGATTAGCATGGAGAAACGAACGTAATCTTTTTCGTAGAACAGATGCTCATACTGGGAAGGATTCATTTTCAGGTATTCCTCCTGAATCATCAATACAAACATACGAAACAACATATTGGTATAGTGATGAGTGGGATGCGTTAGAGTATGGTGTAGAGTATGATTTTTCACGGCCGTTTTTTGAGCAATTTTTGGAATTGTTTAAGAGAGTACCTATTATGGCAAAGTCTTCTGCTGGGTTTATGATTAATTCTGACTACTGCAATGAGGCAGGGAGACTTAAAAATGCATATTTGTGTTTCGATGCAGATTTTATCGAAGACTCGGCGTATCTTGTAAAAGTTACTAATGTAAAAAATTCATTTGATTCTCATGAATTAATAGATGATGAATTGTGCTACGAATGTGTCATGGTATATAAGTCGTACCAGACGTTCTTTTCTGTTGATTGTGAAAGTTGTGTAGATGTGTGGTTTAGTAAAGGACTTCGTGGTTGTACGAATTGTTTCGGGTGTGTAAATCTTCGTGGTAAATCATACTATTTTTTCAATGAACCACTTTCTAAAGAAGAATATGAGAGAAGGATATTTGAGATGAATCTATCTTCATACCAATCCATCGTGCATATTCGAGAAAAAGTTTTGGAGTTTTGGCAACAGTTCCCAGTTAAATATTATCATGGTACGCGAAATCTTAATTGTACCGGTGATAGAATTAGTGATTCAAAAAATGTACGTGATTCCTTTTCTGTTGAAAATGGCGAGAATCTACGATATGTACAGATTAGTGTATTAAAAGCAGCAAATTCATATGACTCCTGTCAGCTTTTTATGAATATAGAAAATGCATACGAGTGTATGACTTGTGGAGATGGAGCATATGGACTAAAATGTTGTTTTAATTCATTCGGTAATGTTCGTGAGATAGAGTATTGTGGGTATTGTTTTGGTACGTCATATTGTTTTGGATGTGTAAGTATGAAGAAGAATAAATATTGTATTTTAAATAAACAATATTCAAAAGAAGAATACGAAATACTTGTTCCTAAAATAATACAACATATGAAAGATATGCCGTATGTCGATGAACAAGGGAGAGTGTATACATATGGCGACTTTTTCCCATTTTCTTTTTCACCTTTGGCTTACAATGAGAGTTTGGCACAAGATTATGTACCAATACGTAAAGAAGAAGCCCTTGATCAAGGGTTTACATGGCGTGAACCAAGTGCAAAAGAATTTCAGACAACATTAGATGGTTCAGGTGTACCTGATTTGTTGCAAGATGTTTCTGATGATATTACAAAAGAAGTAATTGCGTGTGAGAATTGTAAACGTGCATATCGTATCATACCAGCAGAGTTGCAGTTTTATCAACGTGTAGGATTACCACTTCCTCATACTTGTCATAATTGTAGATTTCTTAATCGCCTACAATTTATAAATCAACCAAAACTTTTCCATCGTTCATGTATGTGTACACAGGAAAACCATGAGCATTCAGGTATATGTCAAAACAAATTCGAGACCTCCTATGCATCTGACCGACCTGAAATTATTTATTGCGAAAGTTGTTATCAAAAAGAGGTGAATTAGATTATAATTTGAATATGAAAGAAGATTTTGACATATGGAATAGTTTAAAAAAGAAAATTTCAATGAATGAGAGAATTTTCTTTGGTAAAGGAGAAGTGTGGTTTTTACATATGGGTAAAAATATTGGAGATGAAGAAGATGGAAAAAATAAGAATTTTGAAAGACCTGTTTTGATTACCAGAAAATTTAACAACCATATATTTATGGGTGTGCCTCTGACGAGCCAGCCGAAGATTGGTAAATATTATTTTACATTAGAATCATTTCATAGATCTACCGTTATACTTTCGCAAGTACGATTATTTGATGCTAAAAGATTGCTACGTTTTGTAGGAAAGGTAGAATCAACTGAATTAAATAGATTAAAAGAAAAGATACGTCTTATAATATAAAACAAAAACCCCTTTCGGGGTTTTCTCGGAGCTTCTGACAAGAGAAGCATTTACTACTAAAGTATATCATACACATAATTTTATGCAAGAAACAAAAACCTGCCAAAACTGCAAAAAAGACTTCACAATCGAACCGGATGACTTCGGTTTTTACGAGAAGATGAAGGTACCACCACCGACATTTTGCCCGGACTGCAGGCAACGCCGTCGCTATTCTTGGCGTAATGAAAGGACTTTATATCGAAGGAATTGTGATTTATGTACTAAATCAACTGTCACTATTTATAATCCTCTGTCTCCGTTTAAAGTGTATTGTTCAGCTTGTTGGTGGGGTGATAGTTGGGATGCAAAAGATTTTGCACAAGAAATAGATTTTTCTCGCCCATTTTTTGAGCAGTTTTTAGAGTTACAATTAAAAGTTCCTCGTGTTGCATTATTATCTAAAAATTCAATACAAAGTGAATACACTAATCATTCCCAAGATAACAAAAATTGTTATTTATGCTTTGATGTTTTTAATAGTGAGAATGTTCTTTATTCAAGTAATTGTTGGAATCATGTAAGTGAATCATGTGATTGCAATATGATTATCGATAAGGGAACCTTCCTTTATGAATGTATTTCTTGCGATAGAGATTATAATTGTCAGTTTTGTCTCCTGACACATGATTCTATAAATTGCTCATACTGTTACGATTGTAGAAATTGTTCAGATTGCTTTATGTCATATAATTTGCGTAATAAAAAATACTGTATTTTAAATACGCAATACACAAAAGAAGAATATATGGTACGTATGGAAAAATACAACTTAGATTCTTTCCAAACAAGAAGTAGTCTATATGCTCAATGGAAAGAAATGTTAAAAACTAACGCGTTGCATCGCTATGGTCAAATAGAAAGGTCTGTAAATGTTTCTGGTGATGTAATATATAATTCAAAGAATTGTCATAATGATTTTGATATCTTTGCTTCTGATACTATTAAGTATTCAGTAGCAACTGCAGAAGTGAAAGACGCTATGGATATATTTAGTGTAGGCATAGGGATGATGATTTATGAATCTCATGCAATGTCTAATTCATCCTATACTAAGTTCTCGCATCTTTCATGGGACGATATTTTTATTGAATATTGTGATTCATGCCATAATTCTCAAAATCTTTTTGGTTGTGTTGGGTTAAAAAAATCAAATTATTGTATTTTAAATAGACCGTACGAAAAAGATGAGTATGAGTTACTCAAAAATAAATTAATTGAACATATGAAAAAAACATCTGAATATGGCGAATTTTTTCCTTCACTACTTTCTCCTTTTGGATATAACGAAACACAAGGCCAAATATTTATGCCACTTTCAAAAGAACAAGCCCTTGCTGGAGGATTTACATAGCAAGATGATATACCCGTAAGAAAAGGAAAAGAAACCATAGCACCAGAAAATGTAATTGATAGTATTCTTGATATTAGTGATAGTATTACCAGTGAGGTACTAAAATGTATAGGTTGTGAGCGGAATTACAATATTGTATCTGAAGAATTGAAATTCTATAGAGAGCACGTTATTCCTATTCCACGTTTTTGCCCCAACTGTCGTTACGAGAAACGTATTAAATTTAGACCCGAGAGAAATCTATTTAATCGTTCATGTATGTGTACACAGGAAAACCATGAGCATTCAGGTATATGTCAAAAAAAATTCGAGACCTCCTATGCATCTGACCGACCTGATATTGTGTATTGCGAGTCGTGTTATCAGCAGGAAGTGAATTAATAGTATATTCGTGTATAATACTTTCATATGGAGGACATAATAGAATTTTTTAGTAATTACAAATATATCTCAGTTATTATTCACGTGCTCTCGGTGGTTGTGGGTATGGGCGCAGCGCTGATATCTGATATTTTATTTAATGTGTATATTAAGGACAAGAAAATTCAACCGAACGAAGATCGAACGCTCAGTACACTCTCAACCATTGTCTGGACTAGTTTATTCTTCATTGTTCTGTCAGGTCTTGCGCTTTTTCTCTCTGATCCGAATAGCTATATTCACTCGCCAAAATTCTTGGTGAAAATGAGTATTGTGGGAGTCATTATTGTGAACGGCTATCTTTTTCAAAAACTCATTCATCCGGCCCTACGTAAGATTAACTTTACTGACGTTAATATGAGTCATAAATATGTAAAAATTCGCAAGATGTCTTTTGCATTTGGTTCGGTGTCTTTGGCGTCGTGGCTTTCAGCTTTTGTGCTCGGCATGCTTGGCCACATTCCTCTGTCATATCTTGAAGCCATGACTGGCTATATTCTTATTTGCTTCGGGGGTATTCTGGTCAGCCAAATTGTTGACTATAAGCTCACACATACTACATAACGTTTACATTTTTTGACGGCTGTCAAAAAATGTAAACACAGCTAATTATAAAAATATGAAAAATACTACTAAAGTTATATTTCTACCAGGGAATGGGGGAGATGGGAATACACTCTATGGTTGGTTTTCTTATGCGAAGATAGAACTTGAGAAGTTAGGGCTCGAAGTGCTGACTCCTACATTCCCCGATGGAGCACTTGCACGCCGATCATACTGGCTACCGTTTCTGGAAAGCTTAGGGACAAATGAAAATACTATTCTGATAGGGCACTCATCTGGAGCAGTAGCGGCTATGCGGTATGCTGAGAACCATACACTCTTAGGTTCTGTTTTGGTTGCGCCATGCCATACTGATCTTGGTTTGGACAGCGAGAAAGTCAGTGGCTACTATGATGGATCATGGGACTGGAATGCTATAAAACAAAATCAAAGATGGATTATTCAATTTAGTTCGGTGGATGATGAATTCATTCCAATAGAGGAAGCTCAGTTTATAAGTGTAAAATTAAAAAGTGATTACCGTGAGCTCACCCAAGGTCACTTCTATCCGCAAGATACTTTTCCTGAATTAATGAATGCAATGAAGAAGTATATTTAATTTCCCTTTTTAAACGATACATGTTGTTGTATAATAAGATCAATCTATGAACAACGATATCCCACAAAATCGAGACATCACTTACTTCGGTCGGACGAATTTTCGTAACACCAAGAATGCCTTTGGGATCAAGAGACGCGATCGTCGTCAGCATATGTATGTACTTGGAAAGTCAGGTACAGGTAAGTCAGTCCTCCTTTCAAATCTGATTGTTCAGAATATCAATAATGGCGAGGGTGTTTGTGTGGTGGATCCGCACGGTGAGCTTGTGGAAGAAATTCTTCATCTGATTCCTGATCATCGTGCCAAAGATGTCATCTACTTTAATCCTGCTGATGTTGATTTTAATGTCGGATTCAATGTCATTGCGCTCGATGATCCAAAGTATAAGCACTTGGTCGCTTCAGGATTGATGGGAATTTTTACAAAGATTTGGGCCAATGCCTGGAGTTCTCGTATGGAGTACATTCTCAATAATGCTATCTTAGCACTTCTCGACACTCCTGGTACGACACTCCTTGGTATTCCGCGTCTGCTTGTCGACAAAGATTATCGCCAGATGATTATCGGCAACTTGAAAGATCCAGTGGTCAAAGCTTTCTGGGTTCATGAGTACGAGCAGTGGCGTGAGCAATTCCGTAATGAAGCCATTGCCCCAATTCAGAACAAAGTTGGCCAATTCCTCTCAACATCTATTATTCGTAATGTTGTCGGGCAGTCAAAGTCGACGATTGATATATTTAAAATCATGAACGAAGGGAAGATATTTCTCGTGAACGTTTCAAAAGGGCGCGTCGGTGAAGATAACTCAGCACTTCTTGGAGGTATGATTATTACGAAAATTCAGCTCGCCGCCATGGAGCGCGTGCGTATTCCCGAAGATGAGCGTAAAGATTTCTATCTCTATGTTGACGAATTCCAGAACTTCGCGACCGATTCATTTGCCAACATTCTCTCTGAGGCTCGTAAGTATCGCCTCAATTTAATTATTGCTCACCAGTATACAGCTCAACTATCGAATGAAAATGGTACAGCAGTCCGTGATGCTGTTTTTGGTAACGTCGGCACGATGGTTATCTTCCGCGTTGGTGCCGATGATGCCGAATTTATTGAGAAAGAATTTGAGCCTGAGTTTACGGCGCAAGACTTAGTGAATTTGCCGAACTACCACGTCTACTTGAAGCTCATGATTGACGGCGTAACCAGTCGACCATTCTCGGCAAGCACTCTTCCACCGATGACGATTGATCCATCAGCTGGAGTCAAAGAAAAGATTATAGATATGTCACGTTCGCTTTATGCTCGACCCCGTGAAGAAGTTGAAAATGAAATATCAAAGTGGAGCGGTATGCTCCAAGTTGGTGATGAAGCGGCGAAGTTTAAAGCTGACTGCTCAAACTGCGGTAAAGTAACCATGGTGCCATTCGAGCCGAAAGAGGGCCGACCAGTCTATTGTAAAGATTGTATGTTTAAGATTAAGAGCGGAGAGCTCAAGCCTCAGACTGGCTTTGTGGCTACGCGTTCAGCTCGCCAAGATGAAAAGAATTCAACTGCACCGCTTGCAATGCTTGGTATTGAATTTGCTGATACTGGAGCAAAAGCCCCGAGCGCTCTATCGCAGCGACCGATCAGAGACGCTCAACCTATCCAACAAATTCAGCAAAAATATCCAACAAGTTCTCCGCGTTCAGTACCCCTAAATCCTTTGCCGCAAACACAAAATAAAACTACCAATTCTTCGGCTCCACGAGCATCAATACAAAATAATCGTCCAACGTATACGCCAGTTGAGCGTAAGCATGTAGGTCCATCGCCACTTTTAAAAGGTTTACTTGAAAAAATTGAAGATGATCATAAAAAGTCAGCGCCGAAAATTTCACCACAGGCAATTCCAGTCAAAGCTGCTACAGCTGTTCCAGTATCTCTTTCGACATTAAAAAAGTCTCATCATACTACCGCGATACATCTTCCAACTAAAGAAGCATCCGAAGATAAGAAAGCATCACTGAAAGAACTTTTAATGAAAGCAATAGCTCATCCCGTACCGGCCGTAGAACCAGTTCCACTAAAAGTTGAAATTCCAGTTACGCGCCTGGCAATTCCGATTCCAGAACCAGAACCAGAAGCAGTGGCGCCGACGCCAATTCATAATGTGACGGTTCATACCAACGTATCAGTTACAATGCCGAAACCTGATCCGGTAGAAACAAAATCTGAACCGGAGGCAGTATCACGTCCTTCTGTACAAACGAATCAATCTAATCAAAATATCCCACGTAGTCAATGGCAGAAACGTGTGGCCGGAAAAGAGGTTCCTGAAGAAGTATTACTCAAAGTACTAGAATAATATCCTCACTCTATGTCTCAGAAAATAATAAAACTACATCTGGCTTTACTACTAGTCCTTTTCTTGTTGCCTCATTTGGTAGTAGCGAGCTTTGAAATTTCAGAGATTATGTATGATCTTGAGGGAACTGATACGAATCGTGAATGGATTGAAGTGCATAATACAAGTACTGCTCCTGCTGATCTTTCTAAGTGGTATTTTTTCTCAGACAATACTAAGCATGCGCTCGTACCACAAGGATTGTCCGAAGTACCGGCTGGTGGTTATGCAGTCATTGCACAAAATACTCCCAAATTTAAAGCTGATTGGTCACATTATTCTGGGCTCTTGTTTGATAGTAGTTGGACGGGGTTTAATAATGATAGTGAGACGATTGCACTGAAAGATCCTGATCAAAATATTGTGAGCTCAGTTATCTTTGCTTCAAGCCAAGGAGCAGCAGGGGATGGGAATTCACTTCAATTTTTGAATGGATCGTGGTCAGGCGCTCCTCCTACTCCTGGTAAGGATAATCAACCAGGAAGTACTAATGGAGTGACTATGACTTCTGCTGGAGGTGGAGGAGCGAGTACTTCTGTGTCAATAAAACCAGTCATAAAAAAAGAAGTTGAGATACCAAAAATCACCACCAATATTCTTTCGAAGAATATTGTGTTTTCAGGTTTGTCTTTTACTGTTGACGCCCAAACGCTCGGCCTCAGTAAAGAGCCACTCACACGAGGAAAATTTGTCTGGAATTTCGGTGACGGTATGATAACTACTCTTAGTGAACAGAAAGAATTCACCTACACATATGATTATCCCGGTGACTACGTTTTGTCTCTTTCATATTATTCCAATTATTGGGTAAGTCACCCCGATGCAACCGATCGAATGATTATAAAAGTTGTTTCACCTGAGATTTCTATTAGCTCTGTTGGTGCTGAGACCGATCCATATATCGAGCTCGAGAATAAATCCGGCTATGAGATAGATATTTCTAACTGGACTGTACAAGGAGTTACTCATAGTTTTACTATTCCGGGTAATACAATAATGTTACCCAAAAATAAATTAAAATTCTCACCACGACGAACAGGTTTTATAGCAGAAGATTTAAAATCAGTTACACTTCAAAATCCATATAGGGAAAATACAGCCTTTTATCCACTGACTACTCCGACTCTTTCGAAAATAAAAGTTCCCATACAGCACAGCGCATCAGTTGAAAATAAAATACAATCAATACCAAATACAGAAGAGATGATGCAACTAGAAAAGATAAAAATGGCAGAACCCGGAGTTATCGACCTAAATACTCTCGGGGCAAGCGCTGATAATGCAAAGGTGAAAATATCAAACAATATGTTGACTGAGATAGGACTTATTTTTATTATAATTATTGCAATTGCAAGTGTCATTCTTCTCCGTAAGAAAACTTCCACTCATGATGACTTAGATAAAGGACTTACCGCATCAGACATGACTATTATTGAATAGTTTTTACATACTGTCGAGGAAGCAGGTTTTTAAAGAATTTTTGCTATACTAGGCACATGAATAATAATCCTTTGCATAAGAAACTAAAAGATACTTCATGGAACAACGTTGCCAACTGGTACGATGACCTTTTAAAGAATGACACTGATAGCTATCAGTCGAAAGTTATTGCACCGAACTTACTTCGTGTACTTGATTTAAAGAAAGGTGAGCAGGTGTACGATCTAGCATGCGGACAGGGTTATTTCACAAATCTATTTTACAAAAGTGGTGCGACCATCACCGCTTCTGACTTATCAAAGAAGTTGATTGAGGCAGCTATAAAGAATTCTCCAAAAGATATAAAATTTTATACTACACCAGCTCATAAGGCGCTATTTCTGAAAGATAATTCAATTGATGTTATTACTATTATTCTTTCAATTCAGAATATTGAGAATGTGAATGAAGTACTCATGGAGTGCAAGCGTATTTTAAAAAAGACTGGTAGGATTGTCTTCGTATTGAATCACCCAAGTTTTCGTGTACCACAAGGAAGCGACTGGTATTTTAAAGATGGGACACAGTATCGGATTATCGGCAAATATCTTTCTGAAACAAAAGTATCGATCGATATGACGCCGGGCGAGAAAGATATTAAAAAGAAAATTAAAACAATTTCATTTCACCGACCACTTCAGTACTATGTAAAGTTATTTGCCAAGAATGGCTTTGCCGTTTCTCGCCTCGAAGAGTGGATTTCCCACAAGCAAAGCCAGAATGGACCTCGCCAAAAAGCAGAAGATATAGCTCGCAAAGAGATTCCACTCTTTATGTGTTTTGAGGTTAAGAAAATATAAAACCAAAAGCTAGTAAATATTTTATTATTCTTGTCTAAATTTTAGGGTATTATTTCAGTATGGTAATCTCTGCACCGATGGAGTTCAAGCGCTCAGCGACGTCCTCATAGCCTCGTTTTATCATATAGACATTGCGAAGTATAGAAGTGCCTTCGGCAGCGAGCATTGATATCAGGATAACCATAGAAGGGCGAAGTGCTGGCGGGCAGACGACTTGGGCAGCAGTAAGAGGTGTGCCTCCTGTGATATAGACACGATGAGCATCGACGAGAGTAACGTTGGCTCCGAGCCTATTGAGTTCGGTCGCATAAATTGCACGATTCTCATAGAACCAATCATGAATAAGTGTTGTACCTTGGGCTCGTATAGCGATTGGCACAAAGAAGGGAAGATTATCGATGTTGATTCCAGGATATGGATTTGCATGAATTTTATCATATGGGGCTTTTAGAATACTCGGCATAATTTGTATATCGACGAGTTTTGTTTTTTCATTCCTAGAAACGTATTTTTTAAGGACTTTGTATTTTAATCCCATTTTCTTGAGTCGATACAGTTCAAGTGTTAGAAAATCTATCGGGCAACGATGTATAGTAAGCTCGGAATCTGTTGCTATCGCAGCGGAGATGAACATCATCGATTCAATAGGGTCTTCACTATTATGGTATTCAAGATTTATATGTATATCTTTTACTCCGTGAACGATAAGCGTGCCTGAGCCGATACCTTCGATTTTTACGCCGAGTGCTTGAAGAAAGAAGCCGACTTCCTGAACCATATAGTTACCACTCGCACATTCAATAGTTGTGGTTCCTTCAATTTTTGACGCAGCCATGAGGATATTTTCGCAGGCAGTGTCGCCTGATTCGTACATGATAATATCAGAGGACTTAAGCTTCGTCATATGTACTTCATATGTAGTATTTGTGGTTTTAATTTTAACACCAAGCTCTTCGAGTGCGTATGTATGAGCTGAGATCGTGCGCTTGCCGAGCTTGCATCCTTGAGCGTGAGGGATAGAGAATGAAGGTAATATATGGATTAACGGACCAATCAGCATTATGATTGATCGGGTTTTAATTGCTGATTCCACATTGAGTGAACTCAGTGTAAATATTTTGGGTGGTGTGACGACGACGGTATTGGGAGCTGTCCATTTTATTTCGACACCAATACTTTCGAGTATTTCAATCACACGATAGACTTCTTCGATTCGAGCAATGCCGTGGAGTGTTGTGGTTCCTTTGTTTAAAAGTGTAGCGCACAGTAAACCAACAGAACCATTTTTGGAAAATGTCGTCGTGATACTGCCGTGTAATTTCTTACCACCAACTACTTGAAAATCCATAGATTTATTTATAGATACAATTTGATGCTCGAGTATTCCACTTATTTTAGAAAGTAATTCGGTAGTGAAGTTTTGCTCGCCTTTCTCCATTCGGGCGACAGCTGATTGAGATGTGCCAAGTTCTTGGGCAAATGCCTCTTGAGTCAGCTTTTTCTTTTCTCGCAACTCTCTGATAAAGAAGCCTATTTTCTGTGTTTGTGTTTTTTTCATATCTGAATATATTGTTATTTGATTATTGTATATCATATATGATATAATAGCAATATGTTAGCTATCAAAGAATATGTGGATATCAAGAACTATTGCACTTTCAAAGTTGGAGGGCAGTGTCGCTATTTTACCGAAGTACATGATGTGGCTGAGTTGCCAGCACTCTACCAATTTGCACAAGAGAAAAATATACCGGTGCATATTCTTGGTGGAGGCTCAAATATAGTTTTTCCTGATGGAGTGTTTGAGAAAGTTGTAGTCCATATTCAATTTGAAGGTTTTGAAATTATACATGACGAAGAAAATTATACTGATATAAAAATTGGCGCTGGAGAGAATTGGGATTCTGTTGTTGCCCGTACAGTTGCTATGAATCTATCAGGTATTGAAGCGCTTTCAGCAATTCCTGGCACAACTGGTGCGACTCCTGTACAGAACGTTGGCGCATACGGACAAGAGATTAAGGATACACTAGTATCCTTAGAGGTATTTGATACGACGAAGAACGTATGGAAAACATTTACAAATGCCGAGTGTGAGTTTTCATATAGAAATAGTATTTTTAAAGGAAAAGAAAAACGACGATATGTAATTACAAGTACAATTCTACGCCTGTTAAAGGTAGTGCCTACGATTCCTCAGTATCCAGAGGTAAAGAAATATTTTGATGAGAAAAAGATTACTAATCCAACACTTCAAGAAATTCGCAGCGCAATTATAGCTATTCGTAGTATAAAATTACCCAATCCCAAAGAGATCTCAAATGTAGGCTCATTTTTTAAGAATCCGATTGTTCAGAATGAAACAGCAAAAAAGCTTATGGAGTTATATCCTACTATGATAACATTCTCTGTTGATAAAACTCACACGAAGGTACCCGCAGGCTTTCTTATTGAAACTGCGGGATTAAAAGGTAAAAAATTTGGTACTATTTCTTCGTATGTAAATAACGCTATGGTACTTATAAACACTGGTGGTGCCACACGAAGCGATGTGGAGAACACCCGTGATGAAATCATCAAAATTGTATTTGATAAATTTGGCATCTTACTTGAAGCTGAACCTGAGTTTGTCTAAATACATATGTGCCAGAGGGGAGACTCGAACTCCCAAGTCTTGCGACGATCGATTTTGAGTCGATTGCGGTTACCAATTTCGCCACTCTGGCATTTACTCGGCTAGTATACCAAACTATACGTAAAATGCTAGAATGGTCTTATGTCAGAGCCTAAAATTAACTTCGAGCTAAATCTAAATCTGAACCTGAAACAAGAAGAAATTAATCAAATCAATGCAAGACTTGATACGATAAAAAATATTGAGATAACCCATCTTTTTAAACCCATTTCTAAAATACTTGAAAAGGGGATAGAGCAGAAAATAGAAAATCATGAGTACGATCTTCTTATCGGCGAAGATGCTTCGGGTAGAATCCCTGCCCTTGTTTTCGATCAGATTTTTAAAAAGGTGTACGGAGAAGAAAACCCAAAGCTGTTATTCATGGCCGGGGCCAGATATAAATATGGTAACAGTAAGATATCTAGAGAATTTACTGAATATGTAAAAATGAATGCCTCGGGTAAGAAAAAAGCATTGATAGTGACTGATTTCGTCGAAACGGGAGGTTCAATAAGCGCAATTTGTAATGCTCTAAAAAATAACGATATAGAGTACGATATAGCAAGTTGCGCTATTTACAATGAAAAAGAATTTGAATATACCCCAGAAGTAAAAGACCATATTTATTTTGGATCTTTTGGCAAACCCGAAATTTTCCATCAACCTAATTTGTCTGGAGTATTGAAAAATTATGGGGATGTACTTTCGTCTCATGCTAATCAACATGTTTCAGACATAAAATTACCTGAGAATGTTTTAGGTGAGAAGACAATATACTCTCAAGATAAAATCAATGAAGCACGGGAGGATGTAAAGAAATTAGCTGAGATATTAGTTGAAACTAATTTTAAGAATAAAAATGGCTAAGTCACTTCCTCTTTCATACATCGAACTTTCCAAGAAAAATTTGATTCATAACATCACGCAGTTTCGGCGTATTGTAAAAGAAGGGACAAAAATTGCAGCAGTGGTAAAAGCGAATGCCTACGGTCATGGTGATACCGAAGTTGTGCCAATACTTGCGCCCTTTGTCGACTACTTTCAGGTGAACAGTATTGAAGAGTTAGCACGTGTACGCACTGTTACAAAGAAACCTATTCTGGTGTTGGGTTATGTAGCTAAGAATGATATCGCTCGGGCGATAAATCTTGGGTGTATTTTATCAGTTTTTGATTTTCATCACATACTTCTCATTAATGAAAGTTCGCGCATCCTTGGCAAAAAGCAGAAAGTACATATAAGTGTCGATTCATACTTAGGAAGAGAGGGAATACTTTCTTCACAGGTTGATACATTTCTTACAGAAATCAAGAAGATGAAAAATCTTGTAATTGACGGGGTGTATTCTCACTTTGCTAATATTGAAGATACAACTGACTTTTCTCATGCGGAGAAGCAAATAAAAGAATACGAAAACGTGCTTAAAATTTTTCGATTACATGGGTATACTAAAATCAAGACTCATATTTCAGCAACATCAGGAGTCCTCGCATATGAAAAAAATAATGGTCTCAATGCTATCGTTCGCATCGGTATCGGTCTCTATGGTATGTGGCCGAGTCCTGAACTCGAAAAAATGTGGAAGAAAAAGATTGCATTATTACCAGTGGCTCGATGGGTCACTCATGTCGCTCAAGTGAAACTATTACCGAAAGGTCATTCGGTCGGCTATGGTCTTACTTATTTTACAAAAAGACCAACAATAATTGCTGTCATACCGCAAGGCTATTCAGATGGAGTACCAAGATCTATGTCGAATAAAGGTGCAGTCTTGATTCATGGTGTACGAGCTTTGATTCTCGGTCGAGTAGCTATGAATATGTTCGTTGTTGATGTGTCGGGTATTGTCGACGTATTACCCGAAGATGAAGTAGTGATACTCGGTACACAAGGGAAAGAGGAAATTACAGCTGAGGAAGTAGCAGAGCAAGCGGGGACCATACACTATGAGATTACGACCCGCATAAATCCTTTACTTTCAAAGGTTGTACGATAGTTGCAATTTAGAGCATTCTATAGTATTCTTTACCCACTATGTCACAAGATAGACTTTTAAGATTAAAATGTAGTGTTTGCAAGAACGCTAACTATTATACTAGCAAGAACAAAAAACTCGTCACAAAAAAGATCGAGCTTAAGAAATTCTGCAAAACCTGTGTAAAAAACGTTAAACACAAAGAAGCTAAAATTACTGGTTAAATAAAAATACCTCCTCTAGAGGTATTTTTTACAGCGGGTGATGGAGGACCACGAGTACGCGTATCGACCCTTACTGGGTCATTACACCTTTTCCACTTTTTCAAATGAGTATATTTTCAAAAGACGAAAAAGCTTTCCGATTCCTCCACGCACGACAAGCAGTTGTCGTGCTATCGCCCGAAAATTCTCACGTTGTTCCAATTTGCGGGCGATGGAGGAATCGAACCCCCACCAAAGGTTTTGGAGACCTTCGTTCTACCACTAAACTAATCGCCCTTGTGTTTGTGAGTATACTATACAATAGCCTTATGTCAAAAAGTCTTTAATTGCTTTAAGAGCTTTTACTTGCTCGTGTATTTCACGTGGATCTATCCAGATAATACTCGTATCTTTTTTAAACCATGTCTTTTGACGCTTGGCGTAATGCCATGTTTCGGTGCATATTTTTTTAATCATTTCATCTTTGGTAATTTTCTTTTGTAGATATAGGGCTCCATAGCGATACTCGAGGCCGAGAATCTCCATACGCTTCCAGGAAATTCCTTGCGTGTGCAAGTCTTTAATTTCTCTGAGCATTCTTTTTTTGATGCGAGATATCAGGCGGACTTTTATCTTTTCTTTCAATACTTCATCAGGGAGAGTAAGACCAATTTTGAATACTCGGTATGGTGACGAATGAGACAGAGCAGGAACTAAGCCCTCGCTTTTTGCTATCTCGATTGCGCGGATCAGACGGACAGGATTATTGGCATCAATAGTTTCTGCGCGACGCGAGTCGAGTTTGTGGAGCATGGTGTAGAGTTGTGGTGTAGTTTTTTTGGCAAGGTGTGCGCGGAGTGTAGTATTGGGTGCGACTTCGGGTAATACAATTCCATCGACTACTGCATCTATATAGAACCCCGTACCACCTACAATGATAGGTGTTTTACCTCGTCTAATAATTTCTTTTATTTTTCTGTCAGCCTGTTTTTTATACTCACTGACGGTATAGATTTTCTTGGGTGAGATGACGTCAAGGAGGTGGTGTGGTACGCTTTTCATT
The DNA here is from genome assembly GCA_043776915.1 of Minisyncoccota bacterium. Taxonomy (GTDB): domain Bacteria; phylum Patescibacteriota; class Minisyncoccia; order Phycocordibacterales; family UBA9973; genus UBA8515. The sequence goes on along the minus strand of JAYVQT010000003.1, from coordinate 71,971 downwards.
TCTTTCTTTGTAATTTTCCCCGTACCGAGATTCATCCCTTTGTAAACTTGACGAGAGTCGGCCGAGATGACTTCACCGCCGATTCGTCGAGAGACTTCGACAGCAAAGTCACTCTTACCGGTTGAGGTCTGACCGAGGATGATGATGATTTTAGATTGTATCTTATTGTCGCTTTCCACCATCTCTATACTGGCATACTGGCGCTTTTTTTGCTATAGTTTCGACATGTCAATCAAAAGTTTTTTAACTGAAAAATTAATACGTGCCAAGATGAAAAACTTGCCAAAAACCCAGCAAGATATGTTTATTAAGCTTATTAATGAAAATCCGGAGCTGTTTCAAAAAATTGGTGACGAAGTCAAAAAACTGACTAAAGGTGGTATGAGTGAGATGACCGCTACTATGCAAGTCATGCGGATCCACCAAGCTGAGATCAAGAGAGCTATGGGCCAGTAAATAAAATCCCCGCCAATATCTAAACGTTGTGGCGGGGATTTTATTTACTTCATCTTTGTCTTTCTGCGAGCAGACTTTGTTGCAAGCATTACTTTTTTTACAGCTAATCTCTTTTGTGTTTTGTGAGAGTGTCGTGATTTCTTTTTTGGGCTTAGTGTTGTATTTCTTTTGGCCATGCGATTTTGCAAAATTGTGTCGCGTCATTATTGATTTAAACGCGGCTTTTTTTTGTATTATTAATAAGATATTCTTAGTATACTGTAAATCACGTATCTGTGCTACTATAAGAGCTTATCCATAAGTAGATATATCTCTATGTCAGATGAAGAAATAAAAGTAGAAAGTAATGAAGTCACAGCCTCTCCAGTGATAATGCCGGAAGAAGTTGGAACTGAATCCCCAGAGGAAATGCCTGCCGGAGAACATATGCCAGCAGAAGATCTTCCCGAAGCAGAACTAGCTGTATAATTCTAACATAAAAATCCCCTTATGGGGATTTTTATGTTAGAATTGATATATGAAGAAAATAGTAATTATTATAAGCATGTTCGTCCTTATTACTATCGGCGTTGTGATTGTTAGTTCCAAAAATGCTAAAGTAGCTATCGCTCCAACTCATGATGAGCAACAAACAACAATTCAAAGCACGCAGCCCATTGGCATGTGTTATTACTATTCGAAAGCTACAACGAGCGAGTATGTTGATCGCGCGTGGGTGAAGATGAGTATTATAGGTACGAATGTAAAAGGTGAGTATCGTAACTTACCAGCTGACAAAGACAAAATGACTGGAGTATTTGAGGGGAGCATCGGTGTAACTAATAAGATGACTACGAGTCGCACTGCACGTGTATGGTGGATGGCATTAGCCGAAGGTATGACAACAAAACAAGAGTTGCATATTAACTTTGGTCAAGGGAGCGCAGCGGCACTCTTTGGTGAAATGGTAAATCGCGGTGATGGCGTCTATGTCTATAAAGATCAAACGAAGCTTACCCCAGGAATTACTATGCCACAGATTGATTGCGGACAGCTTGTTAAAATTCTAACTGTTGAAGAATACGTTCGTAGTGCGATTGGGACTCTGTCGATTATTAAACCTACTCTTGGTGGTGCATGGTACGTTACAACTATCGATACAAATCCCAATGCTGATACAGGTATGGTTGTCTATGAAGATGGTCATGTGAAAAGTAAGGCAACATTTACCTATCTATTTAATAAAGATACATACGCAGTTGCAATTAAAAATTTTAAAATTAGTAAGTAGCTCTTGAGTATGAAAGGTATTCCCTCGTAGTTTATAGTGGTAAAGTTACTGAGGAAGTATCAAGGTGGCTAGTTCGTCGACGCCAATTTTCTTTTGCGACGAACATATTACAAGAGGGTAGTTACCGATGAATTCCTGAATTGCTTTTATATTCTTCTGTTTTTCACTTTGGTTTACTTTGTCAATTTTATTAATAACAACGATGAGATTCTTTTTATAGTGTGTCAGCTCTTTGAACATTTCGCGATCTGCATCAGTCATGCCAGCTTTAGCATCAATGAGGAGTACAATACGATAGTGCTTGATACGTGATTTGAATAAGTAGCCCTCGATTCGCTCATAGATAAGCCCACGTGTTTCAAATGAGCCACGAGCGTAGCCATAACCAGGCAGGTCGACGAGGTAGAATGAGTTATTGAGTAAGAAGAAATTGATTTCTTGGGTTCGGCCGGCTGTAGCGCTTGACCGCGCAAGTTTAGCATTACCGACGAGAGTATTTATGAGACTTGATTTACCAACATTTGAGCGCCCGATAAAAGCTACTTGTGGTAGTCCGTCGCGAATTAGATTGTCGTCATCTGTTACCCCACGCACAAATATGGCTGATCTGATTTTCATTTCTTGAGTATACCGCAAATTACTCAAATAGGTGAAGCATCATTAATATTATCCGATCGATTACATATATTACAAAATTTTACTATATACACAAATATAAAAGGCGTTCGTTTCAAATGAAACGAACGCCCCTAAATTGGAATCCCACGATAACTAAAATGCTCTCATAGATGCAATACCCTGGTGATACTGACCAAAGTTGACAGGGTGAATGGGGATAGTTTTTACTTTAAGAATTTTTTCTTTTACAGCATCTATTTCATGCTGTAAATCTTTTCTAGTTTGGCCATAGGCATTTCTAAAGGATCTTTGTAAGCTTTCTTTTTGCTTTTCGAGTTTTTCAATTTCTGGGTTTTTTAATTTACACATAGCACTACCTGTTTTTTTGGTTAAAAATAACAATACTTAAATTAGAATCTAGTATCTCTTATTTATCTACTAAAGTCAATATTCTTATTAACATATCCGTATGTTTGCTATAATCAAACGAATGAAAAATCATCACAGTATACTTGGTACAATTCAAAGGATATTGAATGGCCAACCGGTCGTCTATCGTACTCTTAGAAAGAGAGTAAAAAATATAAGAAGAAAAAAGAAGGCTCGTAAGCCAAATGCGCGGTATATGAAGCACAAGGAGCAGGCTCGAACCCTCGTATACGCCAAGCTTGAGTTCTGGAATCAAGCTTATAATTTCACTTATAGGCGTGTGGCTATTCGTGACACCAAGACTCGCTGGGGAAGCTGCTCAAAAAAAAGCAATTTAAATTTTAACTACAAGATCGTATTTCTATCGGAGAAGCAAATCGATTACATCATCATCCATGAGCTTTGTCACCTTGGGCAGTTCAATCACTCTCAAGCTTTTTGGGATCTCGTTGCACATACTATTCCGGATTATAAAGACATACGCAAAAGCCTCAAGTCAATGCAAATAATTTCGGTATCTTGAAAAAATGCTTAATGTATGGCATTATTTGATTATGTCTAATTCTTACAATTGGTACTCTATTCTCCTTAAGCCATCTTGGGCACCACCTTCATGGCTTTTTGGGCCAGTGTGGACTGTACTTTATGCAATACTATTTGTAACTTTCGGAACAGTGTTCTATAAAGTCTATACAAAAGAACTTCCAGTTATTGTGGCACTTCCATTTATTCTTAACCTCATTTTTAATTTCTCTTTTACTTATTTTCAATTCGGCCTCAAGAATAACCTCCTCGCATCAATCGACATCATCCTCATCCTTATCACTCTCATCTGGGCATTATTTTCTCTCTATCAATTTTCACTTACCAACCACATCTCTACTGGCGCCCCAAGTCTTACTTGGATCATCTATGCTAATATTCCATACCTCATTTGGGTAACATTTGCGACAGTATTGCAGATTACTATTACGTATTTGAATAGATAAAATAGACAAGAACTCTTAAAACACACATGAAAAAAACTTTAATTTTAATAGGGATTTTGATTGTTGTTATTGTCGGAATTTTCTTTTTTAATCAATCTAGGAAACTTACGCCTGTGGTTGTAAAGGAACCTGTCAAAGGTGATGTGGTACTTATCTCAAAATTTTTAAATACAAAATATATCAGAACGAGCACAGAGGGTTGGCCGCCGCTAGTGACCGCGCTTACTAGAGCATTTTCTTGTACGCCTAGTGGGTCTGTGATTGAAGGGACAGGACGTACTATTGAGCGGACCATTCACGGCAAGCATTACTGTGTAACGACACGAAATGAAGGTGCGGCCGGAAGTACGTATACGACATATACATATAGAACCAATACAACCCAAACGGTATTTACTCTTCGTTTTTCACAATGTGAGAATTATGATGACCCAGAGAAATCTGTATGTAAAAAAGAGCAATCCCTATTCAACCCCGATATGATCATAAAATAGCTATCGCTGATTTACTTATAAAGAAAAATTCAGGCCCAGGCTAATGGCGTCGCAGTTAGTACAATTAAGAGTTTATAAAAAATAGTTGTGATATACTAGTATATATAATTAATCAGTCGCATACTTTATGATATTTGATGTCATTCTTCTTATTATTCTCATTATTATTGTCAGAGGTCAGAGTAATCGGATTACCAATCTAGAAAAAAAAATAAATAATATGGTTGCGGAGGGATACAAGTCATCCGTTCAAGCAACTTCATCACAAGTGCCCCCTGCGCCTGTGGCAACGGTGCAAACTCCTGTGAGCACTATACCAGTCCATCAAGTCGGACCTTCAGTGCAGACTCCAAATGCGGCTATGCCATCGATATCTCAGACGGAGGGACCAAAAATACAAGAAGAAGTATCTGGTCAATTACTCGGTCGAATTGGTATCGGAGCCGTTATTGTCGGTATGGCTTTTTTCCTTAAGTATGCGTTTGATAATAATTGGATTGGTCCCGCTGGGCGAGTCATGGTAGGTGTGTTCCTAGGTATCGGACTCTTGGTTCTCGGGCAGTATATGCGTAGGAAATACCTGACATATGCCGAGCTTTTAATGGGTGGTGGAGTAGCAGTACTCTATCTTTCATTTTTTGCTGCATATTCATTTTATAATCTGACTGATATGTTTCTGACTGGAGTATTGATGTTTCTTGTGACCATCCTTGCTTTTGTTCTTAGTTTGCGGAATGAAGATACAACGCTTTCGATGATTGCCGTTGTTGGTGGATTTGCAACACCATTTTTACTAATATCTCCAATAGATATGATGGGAACTTTGTTTATGTATCTGACTATTCTTAATATTGGTGTTCTTGCTATTTCATTCTTTAAGAAGTGGCCCAATGTAACGGTACTTGCTCTTGTTGGGACCGCTATGAATTTTATTGTCTGGTATATGAACCACTACACTCCAGATCTTTTGAGTCCGACTCTTTTATTCCTGACTGTTTCATTTATTATTTTTCTTATAGCGAGTGTTGCAAGATTGATGATTCTCAAAACAAATGCTAAAGAAGGTGACTATTTTATTATTGGACTCAATGCGCTTATGTATGGATTTATACTCTATATCATTCTTGAGCCGATGCATCATAATAGTATTGGACTTGTAGCAGTTTTACTTGGTATCACTTACGGTATCTTCTCGTACTTTGTCCACATATGGAATCCATCCGATACTGCACTCAATATATTCTTACCCGGGTTAACTACGGTTTTCTTTTCGGTGGCTATTCCCATTCATCTCTCCGGTCCATGGATTGCCACTTTGTGGTTTGTCGAGTCATGTGTGCTTTACTATATCGCATCTAAGATGAATAATCGTGGATTCCAAATTATGGGAATTATTGTATACATCTTGGGTGGGCTTAATCTTTTCTTGTGGAATATTCAAACTGATATGAAGACGTCATTCGTACCGATCTTTAACTCAACATTCTATATCTTTGTTGTCGCGATTATAGCTGCATATCTGATCGCATATTTTTACAAAAGATATGGTAGTGTCACGACTGGTATTCAGCAAACGGGTATAACGGTCTATGTTGTTATTGCAAATATTCTCACTCTCTTTGCATTGAGTTTACAAATATACTCATACTATAATGCAATCGATATGATTGCACATACGCAATATAATTATACGAATGTTGATATTCAGAATACTGCTAATATTACGATCTCAATCCTATGGGCTATTTATGCGGCCATTCTAACAGCTATCGGTTTCATTCGAAGAATTTCACTTATACGAAAATTTGGTCTCATACTCTTTGTCATCACTGCAATTAAAGTCGTGACTGATGTGTGGAATCTTGGGCAATTGTACCGTATTGTATCATTTATCGTTTTTGGTATTATTGCGCTTGCTGCTTCCTTTGCATATGTTAAGTATAAGGATCGACTGGTGTAAAAAAGTGTAAAAAGTGATATATTCAATTTTATTGTATGCATGATTTAATTCTATTTCAGAAAAAATTTAATATCTCTTTTGTATCATCACTCGAGCGTAACATTACTCGATCAAAAAAATATACTTCAGATCCTACTATTCATCATTATATCGATTATATCAAGATAATTGCCACTCATGGTAAGCGTATTCGCCCATATGTTATTAGTATGGTGTGTACTGATCACAACAAGAAAGCATCGACTGAACTGTTGCTTGGTATTGAATACTTGCATTTATTTGCCTTAATTCATGATGATATTATTGATCAAGCATCATTGCGCCATGGGATACCTACGACACAGATGTACCTACAGACTACCTATGGATTAAGTAGAGATCAAGCATTGCACCAGACTATACTGATAGGTGACTTAGTCTTTAACTGGGCAAGTGAACATGTATATAAAGCAAGTAAAGATAATTACTCCCTTGGATTAGCGTATTTTACGCTGGTCTCAGAACTTGCAGTCGGCCAAATGCTTGATACGGATATGCCTCGTCGTTCTCATATCGATGATACTCTTGTGTCAGAGAAGAATAAAATAAAAAGTGGGAGGTATACATTTGCACGACCGATGGTGCTTGGGGCTCTCTCTAGTAAACTCGATACAAAAGCATGTAAGGCATACGTTGCCCTCGGGGAAATACTCGGAGAGTTATTTCAGCTCGGAGATGACTTTATTGATGTGACGACAAGAACGGTAGATCTTGGTAAAAATATTTTCCAGGATTTTAATGAAAAACAGCATACACCACTCTCATGGTATATGACCACTCAGGCTCCTCATAAATATAGAAATATATTTATGAAAAGAATGTGGGGCGCGGATTTAACAGAAGCTGATTTCCCATGGGTACAAGAAGTTATATACGCAAGTGGGTTATGTTCCTATATCGAGGAACGTAAATTGAATCTCTATACCAAAGCCCAAAAGCAAATTATGAGATTACCTATTGATATTAAAAGGAAAAAGAAATGGTATGACATTTGTGAATTTATCTATAACCGCACAAAATAATTTAGAGCATGCATATGCGAATCCGAAGCTTTTTCAAAAGAAATATAGCATGCGGTACTTTCTAGCAACCCGATTACTTCCGAAACGTATTCGTACAGAAGTAGAATACTTGTATGCATTTGTTCGTATTCCTGATGAAATTATTGATACAGAATACAGTACTGATACAGATGGAGGATTGTGTGCCCTGAAAGCATTTGAGATGGAGTGGGTAGATATTTGGAATACAGATCAAAATGATTCTCCCTTTTTGTCTACTTTTAGAGATATGTGTAAAAAATATCGCATACCCTTTGTATATACGATCGATTTTATGTATGCAATGAAAACAGATAGCCATGTCACTCGTTATGCGACTTATCATGAACTTGAAGGCTACATGCATGGTTCAGCAGGTGTAGTAGGATATATGCTCACGTATTTTTTTGGATTTACTGATGGTGCACTTACGTATGCGACATCACTTGCGTACGGGATGCAGATGACCAATTTTCTGCGTGATATACAAGAAGATTACGCCATACGACATCGTATCTATATTCCCGATGAAGATATGAATCGATATCATGTTACTATGGATATGATCGCACACAAACAGTGTACTTCAGAACTTGTCGAACTTATGAAATATGAAGTTAGTAAAACAAGGGCATTGTATAGACAGGGCTATAGAGGTCTTGGTTTTCTTTCAAAAGATACACGATTAGCAGTATACGTAGCAGGTCGGATGTATGAGCGAATATTGGATCGTATCGAGCAGAATCACTTTAATCCATTTATATGGAAATCTGAGAATACGTTTCATAAACTATGGTATCTGGTATGTGCAGTATATGAATTTAATAGGATTTACAAAAAACAAAATGGAAAATAAAAAAAAATCAGTTATTATTATCGGAGCAGGACTTGCATCACTTGCAAGTGCATCTTTACTTTCAAAAAAAGGATATGAGGTCACTCTTTATGATAAGAATGACATGGTTGGTGGACGAGCAAGTTTACTTACAAAAAAATCAACCAAAGGTACTTTTATTTTCGATAAAGGTCCGAGCTGGTATATGATGCCTGATGTCTTTGCTGATTTCTTTGCCATTCTCGGTGAAGATATACATAAGTACTTGAAGCTGTCTCTTCTGTCTCCGTCATATCGTATTTTCCAACAAGGTGGCAAGCCTTCATATGATTTTTATGCAGACTTGGCAAAAAATAAACATACATTTGAATCACTTGAAAAAGGTTCAGGTGCTGTGCTTGAGAAATTTCTTGCACAAACAAAATACCAGTATGATATTGCTAAGAATGAATTCATGTATAAAAATGTTGATTCTATTTTTGACTTTTTGAACAAGCGTACTGCGACGCTTGGTCGTGAGCTTCCCTTACTTCAAAAACAAAGTACGATTGTTAACAAATTATTCACTAATGAATTGTTGCGTAAAGTGATGCAATATCAAACAGTGCTTCTGGGGACATCACCGTTTGATACACCGGGAATCTATACACTTATGAATTATGTCGACTTCGGTTTAGGAGTATGGTATCCCGAGGGTGGTATTTATGAAGTTCCCAAAGCCCTCGCTCTTATTGCTACCAAACAGGGGACGATTATTCACTTGAATACAGAGGTCAAACGTATTCTTATTAGAGATGGTACTGCATATGGGTGTGTCCTCGCTGACGATACTGAAGTATATGCTGATATTGTAATTTCAAATGCGGATTATGAGCATACAGAGATGAATTTGATTGAAGAAAAATATCGTACACACACACAGAAATGGTGGAATAAGAGAACACTCGCTCCAAGTGCATTTATATTATATTTGGGTGTTGAGGGTACTATTCCGACACTCTCACATCACAATCTTTTTTTCCCAGATGCATGGAAGGAAAATTTTGATACTATTTTTAAGAAACCGAAGTGGCCTGACTACCCAGCATTTTATATTTGTGCACCATCAAAAACTGATAGTACGATTGCTCCAGTAGGTACCGAGAATCTTTTTGTGCTTGTTCCTATTGCGTCAGATCTTGATACAAGTGTTGTTGGCAAAGAAGCATATGCTGATAAGATACTTGATATGATAGCCAAAGAATGCAACATCCCACATCTACGCGAGCGTATCTTGGTTAAAGAAATATATAGTGTTGAAGATTTTAAAAAAGATTATAACGCATTTAAAGGCACAGCATTAGGGCTTGCACATACACTGATGCAAACATCACTATTTCGTCCAAACAATGTATCTAAAAAAATAAAGAATTTATACTTTACCGGCGCAGGCACAAACCCGGGTATCGGTATGCCCATATGTTTAATATCTGCAGAGTTAGTGTATAAGAGAATTGAGAATATTAAAACAGCAGAACCACTTACAGAAGATCAGTTACGATAATAACATTGTTATAAACATACCAAAGCCAGTAAGAGTGTTTACAAGTGGAAACATTTTGTAATAGTATAATGTTGCTCCCGATGTGTTTGTAGCGAGAGATACTCCAATAAGTACAAGATATATTAATCCTGCTCCATATGCAAAAAATCCAAGATAGGGGACTGCAAGTAATGTAGCAATTATAAATAATACTCCACAACACACAAGCATTACGTTTTTACCGAGTAGTGTGGCACTAGTCTGTATATGGGCTTGTGTATCAGCTTCAATATCAGGCACGGCTGAGTAGGCATGCATACTCATAGACCATATACATGAAGCCACAAATGGCCACACGGGTGGCATAGTTGTATGTATCATACTCCAAGATATGAATGCCGGAATAGTGTACAAGATACCACTTACAATACTATCAAGGAAGGGAACTGCCTTTGCTCGTAGTGGAGGTGCTGAGTATTGATGTGCACAGATAAGAAAAAAAATTAAAGAACTTGTGGTGACAAGAGTCAGAAAAAATATACTATACAAAAGAATAGCAAGTGTGCTAACGAGTAATATGATTTTTACTTTTCTTTCGGCCTGTTGAGAAATTTCTGTTTCATATGATTTCTTTTTTTCATTCAGTATGTCCGTTGCTTTATCATATATATCATTGATGCCATATATAAATATATTGGCAGGAAATGTAAAGTACAGACCAAGAAGAATGATAGAAAATGATAGTTCATGAAGTGAGTGAAGTGTCGCAAGGGGGAGTATAAATGGCCCAAATACATAGATCCAGAATCGTGGCCTACTTTGTCTGAGTGTTTCTTTCATTTCTTGAGTATATCATTAATAGATATCCAAGTACTGCTATGCCTATACATGCGGGGATCCACAGATTTTTAATAAGAGCGATATATACCCATAATGCAAGACTGATATACATACTCGAGGTTAGTGCTATCGTATGATCTTTTGGATATGAACGCATAAGGAGTACGAGGATACTTGATGTAATTGTGCTAGAAACTATCCATCCGATAAAGTTTTGGAACGGTACTCCGTAGTACCATCCATGTGTAGCGTACGTCCACATGCCGATGGACACAGCAGCAGGATCTATAACGATATCGATGATCAGTAAAAAGGTAACAGAAAGTAAAAGCACCTGGAAAGGTTTTTTAGAAAAATAATAGGCAGAGCCAACTGCTCCATAGAGGAGTGGTATATACGATAATCCAACAGTCCATGGGAGAATATGCTGTATTTGATTCGGTATAGCAGTATTGTACGAAAAGAATCCATACGGCATACCGGTGATGAGTCCTCTGTATTCAATGAATAATGAGATACTTGAAAGCACGACGATGTGTATGATAGTTTTGTAGATACCGAACTCTCGCTGTAACGTGACGAATAATGGAAAAAGAATAAGTATAATTGATATTTCAGATGCATATCGATAGGAAAATACATGAGGTATGTAGACTAGTGATAGACTACTACAAACTATAAAGACACTATAGAATATGAGTATACTTTTCTTCATAGACGCATAGTATAACACTTGAGTATTGAATATTATAGATAAGTGTGATATCTTGTTGTAAATGTGTATATTCGCATGTGGTTAAACAAAATAATTTATCATGGTTAATGAAAAAGAAAACGATCCTGATTTAATTTTCTTAGAAATTATGATCGATCTAAACGCGCTTAATACATAATGTGTTACGCACCATTACACCCTCTCTTTGGTATTCAAAGCGAGGGTTTTATTTAGATCACAGACTGTACTCTACTTTTAGTAGATTTTTAGTATAAATTTTGGTATATTCACAAAATGCTAAGTATCGGAATTGTAGGTCTCCCGAACGTCGGTAAATCGACGCTTTTTAATGCACTTACCAAGAAGGGCGTACCGGCTGAGAATTACCCATTTTGTACCATTGATCCAGCGGTTGGGATTGTTCCTGTACCTGACACCCGACTCTGGAAGCTATCAGAATTTTCAAAGTCAGTAAAAACTATTCCAGCAGTTATAGAGTTTGTCGACATTGCTGGCCTGGTGGCTGGCGCTTCGAAAGGTGAAGGGCTGGGTAATAAGTTTCTGGCTAATATTCGCGAAGTTGATGCCATATTTGAAATGGTCCGTATTTTTCCACTTAAGAACGACAAGGGTAATGAGATTCTCCATGTCTATGGTGATATCGATCCACTGCGTGATATTGAAGTCATCAACCTTGAGCTTATCTTAGCTGATATGGAGACGGTATCGAAGCGGAAGAATAATTTACAGAAAGATATAAAGAAAGGCGATAAAGAAGCAATTCTTGAAGAAGGTGCACTAGTAAAACTCGAGCAAGCATTTGAAAAAGGTACGCTTGCTAATACCGTTGAGCTTGATGAAAAGGAATTAGAGAAAATTAAAATGCTAAATCTTTTAACGCTCAAGCCATTTATCTACGGGCTCAACAAGCGTGGGGGAGCTAAAAATCTGGATGACATGAATCCAGAAATATTTAAAGAGTTAACTGACTATATCGAGAGTACTGGTTCGTGTTATGTTGTCCTTGATGCCAAGATTGAAGAAGAATTGAAAGATTTTGAAGGAGAAGAGAAAGAAGTATTCCGTAAAGAGCTCGGTGGAGAAGATGATGGTATTAATCGCTTGATTACGGAAGGTTATACGTTGCTTGGTCTTGATACTTATTTCACTACAGGTGAAGATGAGACTCGTGCCTGGACAATTAAACATAACTCCACTGCACCTATTGCCGGTACAGCTATTCATACAGACTTTAAAGATAAATTTATCCGCGCTGAAGTTGTATTCTGGAGTGATCTACTGAAAGCTGGATCCTACAGTGAAGCTCGTTCGAAAGGTAAAGTGCGTACCGAAGGGAAGGGATATATTGTAAAAGATGGTGATGTCATTGAGTTTAAGATATAAAAAAAGATATGAGTATTTCTACATCATATCTTGAAAATTTTGATATTACCCCAAGTATGCTTTTAAAGTATTACTGTACCCTGCTTTTTTCAGGCGATTGATAGCTCTTTCTTTAATCTGACGGACACGCTCCTTTGTCAAATTATATTTTATACCAATCTGCTCAGGAGTCAAAACGTCTCCATCTAATCCAAAGTAAGCATTTACTATATCTGCTTCTCGTGGGCTTAATGATTTCAAAACTCGCTGGATTTCATCTTTTAATGAGTTGTGCATTACATCTTCGTCGGCTTTGTCATCACTTCGCAGTAAATCACCTAGATTCGTATCTCCCTCTTCATTTATAGGGGAATCAAGAGAAGTATGATGAGATCTACCTTGGAAAATGGTATTAACTTTAGTTTCACTTATTTCCAGTAATTCCGCTAATTCCTCGGTTGAAGGTTCTCTTTCATATTGTTGCTCAAAAGACATATAAGCCTTATGAGCTTTATTATAAGCACCAATTTTATTTTGTGGTATACGCACTAACCTGCCTTGCTCGGCTAAAGATTGTAAAATAGATTGACGAATCCACCACACAGCGTACGAAATGAATTTAAACCCCCGTGTTTCATCAAATCTTTGGGCAGCCTTTATTAACCCCAGGTTGCCTTCATTAATCAGATCCGGTAAAGTTAATCCTTGGTATTGGTACTGCTTGGCGACCGAGACTACGAAACGAAGATTAGCATTCACTAATCTATTCAATGCTTGTTGATCACCCGTCTTTATTTTCTCAGCCAGAATGGGCTCTTCCTCTGGAGTAATCATAGATATCTTTGATATTTCTTGAAGGTATTTTTCCACTGCCTGGGAATCACGGTCAGTAATCTGTGTTACAATTTTTAATTGTCTCATATATATAGGTTTTAAAAGATTAGATAAAGATTTTTTAATATATTAATATAACTTATTACCTTTGTCAAACTATCTATATGTGCTAAAATACATATATGAATCTAACCGAACAAAAGTGTGTGGCCTGCGAAGGCAATGTCATTCCATACGACAAAGAAGAAGCGACAGTCTTACTTGCCCAGATACCATACTGGGAACTTTCTTATGATGGTAAGTCCATTAGTAAGCAGTACACATTTGGAAATTTTAAGGAAGCATTAGACTTTGTGAATAAGGTTGGAATAACAGCTGAAGACGAACACCATCATCCAGATATTCACCTGACCGATTACAAACATGTCGAAATTATTCTCTCTACCCATGCTATTCGCGGATTATCGCAGAATGATTTTATTGTGGCAGCGAAGATTGATATCGATGTCTCAAGTTTTGGTGATGAATAATTGGACGAAAGCCATAGTTATTTTAAAGAATGATGGAGTTGTCGTGCTTCCGACTGATACTATTTATGGTGTTGTCGGGAGTGCGTTATCGAAAAGGGCAGTGGAGCGTATATACAAAGTCCGCGGTCGTGATAAAGGTAAGCCATGCATTGTTCTTATTTCTTCTTATTCTCAACTTCAGGATTTTGGTGTTTCATTAGACCAAAAGCAGAGTACATTACTGGGTGCTGTATGGCCAGGAAAGGTGAGCGTCGTCATGCCATGCATAAGTAAGCAGTTCTCGTATCTTCATCGGGGAACTAAGACAATTGCTTTTAGAATGGTTGGACCACAAAATAAAAATCTCTATACACTTCTACAAAACATTGGACCACTTGTTGCTCCGAGTGCTAATCCGCAAGGGCTTGTGCCAGCACGAAATATCACAGAGGCTAGAAAATATTTTCATGAACGTGTCGATATGTATATTAACGGAGGGACCAAAGAATCGAAAGCTTCAACATTGATTGAGTTTCAACATGAAACAGTAAAAATTCTGCGACAAGGGGCAGTGGAAATAACAGTATAAAAACTGGTGTATACAGTAGTTTGTCGTCTCTACCACAATTCTGGTATACTATAATTATTATGGAAAATAATAATAGTCTACATGGAGAGGAAGTAAAGAAGCCAAAAGCACTTATGTGGTCACTGGTTGTTGCTATTGTCATTGTGACAAATTTATTTTTTAATTATGCAACATCACTTGTCTATACTGAACCAACGTTTGAGGGGTTTTGTCCTGTTGATATTATAAATAAAGCATATGATAATAAGGGTCAGTGCTTAGAGAATGGTGGTATGTGGAGTGAGCAAGTCGTACCAGTCGAAGGGCCTAAAATCTCATCCCCAACTAAGACGCAAGTGACGGGTTATTGTAATGCGACCTATACTTGCCAGAAGAAATTTGATGCTACACAGAAATTGTACAATCGTAATATTTTCATCATTCTTGTTTCTCTCGGCGTTATCGTCCTCATACTTGGAGCATTTGTGGGGCTACCACTTTTGTCCATGGCTTTTTCGTGGAGTGGTGTACTGTCACTAATTATCGCTTCAATGCGCTACTGGGGCAGCGCGGATAGTATTATAAGAGTTATTATTCTTGGGGTAGCTCTTGCGGCCCTTGTCTGGCTTGCAGTTAAGAAGTTTTCGAAATAACTATTCAGGATGAAAAAGTACGACCATACGAAAATAGAAAAAAAATGGCAGAAAGACTGGGATACTAAAAAGATTTACCAGGTTAAGAATGGAACCAAAGTTCTATCTAAGCGCAAAAAGTTTTACGGCTTGATTGAGTTCCCGTACCCATCCGGAGCTGGGCTTCATGTTGGCCATATTCGCTCAAATACGGCTATGGATATTATTACTCGTAAGCGTCGAATGGAAGGGTATAACGTGCTTTTTCCGATTGGTTGGGACGCCTTTGGTCTACCGACCGAGAACTATGCTATTAAGACTGGTATTCAACCAGAGAAGGTGACCAAGCAGAATACTGATACGTTTCGTAAACAATTAAAAGAAATCGGTTTCGGCTTTGATTGGTCTCGAGAGGTAAATACGACTGATCCGACATATTACAAATGGACGCAGTGGATATTCTTGCAGTTGTACAAGAAAGGTTTGGCATATAAAGCCAAGAGTATTATAAACTGGTGCCCGAAGGATAAGATAGGCCTTGCCAACGAAGAAGTAGTTAACGGTTGTTGTGAACGCTGCGATACTCCGGTTGTAAAGCGCGAGAAGGAGCAGTGGATGCTCGCCATTACCAAGTATGCGGACAGGCTCGATGCTGATCTTGATACTGTTGACTACCTTCCTAAAATAAAAACTCAGCAACGTAACTGGATCGGCAAAAGCGAGGGGAGTGAGATAGACTTTCTGATAAAAAATAGTAAAGAGAGTATTAAAATTTTTACTACGCGAGCTGATACGATATATGGTGCAACGTACATGGTTTTTGCTCCGGAGCATCCCTGGGTGACAAGAAACCTCGATATCTTTGAGAATAAGGATGAAGTTAAAGCCTATATTCAAAAGACAAAAGAAAAAGATGAAATTGAGCGAACAACAGATGATAAGGAAAAAACTGGAGTAGAACTAAAAGGAATAAAAGCTCTGAATCCGGCCAGTGGTGAAGAGATACCTCTCTTTATTGGCGACCATGTTCTGCTTCAGTATGGTACAGGTGCCATCATGGCTGTGCCAGCGCACGATGAACGTGATTTTGAATTTGCTAAGAAGTATCATGTAGGTAGTAAGTCAGTTGTTCAGGGTGTACCTATTCTTAATACGAAAGACTCTTTTTATACAGGCGAAGGAATTTTGACTGATTCTGGAGAATTTTCTGGTATGAATTCTGAAGAAGCTCGCATAAAAATCACGGAAGCAATCGGGGGGAAGATGGTGACCAAGTATAAGCTTCGCGACTGGGTTTTCTCTCGACAGCGTTATTGGGGTGAGCCGATTCCGATTATTCACTGCGCAACGTGTGGTTATGTCCCTGTTCCCGAGAAAGATCTGCCAGTGACACTACCAAAAGTAAAGTCATATGTGCCGACTGATACTGGCGAGAGCCCGCTTGCCATTATTGACAAATGGGTCAATGTAAAGTGTCCGATCTGTAAAGGCAAAGCTACTCGTGAGACTGATACTATGCCAAATTGGGCGGGAAGCTCGTGGTACTATCTTCGCTATGCTGACCCAAAGAATCAAAAAGAATTTGCTTCAAAAAAGAATTTAAAATACTGGACGCCTGTCGACTGGTATAATGGTGGGATGGAACACACCACTCTTCACTTACTCTATTCACGCTTTTGGCATAAATTTTTATACGATTTAAAGCTTGTACCAACGAGTGAGCCGTATACCAAGCGGACGAGTCACGGTATGATTTTGGCCGAAGGTGGAGTCAAAATGTCCAAATCAATTGGTAATACAGTTGATCCTAAAGATATTGTAAAGACATATGGCGCCGATACTCTTCGCATCTATGAAATGTTCATGGGTCCTTTTGATCAAGCTGTGGCGTGGAATACACAAAGCATTATTGGCTCACGACGGTTTTTGGAAAAGGTTTGGAAAAGTTTGGAATATGTTGATGCGATGACCTCTACTCAGAAAGTTTCTTCCACAAAGCTCAAAACAATCTTACATAAGACGATAAAAAAAGTAACTGAAGATATAGAGTCTATGAGCTTCAATACCGCAATCTCATCGACGATGGTTCTTGTAAATGAAATTGAAAAAGTAAAAACAATCTCTAAAAAAGATTTTAAGTTTTTTTTGCAAATCCTCGCACCATTTGCTCCACACATCACTGAAGAGCTCTGGCGAGGACTTGATGAGAAGAAATCTATTCATCTCAGTGCCTGGCCGAAGTGGGATCCAGAGAAAATTATTACTGATGTGCTAAAGATAATCATTCAAGTGAATGGTAAAGTTCGAGCTGAAATGATGGTACATCGAGATATAGATGAGGAAGATGTCAAGAAGTGTGCATTAGAAAATAAGGCTATTATAGGCTGGACAGTAGGGAAGGATATAAAGCGCTTTATTTACATTAAGGACAGGCTTGTTAACATAGTTGTGTAGTCTTATGAGTCGAAATTATGTATAATTAATTCTTATTCGCTTTAATATATAAACTATGGAATCTAAAAAAATTGAATTTTTCAATACGGTATCGTTTTTGACACTTCTGGCAACTTTATTCCTGTCATTATTTTTCTTTCTTCCATATGTATCAGTAACTCTCGAGGCAAATAAAGGTTTTTTAATATCTGTCGGGACGACACTCTCGCTATTCTTCTGGCTTATTGCAAGGCTCGGTGAAGGAAAGTTCTTGATTCCTAAAGATAAAATTATACTCTTTGCCCTCGCTATTCCTGTTGTATTTCTAATTTCTTCATTTTTCTCTTCTTCTTCGTATGTATCGATATTGGGAAGTGGTTTTGAACTAGGAACCTTCGGATCCATGTTGGTTTTGTTTATTCTTTTTTTCCTCTCGATAATGCATTTTCAAAAAGAAGAGCGTCTTTGGTCCTTTTACCAGGCACTCTTTATTGGAGCGACTATGGTAGCTGTATTTCAAATTATCAATATTGTTGTGAGTGTTGAGCATTTTCTACCAGGATTCTTAAAGGGTATTTCTTCGGGAAACTTGGTTGGTAACTGGAATGATTTCGCTCTCTTATTTGGCCTCATTATTCTACTTTGTATAGCAACGATTGAATTATTAAAAACAAAGGGTTTATTCATGGCTATGCAGTATTTCTTACTGATCTCTGGTGTATTTTTTCTTATTATTGTAAATGTACCACTTGTTTGGATTCTTGTTGGACTTTTTTCTATTATTATTTTTGTCTATACGATATCTATTCAGCAAGCTAGAATTAGAGAAGATGAGGCAGCTCACGAAAAGAAAAAGTTTCCATTTGTTTCTCTTGTGATGATTTTCATTTGTCTTATTTTCTTGATTGGTAATAATTCAATCGGAAATCTGATTTCAAGAAATTTGAGTGTATATAATGTTGATGTCCATCCTGGAGCGTCTACAACTCTACAAATTGCGTATAAAGCTATTCGTCATAATCCACTCTTTGGTACTGGTCCAAATACGTTTGTTATGGATTGGGCGCTTTGGCAACCAAAGGAGGTTGCACAGTCTGTATTTTGGAATGTAGATTTTGTGAATGGTTACAGCTCCCTTATGACTTTTGTTGTTACGACCGGTCTCCTTGGTATCTTCGCATGGCTCCTTTTCCTCTATGCTGTTATTAAGAAAATTATTACATCTATACAGAAGGTACTTCATGCTCATGTTTCTAATTACTTCACAATGAGCACCCTCATCGTTACTATCTACTCATGGGCTACTATTATTTTCTACACACCAAACTTCACAATGTTTGCATGTGCCTTTGTATCAAGTGGTATGCTCGTAGCTCTTCTGGTAATGAATCAATCAGTGCATGTGCGAGAATTCTCATTTCTTCATGATCCTCGAGCAAGCTTCTTCTCAATACTTATTCTTATGATTCTGATGATTGTAACACTGTCGACAACTTATGTATATGCAGAAAAGTTCGCTTCACTTATTTATTTTTCAAAAGGTCAAGTAAGTACGAATACTATAGAATCCTTAGCCCAATCAGAGAGACATCTTTCAAATGCATTATTACTCGATCAAAATGATGTATATTACCGTACCCTTTCCCAGGTTTACCTTGCTGATATTGGTATTATTATAAATGACAAGACACGATCTGCTGATTCACTCAAGCCTGATGTGGAAAGACTCATTAGTCTTGCTGAATCATCTGCCAAATCTGCTATTAGTCAGAATCCTAAACAGTATCTTAATTACATGAATCTTGGTAATCTCTATAGTTCACTTGTACCTCTTGCTGTGAGGAGTAGTTATGAAAGTGCCGTTGTTGCTTATGAAAAAGCACGCGCCCTCGCTCCAAATAATCCATCAATACTTTTATCTCGTGCGAGTCTTGAAGTTGCTCATAAGAATAATGACGAGGCAAAGAAGTTTATAGATCAAGCGTTACTTCTAAAGTCTGATTATACTGATGCACTATTCCTTCTTGCTCAAATAAATATTAGTGAAGGTAATATGTCAGAAGCTATAAAGCAAGCTGAAAAAGCAAGTATAGTCGCTCCGAATGATTCTACTGTTTTCTTTAAGCTTGGCTTACTCAAATATAATAACGCTGATTATCAGGGTTCGATTAATGCATTCCAGCAAGCGCTAAAACTTAATTCTCAATATCTTGATGCGGCATTTTTACTCGGCCAATCATATAAGAAAGCTGGTCGTATCGATGAAGCAAGGGATATGTTTAATGCACTTACTAAGCGTCTACCAAACAATCAGGATGTTAAAGATGCTCTGAGCTCACTTTCTCAAACATTTACAGCTCCAGTACCTACAACTCCATCACCGACAAAAACACCAACCAAGCCAGCTAAAACTACAGGAGGACAATAAGAGGTGTATAGTTTGTAATGGTTAAGCGCATTCTGACATTCATTAATAAAGAATTTCATGGAGTCAATGAGGCGGCTCTTCTCCTGGGCTCATTTGCTTTTTTATCTCAATTGCTCGGGCTCGTTCGTGATCGAACACTTGCGCACGTCGTCGGTGCCGGGCCGGTACTCGACGTGTACTATGCAGCTTTTCGTATTCCAGACTTTCTGTATATTTCGATTGCTTCACTTGCTTCGATTACAGTGCTCATGCCATTTTTGATGGATAAGATCAATAAGAATGGTGATGGTGCTGAGAGTGCTCGAAAATTCATTAATAATATCTTTAGTGCGTATATGCTTTTCATGATCGTTGCTAGTGTGCTAGTTGCTATTCTTATGCCATATATTGCACATTTTATTGCACCAGGATTTTCTGAATCTCAAACAATCTTACTTGTCATGATGAGCCGGATCATGCTTTTCTCTCCTATATTTATCGGTCTTTCAAATTTGATTGGCACTATCACTCAGCTATTTAAGAACTTCTTCGTATTTTCACTCTCCCCGATATTTTATAATGTGGGAATTTTAGTCGGAATTATTGTGCTATATCCATTGATGGGTATTTATGGATTGGCGCTGGGTGTCATCATTGGTGCAGCTCTTCACTTCCTTATTCAAGTACCAGTTGTCGCTTCTCATGGCTTTCTACCGAAGCTTACATCTCGTATTTCATGGATGGAAGTGTTGCAAGTTGTTAAGCTTTCAGCTCCACGAACACTGGCACTTTCATGTAATAGCATTGCATTTATGGCTTTTATAGCTATGGCTTCGACGCTCAAGTCTGGTTCGATATCATTGTTTACATTTTCGTACAACTTACAGTCAGTGCCTGTCGGGATTATTGGTATCTCATATTCCGTGGCAGCGTTTCCTATACTCGTCCGGTCATTTTCAATGAAAGATATGGAAAGCTTCGTGACACATATCCTTGGTGCAGCCCGACAAATAATATTTTGGTCATTACCCGTTATTGTGCTTATGATTGTGCTTCGTGCGCAGATTGTGCGTGTGGTACTTGGTTCAACCACATTTTCTTGGGCTGATACACGTTTAACAGCTGCTTCAGCCGCACTTTTTGTAGTATCACTCGCCTCACAGAGCCTCGTGCTTCTTTTTGTTCGTGGTTACTATGCTGCATCGAATACTCGCAAGCCTCTTGTGATAAATATTTTCTCCTCATGTATGATGATTGTTTTTGCCTATAGTTATATATATATCTTTCGGACGTATCCATATATTCTTTTAAATCTTGAATCAATATTGCGTGTATCTCATGTGCCAGGGACTCTTATGCTTGCGCTTCCACTTGCCTATGCGTGTGGTTCGCTTCTGAACTTCTTCTTAATATGGTATTTATTTAAAAAAGATTTTCTAAACTTTGGTTCATCTAAGCTATGGACTACATTTATTCAAAGTGTTTTTAGTTCGCTAATTATGGGTACGGTAGCCTATATTTGTCTCGGGATATTTGATGATATCTTTGGATTGACAACTGGCCGTGGAATATTCTTGCAAGGATTACTATCCGGCGTGATTGGTATTAGCTTTGGCGTCTGTGCTCTGGCACTTATGAAGAATAGGGAACTGGCTGATCTTGCGCGGGCCCTCAGTCATAAATTCTGGCGCAACCGCGTCGTCGCCCCCGAACAGAAAGAACTGTAATCACCTTTATTTTAAAGCCTTTTTCTGGTAGGATAGGGCTATGGATATAAAATCTATTAGAAACTTCTCAATTATTGCTCATATTGACCATGGTAAAAGTACTCTCGCTGACCGGATGCTTGAAGTGACGGGTACAATCGAGAAGCGTAAGATGAAAGACCAAGTTCTCGACTCAATGGAGCTTGAGCGTGAGCGTGGTATTACTATCAAAATGCAACCAGTGCGTATGGAGTACTCTGTAAATGGACATATGTATGTTTTGAACTTGATTGATACTCCTGGGCATATCGACTTCTCGTACGAAGTTTCTCGAGCACTTAAAGCTGTCGAAGGTTCTATTTTACTTGTTGACTGTACTCAAGGGGTGCAAGCTCAGACTCTTACTACTCTTGGTATGGCACGAGAATCCGGCCTCGTCATTATCCCCGTACTTTCCAAAGTAGACTCACCACTTGCGCGCATAGACGAAGTAAAGATGGAGCTTGCTCTGCTTCTTGATATTGACCCAGATACAATCCTAGAAGTGTCGGGAAAAACTGGTCAAGGAGTGAGCGAGCTTTTGTCAGAACTTGTAAAAAGAATTCCATCACCACATGTGCAAGAAGAGAATACTTCAGGGCGAGCTCTTGTTTTTGATTTCAAGTATGATAATCACCGCGGAGTCATAATATATGTGCGTGTGATAGATGGAAGTTTCAAAAAAGGAGAATCACTCCTTTTTGCAATTTCAAATGAGAGATTTATATCACTCGAAGTTGGAACTTTTTCTCCCGAAGAATTTCCTCGATCTACAATCAGTGGTGGAGAAATAGGGTATATTGTCACTGGTATTAAAAAGCCCGGTATTGCATCGGTCGGAGACACCATCACCTATGTCAAGATGCCTTTACCAGCACTTCCAGGATACATGAACCCATCGCCAGTAGTCTGGGCTTCTGTCTATCCGGAATCGGCAGATGATTTCCCCGAGCTCAAGGCAGCACTCTCTAAATTAAAATTATCTGATTCTTCGTTTTCATACGAAGAGGAAACCTCAGGCAGTCTAGGTCGAGGATTTCGCTGTGGATTTCTCGGAATGCTTCATTTAGAAATAGTGACCGAGCGTCTAAATCGTGAGTTTGATTTGGAGCTTGTGGTGACCATGCCATCTATTACATACAAAGTAGTGTTAAAAAGTGGGAAAGAGCAGATGGTCTATTCGCCGCACTTGTTTCCTGATGATGGGAATATTACAAAAGTTTTCGAACCATGGGTTGATGTTAAGATTATTGTTCCGACGAGATATGTGAGCATACTTATGCCATTTTTCTACGAACATGAGGCAGAGATAAAGATGACCGATAACTTTGGAGATAATCGCTCGTCCATAAACCTCGAGATGCCACTTCGTGAACTCATGCGTGACTTTTTTGATACTTTAAAAAGTATAACTCAAGGCTATGCCTCCATTTCATATGAAATAGGTGAGTACCATGATGCTGATGTAGTTCGCTTGGATATCCTCGTAGCTGATGAACCAATGGTCGCATTTACTCGAGTAGTTTCCAGGCGGCGCGTAGAAGAGGACGCCAAGAGCCAAGTTGAGAAACTAAAAAAGGTTATTCCTCGTCAGCAGTTTGCCTTCAAGATTCAAGGTAAAGCACTTGGAAGGATAATCTCATCAGAATCAGTCAGTGCATTTATGAAAGATGTGACGCAGCATATGTATGGGGGTGATATTACTCGTAAAATGAAACTTCGAGAGAAGCAAAAGAAAGGCAAGAAAAAGATGGCCGGACGTGGGAAAATAAACATCTCACACGAGGTGTTCTTAAAGATGATGAGAAGTGGGGATAATTAACCCCCCCCTACTCGTTTAGCGAAGAATAGGAAGATAGAGCGCGATCATACTCAGTATAACGATAACTGAAATGATAGTGAAAGCAGTCCTCATTCTTTTTTGGCCTTTCGTGCTGAAAATCATGATATAATTATACATATTCTATGGCACAATTCAAGCAGAAAAGTAAATATAATTTCTGGTACTCGCCGCCCGTGCTTAGTATCCTTTTTTGTATTAGTATCCTTTTTGCTTATAATATATTTGGTATTATACAAAAAGAACGTGAAACAAATAAAAATAAAATTTCAGAGCTCAATAAGATCGATGAATTACGCAAACGTCAGATGGCTTTGACGAAAGATATTGATTCTTTGAACACAGAAGAAGGAGTTGAAGAAACAGTGAGAGATAAATTTCAAGTGGTGAAACCCGGAGAGAAGATGGTGGTTATTGTCGATCCTAATACTAAGAAAAATACAACAGAAGAGATAACCACTGATCATAGTTTTTGGGGCTTTATTAAAAGAATGTTTCGAAAATAATATACTATTGCGGGATTGGTATAGTGGCAGCATGCGACCTTCCCAAGGTTGAGACACGAGTTCGATTCTCGTATCCCGCACCACATAGATGTCAAGTATTGCGCATTTTACAATTGTGATATACTACTAGTCCATTATAAATAGTTGCCGAATTTCGGCTAAACACTATGAACAAAGTAATAATATATAGCACACCTTCCTGCCACTTCTGTCACATGGCCAAAGATTTCTTTAAAGAGAAGAATGTCGAGTTCGAGGATTTTGACGTTGCTAGTGATCAGGAAAAAAGAAAGGAAATGATTACTAAGAGTGGCCAGATGGGTGTACCAGTTATTATTATTGGTGACAAAATCATCGTTGGCTTTAATAAACCTAAAATCATCGAATTGCTAGGTATAACTCTATAGCAATTTCTTGTATTTTGACGTATTATAAAAGGACCAGAAATGCTGCTTTTATAATGCCCTCGTAGTTCAATGGATAGAACAGTTCCGTCCTAAGGAATAGATGTAGGTTCGATTCCCGCCGAGGGCACCACAGCTTTTATTTTTACTTCAATTATGGTAAAGTGCACATTATGGATTCGGATACAAAGAAGCTCTTAGAAGAGAATTTGGCTGTAGCGAAAGATAATAATCTGATGCTCGGCAAGCTAGTTCGTATCCAGAAGTGGAACACTATCTATAGGGTAGTCTATTGGGGAATTATTATTTTTTCCTCAATTGGAGCCTACTTCTTTATACAACCGTTTCTAGGTAACCTATTGAATGTCTACGGTGTTTCGGGTATCAATAATTATAGTGATGTCACGAAGAATTTAAATAACAACAAGCAGCAAGTAGAAGATTTCTTGAAAGCAATGAAATAGAATATGCCGAGGTAGCTCAGTTGGTAGAGCGCTCCCCTGAAGAGGGAGATGTCACCAGTTCAACTCTGGTCCTCGGCACCATACTAAAAATCCGCATTAATGCGGATTTTTAGTATGGTCACTTTGAGAATTACATAGATTTAACTTTCAGTGTTGTTTTTTTATCTTTATTTATCTTGGGAAGGGTAATAATGAGGAGCCCATGCTTTTCGATGGCTTCAGATTCTTCAGGATCAACTTCTTCTGGAAGAGAAATAGTTCGTGTAAATCCTCCCCAGTAGAGCTCTTGGATGAAGTAGCTATCACTATTAATAGAGCGATTACCTTCGCGCTTGCCACGGATGACGACCATGTCGCGTGTAATAGTAATTGAAAGATTATCAGGTATAACTCCAGCAATCATAGTTTGGATGATAATGTCACTTGCCGTTTGATACAAATCGACAGACAGCTGAGCTTCCTCTTCTTCTTCCCATTTTGATTCTTTTTTAGGATCTTTACTTACTTGGTTAATCGTATTTTTATCTATTCCGTAGTCTTTTTTATTTACACTTCCTTCGGTCGTGCTATCTTCTTTTTCATCATCAAAACGCATGCCGCCTGTCAGTCGTTCAAAAAATGATTTCTTTTTTAGCATATAATGTTGTAGCGTTTTTATAGAGCACTATACTTGCCCATACGCTTTAGTTTTTCAAATATAAGTATATTAATAATTGCCACGACCCATAAGAATCCAAACACACTTAAGAAATTCTCACCACTACCTTCCATTATAAAAAAATTAAAAATACTATGCAAGAGGATAGCGCATACTATGCCACAGAGTAAGTACACATTTCTGAATTCATTTCTAAAAAATGCCAACCCAAGTGCACTCCCGATCATACTACTTGCAATTGCATGGAGTAATGTTGAACCTAAGAATCGCAAATTACCCGTTAGGAGTCCGACAATAGTGCCACTTGCATCAAGTGGGTGTAGTAAGTAGAGTACATTCTCAAGTGCTGCAAATCCAAGGGCAGTGGCGATGAAGTACATGGGGTAGTCAATAGGCTTATCAACAGCGTTGCTATTCCAGATAATAAGAGCGACTGCTCCAAGTTTGAGTAGCTCTTCAATGGCTGCCCAGGCTACTACTTGAAGTGTATGATCAGATAAGTATGGTACGGTAAACTTTTCTATCCAGATAGCGAACATCACGACGACTGCTCCTAGTATAAACGCAAGAGCGATGAGTCCACGAGGCTCAGTTTTCTCGCTATCTTCTTCTTGAAGCCAGAACCACAGCCAGAATATAGCAGGAATCGCGCCACTTAAGATAGCATAGATAAATGTTCGAGGATCTTTAAAGAGTTCCATCATGTGCTTTCGGCCAAGTTGTTACTAGTAATAAATTTCTATCTTTAATAGGAAGCATTGACCAAATTTCTTCAGTAACAAATGGCATGAATGGGTGAAGGATTATTATGATTTTTATCAGTGTATCAAGCAGAAATTGAATTCGAGAATCTATCGCTTTACTGTCAGTACCAGCTAATAGTACTTTACTTTCCTCAAGGATACTATCGGCTAATCGTGTCCAAGTATAGTGGTATATTTTCTCGCTGACTAAATAGAATTTGTATTCATCCATTTCTTTCGTGATGATAGCGATCATGGTATCGCGTTCCTGCATGAGCTCGCGATCTTTTTCGGTATAAGTATTAAATACAGTGTCATATGTTCTCTCACCAGTTGAGGAAAGAACGAATCGAGTAATATTCCAAAGTTTATTGGCAAAGTTTTTATAGCCTTTAATTTTGTCCTCAGAAATTTTGGTATCTGTGCCAGGCGTAGTGCCGACGATAAGTGCCATACGACCAGCATCGATCCCATATTTGTCTTTAATATCAATAGGATCAATCCCATTACCGAGAGATTTGGACATTTTTTCTCCTTTACTATCACGAACGGTACCATGCAGATATATAGTCTTAAATGGAATTTCATCAAGTGCATATTGACTCATGAGGATCATACGAGCGACCCAGAAAAATAAAATTTCATATCCTGTTTCTAAGACATCTGTTGGATGATAGAGTGCTAACTCCTTTGTTTGGTTTGGCCAGCCAAGCGTCGAGAATGTCCAGAGGGCAGCTGAGAACCACGTATCGAGTGTATCAGGATCCTGTTCCCAATCATCTCCTTCGGGAGCATTGATGCCAGTATAGATTTCTTTGTTTCGATACCAGACTGGAATACGGTGTCCGTACCAGATTTGTCTGGAAATACACCAGTCACGAAGATTATCAATCCAGTGAAAGTACGTCTTTGAGAAATAATCAGGCATGATCATAATGCTCTTGTCATATACTGGCTCGCGCATAAGATCTTTGAGAGTTTTATTGTGTCGTGCTGGTATTGGCTTATGTACATCGATAAACCATTGTAATTTGGGTAATGGTTCAATGATACCACTTGTACGTTCTGCTGTGGCAATATTTTGGGTCACTTCTTCTTCTTTTTCTAGTAAATTTTCAGTACGAAGCCATTCGACGATGATGTCTCTGGCTTCAGTTGTTTTCTTGCCAATGATACGTTCGTCACCAACAGACATTTTGGCATACTCATTAATAACTTGTCTATGGGGAAGTTCGTGGCGTATGGCAATGTCCCAGTCGATCATACTATGCGCAGGTGTCACTCCAAGTGCTCCTGTGCCGAATTCTTTTTCTACGGCAGTATCAGCAATTATTTTTATATGAATTGGTACACCACAAAACACTGCATCATACTCTTTACCGATAAATGTCGTATAGCGTATATCTTCAGGATGGACTGCTACTGCCACATCACCGACTTTTGTTTCTGGACGAGTTGTTGAAATAGCTATTGGAAAATCTTTGGAGTACTTAAATGTGTAGAGTTTAGATTTTCGCTCTTCGTAAACTATTTCATCATCAGAAATAGTTGTTTGACCTTTTGGATCCCAGTTCACAATACGATTTCCTTGATAAATAAGACCATCATCATACATCATTTTAAATAGTGTCCGAACTGCTTTCGTGCGAGCATCATCGAGAGTAAAGGCTTCACGTGACCAGTCGCATGATGCACCCATAACTTTCATTTGGTTTGTCATTGTCGAACGATTCTCTGTCACGAATGAATCGATGCGTTTGAGTAATTCTGTCCGTCCGAGATCGTGACGAGATTTACCTTCTTTCTTACTAATTTCTTTTTCTACTTTTGACTGAGTCGCGATAGCCGCATGATCGGTACCAGGGATCCAGAGTGTCTTGAACCCTTGCATGCGTTTATAGCGGATCATGATATCTTCAATCGTAAGCATGAGGGCATGGCCCATATGAAGAACACCTGTTGCATTTGGTGGAGGCATAATGATAGAGAAAGGTTCTGCATCTTCTTTCGTGATTCCTTTTTCAATACACGTATCAGGATTAAAAAAGCCGCTTTCTTCCCAAAGCTTATATATGCGGTTTTCAGTTTCCGCCGGGTCATATGGTTTTAAGAGTCGAGGGTCGATATTGGGAAGGTCATCATTCATATAGGAAATATAGCATTTTAGAGTTTTTTTCCAAAATTATAAAGATAGATTTCCATTGGCTACAATGTTATCTGGATTCTTTGAATATTTTTTATTTTTATATTTAAAATATCCGGCGATCGCGATCATGAGGGCATTGTCGCCGGTGAGTTTTTGGGTGGGGAAGTGAATGATTACTTTAGGGTCTAATTTTTTAATGGCCTTTTTAAAAACTTTTTGCAGATATGAGTTGGCGGAGACTCCGCCGCCAATGATCAGGGTTTTTGTTTTGAATTCTTGTAAGGCGCGAACTGTCTTCGAGACCAGTACTTCGATAGCGGCATCTTCAAATTCTCGAGCGATTTCTGATTTCATTTTTTCAGTAAGTGGTCCATGGTCACGGATATAATACAGCACCGCTGTTTTCAGTCCAGAAAAAGAAAAATCATAGTCTTTTGAATGTATCATCGGGCGAGGGAGGGTTACTTCACTCGAAATAGTACTCTGAGAACCACGGGTATTTTTCTGCTGAAAAATACCTCGAGCTCTCGCTACCGTGCTCTCTAGGCTTCTCACCGCACTATTCTTTCGCTCAGCTTGTGCTAATCTTGAAATTTCCGGTCCGCCTGGGTAGGGAAGTCCGAGCATGCGAGCGACTTTGTCAAATGCTTCACCTGCGGCATCGTCGCGCGTCTGGCCGATCAGTGTGTACTCCTGCCATTTTTTTATTAAAATTATTTCAGTATGCCCACCAGAAACGAGAAGTGACAGCAGGGGAAATATTTTTTTATTTTTGTCTATACTGAACCTGTTAGTTTTGTTTGGAAATATTGAAAGGATATGCCCTTCCATGTGGTTGACGGGAATGATAGGAATACTCCACTTTTTTGCAAGTTCTTCAGCAAAGGTAATTCCAACCCAGAGGGCTGGCTCAAGCCCAGGACCAACGGTCACCGCAATAATATCAATATTTGGATTTTTTGCCTCATTCATCGCATGTTCATAGACACTATTGATATTTTTGATATGCTCACGCTTGGCCATAGCAGGGAAGACACCTCCATATTGATTATGAATGAGTTGTGTGTGGACGACATTCGAAAGTATTGTAAAAGAAGTTTTTTTCTGTAATTCTTTTACTTCAATAATAGCGATACAAGTATCGTCGCAACTTGTCTCAATAGCAAGGATTTTCATGCGACTATTCTAGCAAAGAAAGCCTCTTTTGACTATCATATATAAATATTGTAGTATACTGTAAAAATACAATATATGAAAAAATATATAATTACAATTGCTGGAAATAACGGTGGAGGTAAATCTTCTGCTTCAAGCGGTACTGCTCTTGTTTTAGGGTATGAGAAAAAATCAACAGGAGATTTTATGAGATCCATGGCAGAGAAAAGAGGGATTACGCTGAACGAGTTAAGTGAAAGAGCCGAAACTGATCCTTTGATTGATAAAGAACTTGATGATTATAATTTAGAAATTGGTAAGAAAAAAGATATTGTACTTGATTCCCGTTTGGGATTTTATTTCATACCGGAAGCATTTAAAGTATTTCTTTACTGTGATGCTAAAACTGCAGCTAAAAGAATCATGGAAGATGCGAAAGTTAACGCTAGTCGTCATAATGAATCAAGGCAAGGGTTCGATACAGTTGAAAAAATTGTTGAATCAATTACTCGACGATTAGAAAGTGAAAGAAAAAGGTATAAAGAATTATATGGTATTGAGGATCATACATCACCCGCTCATTATGATTTAGTCATAGATAACACTCTTCCAGAAAATACAAAGGAAAGAGTACCTCAGATTATCTCTGATGCTTACAAAAAATGGCTTAAAGAATAGCACTATTTATTCAAACGTCTTAATCTTGAGACGTTTGTTTTCTTTTGGTAAAATCTTATGTTACAGTGAGTAAATGAAAAGCCTCCAGGAATTAATTAAAGAGATAGTCATGATAGATACAAAAGGTGATTTTGATATATCTATTAGTTCTCTATCGTTAAATTCTCAAACTGTTCAGGCAGGATCATTATTTATTGCACTCGTGGGTAGGTTGCTTGACGGTCATACGTATATAGACCGAGCGATAGAGCATGGTGCACATGTTATCGTGCACCAGAAAGATCTTGAAGAATACAAAGAGGGTGTGACTTATATAAAAGTTGCTGATAGTCATGATGCGGTCGGTAAGCTTGCAAGTGCGTTTTATGATTATCCATCAGAGAAGCTAAAGCTCGTCGGTGTGACGGGTACAAATGGTAAGACTACTATTACCACACTTCTCCATCAGCTTTTTCGTAATCTTGGTCACAGGGTTGGTATGATGGGGACTATCGTGAATAAAGTGAATGATACGCTCATGGATGCCGAGCGAACGACTCCTGACTCGATAACTTTGAATAAATTACTTAAGCAAATGGTCGACGAGGGTTGTGACTATTGCTTCATGGAAGTAAGCTCACATGCTGTTGTCGAGAAGCGGATTAGTGGGCTCTTTTTTACAGGCGGAGTTTTTACGAATTTAACACAAGATCATCTTGATTATCATCAGACATTTGAGAATTATCGTGATGCTAAGAAAGTATTTTTTGATAGCCTGACTGAAGATGTCTTTGTTCTTTCGAATAGTGACGATTCAAATGGTGCATATATGCTCTCAAGTACACAGGCAAAGAAATATTTCTATAGTTTAAAAGAAGATCCAGATATAGCTACCACCAAGGCCAGCTTTCATGAACGGTTCGAGACAAAGCTCATTGGTGAATTCAATGCGTATAATGTGCTTGCTGTCTATGCGACGGCTATCCTTCTTGATGAAGATCGAGGAAAAGTACGAGATATGATGAAAAATCTTGAGCCAGTCGAAGGTCGATTCCAGTATGTAAAAAGTAATGATAATAGAGTAGCTATTGTCGACTATGCGCATACTCCCGATGCGCTTGAAAATGTACTTAAAACTATTTTCGAAATGAAAAAAGATGGAAAAGTTATTTCAGTATTTGGTTGTGGTGGCGATCGGGATAAAATGAAAAGACCGATCATGGCACGGATTGGTTACGATATGAGTGATATTGTCATTTTAACGTCCGACAATCCTCGCACCGAAGACCCGTTCGCTATTTTGGCAGATATGAAGAAGGGTTTAGAAAGTATCTCCATCAATCCAATTGGTGGGAAAGAAGTATTAGTGATAGCTGATCGGCATGAAGCGATAAAGAAGGGAGTTGAACTTGCTAAAGAAGGGGATTATATACTCGTCGCCGGCAAAGGTCACGAGAAGTATCAAGAAGTGAACGGCCTGAAAACTCACTTTGATGATATGGAGGAATTAAAGAAAAATTTTAAATAAAATGAAAATATCAGATCCAAATGAAAAAGGAAAACAGTATCAGATTAAAGATATTATAAAAGATATCTGGATTCATTCTGGTAAAAGAAGAAAATACTTAATACTAGGTTCATTATTAAGGCTTGTCAGTGACATAGTTTCTTTGTATCCTGCATTTGCATTTGCAACACTTGTCACATATCTTGCCAGAGTAAAACCAGAAAAAAAATATATTATAACTCTATTAATTTTATGGGGCATAAGCATATTTATTCGTTACTGGACTGTATTTTTTAGTAAAAAAATCATGTATCGAGCTGGACATGATATTTGGTTTACTGTTGAAAAGAAAATGCTCAGCATATTGATTTCTAAAGATAGTACTTGGCATGAAGTTGAATCCTCAGGAGTAAAAATAAAAAGAATTGAGCGTGGTTCTCAGGCTTATAAAGAAATTTTATACTTATATATAGGTAACTATATTGAAATATTTACACGTATAGTAGGTATTACTTTCATTTTGTATAAATTCGATTTGACCATAAGTATTTTTATGGTTGTTTTTATAATTACTTATTTTTATATATCCAAACTATTACAAAATAGGTGTATTGTAGCAGCACATAATTTTAATGTAGAAGAGGATCAATTCAGTGGAATAGTATATGAGACGGTAAGTAATATAAGAACTATACGAGTGCTAAATGTAGGTAGTGAAATGATCCGCAGAGTAGGCTTGCTTACTGATAAAGCACTTCTTGCAGTTACTAAAAGGATAAATAATTTCCAATTTAGAGGTAGTTTTATGGGAAATTATGCGCAGCTATTTTCTATCATTGCTATTGCATATATTTCGTTCAATATAATTCATGGCAAGTATGAGGTAGGCCTAATCGTTCTTTTCTGGTCATATTTTGCAAATATTTGGGAGACTGTAAAGGAGTTGACTGATGCAAGCCAGGACATGATTGTGCACCGTCAATCAATTTTTCGCATGTATGATTTGATTGGTAAGGATGTACCGGTTGAGAAAGCAACAGAAGTTTTTCCTGAAAGTTGGGATGCATTAAAAGTAGAAAATCTTTCTTTCTCATATGGTGAGAATGAAGCACTTAAAAATATTTCTTTCAGTGTTAAAAATGGAGAGAAGGTTGGTATTGTGGGGCTTTCGGGAGCTGGTAAATCAACGCTATTTAAGTTACTTATTCGTGAGCGTGTCGACTATAGCGGTGTGATACAAGTTGGTGGTACGAATATTAAGGATATAGTTGCCAGTGATTTTTATAAGCATGTCTCGATAGTTCCACAAGACACAGAAGTTTTTAACTTTTCACTGAAAGAGAATATTACGATTGCTCAGCCGGCAAAGTCGGAAGACGAAGAGTTATTTCAGAAATCTCTTTCGGTTAGTCATGTCAAAGATTTCTTGGGCAAGCTTGAGGGCGGTGTAGATACGCTTATCGGCGAACGAGGAGTCAAGCTCTCAGGTGGAGAACGTCAGCGACTTGGAATTGCGCGAGCGATATTTAAAGAGCCGTCAATTTTACTTCTTGATGAGGCGACGTCGCATCTTGATCTTGAGTCTGAAGAGAAGATTAAAGATTCACTCCATACATTTTTTGAAAATGTCACGGCGATTGTTATTGCTCATCGTCTCACCACTATTCGTGAAATGGATAAGATTATTGTTATCGAAGACGGTGGTATACTTGAGATGGGGTCATATGAAGAGCTTATGAAGGCACAAGGCCGATTCTATGAACTCTGGCAGAAGCAACTATTTTAATTATGAATTACAAAACTTATTTTAAAAATAAAAAGATTACTATTATGGGACTCGGGCTTTTGGGACGAGGTCTGGGGTATACAAAATTCCTTGCAGAACAGGGAGCGATTTTAACAGTGACTGATCTGAAAACTAAAGAACAATTGGCTACTTCAATTAACGCACTTTCAAAATACAAACATATCACGTATACACTTGGTACACATGATCTTAAAGATTTTAAAGATAAAGATATGATTATCAAATCTGCGGGTGTGCCCCTCGACTCTATCTATATAAAAGAAGCACAGAAAAATAATATTCCGGTTAAAATGGACGCGTCACTTTTTGTAGAATTATGCCCTGAGGTAATCATTGTTGGTATCACGGGTACTCGTGGTAAATCTATGACGACGACACTCATCTACGAAATACTAAAAGCAAATGAAAGTTATCTGGGCCGCAACGTATTTATCGGTGGCAATATCCGCGGGAAGGCAACATTACCGCTGGCTAAAAAAGTAAAAGACGGCGACATTGTAGTACTTGAACTTGATTCCTGGCAACTCCAAGGATTTGGCGAAATACAATTATCGCCTGATATTTCTGTATTTACGAGCTTTATGCCAGATCATATGAATTACTATAAAGATAATATGAAAACGTATTTTTCTGATAAAGCAAATATTTTCAATTATCAACAAAAGGGTGATGTACTTGTTATTCGCCCAGGTATGCAGAAACTTATTCCTAAAAATATTAAAGCAGACCTTATTGTTGCTAGCAAAAAAGATGTTGCTTCGTGGAAATTTATTGTGCCAGGTGAATATCAGCGTGAGAATCTTGCCTGTGCAGTGGAAGTGGCTAAGCAATTCGACATTCCTTTAACGAAAATTAAGAAAGCCGTAGCAGATTTTAAGGGACTAGAAGGACGTTTGCAGTTTGTAAAAGAAGTGCATGGCATAAAGATATACAACGACAATAATGCGACAACCCCGGAGGCAACTGTCGCAGGTCTTGAAGCACTTGGAAGTAAAAAGAAAAATATTATTTTAATCGCTGGTGGATCAGATAAAAATTTGCCGCTCGGTGCATTAGTAAAAGCTATTACTATGCATACAAAATATATTGTTTTACTTGCTGGTACTGGTACCAATAAACTTCTAAACGAAAAAATAAAAACAGATACGATTATAGTTGCAAATATCAAAGATGCAGTTTCGACTGCTATACAATCTGCAAAGAAAGGAGATATAGTACTCCTGAGTCCTGGCTTTGCATCATTTGGTATGTTTATCAATGAATACGACCGCAATGATCAGTTTATGAAGATAGTAAGGAAATTAAAATAATATGAATCTCGATTTATCTACAATTAAACACGTTCATTTTATCGGTAGTGGCGGAATAGGTATTTCGGCAATTGCACGGATGATGATAGGGGAAGGGAAAAAAGTGACGGGGCAAGATATGCAAGAGTCCAAGGTAACGATAGAGCTTGGAAAGCTTGGTGCAGATATTACGATTGGTCAAAGCATTGAGGCCATACCTAAAGATGCAGACTTAATTGTTTACTCTCGGGCGATTGAGGTGCTTGAGCCTGAATTCTTAAAGCACATAAAAATACTTTCGGTACCCTCATGTGTCTATCCAGAAATGCTTGGCGTAGTTTCGAAAAATAAGTACACGATTGCAGTGTCGGGTTGTCATGGTAAAACGACGACGACGGGTATGGTGGCTCATATGTTGATATCGCTCGGTGCTGACCCAACAGTTGTGATTGGAAGTTTCTTGCAAGGCATGAAGTCAAACTTTATTCAAGGTGCGAGTACATACTTCGTCGTCGAAGCTGATGAATACTATCGGGCTTTTTTAAATGTAAATCCAAATATTCTGATTATTATAAATATCGATCTTGATCATGTTGATTACTACAAAGATTTAGATGATATTAAAAGTGCGTATAAAACACTGCTTGCTAAAGTGCCTGCTGATGGTTTTGTTATTTGCGACCCAGATAATAGTGACATTAAAGATGTGATTGATGGAGCACCGTGCACTGTTGTTGACTATAAAAAGTATCTTTCCGAGAGAGAACTTAAAATCCCTGGGCGTCATATGCAAGTCGATGCGAGTTTCGCTGCGGCTGTGGGTAGTCTCCTTAACTTTGAAAAAGGAAAAATTGATGAGAGCCTTGCAAGTTTTATAGGAACTGAGCGTCGGTTTGAATACAAAGGAACGACAAATACTGGAGCATTAGTCTACGATGATTATGCACATCATCCAACCGAAGTTACAGCAAGTCTACAAGCATTTCGAGAGAAATATCCGAAAGATGAGTATACACTTCACGTTTTTTTTCAACCACATTTGTTCAGTCGAACCAAGGCGCTCTTTGATGAATTTGTCACATGTTTTATGGATGCGGATGAAGTAGTCCTCCTGCCAATTTTCAAAGCTCGTGAAGTTGACGACGGTAGTATTAGTTCAGACAAGCTTGCGCAGGCTCTCCGTGTGAACCATACATCTGTTCAGGTGCTTTCGATTGAAGATGCTGCAAAATATGTACAGAGTGTATCTTTAACTTCTCAGGATGTCGTTATTACAATGGGTGCTGGTGAAGCCTTTAAAGTAGGAGATAGACTTCTTGAAAGATAATCTGCGCTTTGTGGTATAATAAATAGTATGGAAACCACACATAAACACAGTTGGTCTAACTCTCGTATATGTATTGCTCTTGCACTTATTCTCAGTACATCTATCGGCGCATGGACATTTTATCACATTCGAGCGCTCGATAATACTCTGACCGTTACTGGATCAGCTTCAAAGCGTGTTACTTCTGATCACGTCAAATGGGTCGGGGTTATCAATCACATTGTCAAAACAAATACACTCAAAGCGGGCTATGCGAGTATGGCGACTGATGTGTTAAACGTTCAAGAATTTTTAAAAAGTAATACTATTACTCCTGATCAAATAGTGATCTCACCAGTCTTTATGGATCAGAATTATGACCAACCACAAAATACTGAGAAAACATATACCTTAAGGCAAACTGTCGATATAAATTCATCCGATGTAAATGGTATCACCCAGATTGCTAAAAATATTAATCCGCTTATCGACAAGGGTGTCGTCTTTTCAACACAATCTCTTGAATATACTTATACCAAGCTACCCGAAGAGCGTGTAGCGCTTCTCTCTGATGCTATTAAAGATGCTAAAGCTCGCGCCTCAAAACTTGCCGAATCAAGTGGGAAAAGTATTGGCCAGTTACAGAGTGCATCTTCTGGTGTGGTTCAAGTCATGTCTTCGAACTCGCTTGATGTCTCAGATTACGGCTCATACGATACGTCAAAGATTGAAAAGAATATTATGCTTACAGTCAAAGCATCTTTTTCTCTTAAGTAATAATGAAAAAATATTTACTTATTTTAATTATCCTTTTTCTATATTGTAATATACAGGTTGTATATGCGGTGACTGTTCCGACTGTTGGTTTTTTACCTGGTCAGATTTGGTATTCGAAAGAACCTCTTGAAGTAGACGATACGATTAAGATACACACGGCAGTGTTTAATAATAGTGATAAGCCAGTATCGACTCGAGTTGAATTCTATGATAAAAGTACTATTCTTGGTGCGCGAGATATTATTGTGAGTGCATTGAGCTTGAAAGATATATCAGTACCATGGAAAGTAACGGCAGGGGATCATGATATATCTGCCAAGATTGTCTCATCGGGTAACACAAGTGTCACTGCTGTCGATCATCGTTCTGTGTCAGGAATTCCAGGCATTGATGACTCACATGTTTCAAGTGGAACTATCATTAAAAAACAACTTGATATAGCCAAAACAGACTTACGTAGTATCATACCACCATCCGTCAGTACGGCTGCGCGTAGTAACTTTAATGCTACGGATACGTTTCGTATGGCTGTAGCTACAAATATAGCTACGAATAAAGATGTAACAGAAAAGAGAATCGATATGCTTAATACTCCTCGATCGATACTCGAGAACGCACAATCAAATAAAAAATTACTCGATGTAACAGAAAAGCCGATTGCCTATATTAAACTTTTTCTTTTATCAATCGCATCTCTTATTTTTAGTACCCAAATAGTATTCTATGGACTTATTCTTATTACTGTCTTCCTTATTCTTCGAATATGTTATCGTAGAATAAGAAATAGATAGTATAGTTGTCATCCTTATTTCAAAAGGTATAATATTACTCATGAAACGGCTTTTGTTTGATAGTATGTTATTTGTGTCAGTCTTTATTCTACCTTGGTGGATAACGGTTTCTTTGGCATTTATTGGTATGTTTCTTTTTAAGAATTTTTATGAGTTTCTGTGTGTAAGCATAGTTATGTATACTCTGTTTGCAGTACCTGGTGATAGGTTTATCACATCTCGAGTTTGGTTCCCGATTAGTATAAGTCTTCTGTATATTGGTCTCCAAGCATTTCGATCTCGAATGATTGTATATAACAATGAATATTAATTTACATAAACGATCTATCAGGCAAGATATTGATCCAGATGAAATATTCTTGGATTCAAAAAATCTACCTCATTTTAACACTCAGCAGTTTGAAGGTCGCTTAGAGCAATCAATTCCAAAGCGTTCGATTTTTATTATTGGTTTCTTTTTTATCTTCATGGCATTCGTATTTGTCTGGCAACTCCAAAGCTTGCAAATAGTACGTGGTGAAACATTTTATAAAAAAAGTCAAAATAATAGTTTAACGAATCAACCAATTTTTGCTGATAGAGGCATGATCTATGATCGTCGAGATACAGTGCTTGCGTGGAATGTCTGGGATAAAACTGATCTCGATAAATTTTCTGCTCCTGAAAGAGCGTATATTTCCGACTCTGGGTTCGGACTTTTACTTGGGTACGTCAGCCAGCCAGCAAAAGATTCATCCGGGCATTACTGGCAAGATGCCTTTATCGGTAAAGATGGTGTTGAGAAATCATATAATGAAAATTTAACTGGTAAAAATGGTGTTCGTATTACTGAGACAGATGTCAGTGGTGCGATTCAGTCTGAGAATACGGTATCTCAACCAAAGCCGGGCGAAAATCTTAAGCTTTCTATAGATAGTCGTGTACAGAAGAAATTATATGACTCTATTGTATCAATGGCTCAAGGAGTATCATTCTCTGGTGGTGCGGGTGTTATTATGGATATTAAAACAGGAGAATTACTAGCATTAACAAGTTATCCGGAATATAACTCGAATATTATTTCGAAAGGAGAAGACAAGAAAACCATTACTGAGTATCTGTCTGATAAGCGAAAAGTTTTTCTTAACCGAGCTGTAGCTGGACTATATACACCGGGCTCGATCGTAAAGCCATTTATTGCTTATGGTGCACTTGTGGAAGATATAATCTCTCCATTGAAGCAAATTTTATCAAATGGTTCTATCTCTATTCCAAATCCGTATTTTCCTGATAAAAAGTCAACCTTCAAAGATCATGGCTCATTCGGTTATGTCGATATGAAGCAAGCAATTGCGATCTCTTCTGACGTTTATTTTTATGAAATTGGTGGTGGATTCCAGGATCAGAAAGGATTGGGAATTGTAAATATTGATAAGTATACACGTATGTTTGGTATTGCTCAAAAAACTGGAGTTGACATGGGTGGTGAGAAAGAGGGGACCATTCCGACTCCAGAGTGGAAAGCTAAAACATTCAAAGGTGATATCTGGCGAGTTGGTGATACATACAATACTTCAATTGGTCAATATGGATTCCAAGTTAGTCCACTTCAAATGGCAAAAGCTGTAGCTGGTATTGCAAACTTCGGAGTTATTCCAACTCCGCATGTAAGGCTCGGTGATACAAAACTTGAAAAAACCCAGACAATTATACCTGTTGACCAAGAGAAAATGAAAGTTATACAAGAAGCGATGCGCCAAACAGTAATCGGAGGAACAGCTACAAAGCTTAACTTAGCATCAGTTAAAGTAGCTGCCAAGTCTGGTACAGCCCAAATTGGCCTTGGTAATACAAATACGAACTCATGGATTGTGGGGTTTTTCCCGTATGATAATCCAAAGTACACATTTGCCGTCCTCATGGAACGAGGGCCGAAAATAGCTTCAGGAAATGCTACACAAGTGATGAGTGAAGTTGTCGACTATATGAGTGTATATACACCAGAGTACTTGAACTAGCCTTTGACTTATTTACCTTAAAACGGTATACTAACTCGATTATGGATGAAATACAACACATAACTGAAGAGAAAAAACAAGCTTTCATTGAGGAAGTAAATAATTTAAAAAACGTCAAACGTAAGGAAATACTTGAGGCGCTCGAAGCTGCTAAGGCTCTTGGTGACCTTTCTGAGAATGCTGAATATCATCAAGCTCGCGAAGATCAAGGTAAAATTGAAGATCGTATAAAGCAGATTGAGTATATGCTCCAGTCAGCTGTTGTTGTGAAGAAACATCACAGTACCAAAGTAGAAATTAGTACAACAGTCTCTGTTAAAAAAGAAAATACCAAAGATGTTATCACGTACAGTATTGTTGGTGCGGAAGAAGCTGATATGTCTAAAAATAAAATATCAAATAAGTCACCACTTGGTGAAGCACTCTTTGGTAAATCAAAAGGTGACGTTGTATCGATCACAACTCCGAAAGGACTAGTCAAATACACTATTGTTGATATACAATAGACCTATGGCATCACTTGAAGAATTACGGAGTGCTCGATTATCAAAATTGCATATATTACAAGAGGCGGGAATGGATCCATTCACCGCAAACTCTTTTCGTACTCATACCGTACGTGAAGTTATTATCGGTTTTGAATTTCTAGAAAATTCTCAAAAAGAAGTCACACTTGCTGGCCGAGTGCTGGTGACTCGTGGGCAAGGCGCTCTAATCTTTTTTAATTTCACCGATGGCTCAGATGAGTTCCAGGGTTTAATTAAAAAAGGAGAACTCAAGGATACTCTTTTTAATTTATTCCGTGATACCATCGATAGCGCTGATTTTATCGAAGTAACAGGCACGCTATTTAAAACAAAAACAGAGCAAAAAACAATTCTGGTGAAACACTGGAATATCCTAACCAAGGCCCTGGCCCCACTTCCTGATAAATGGCATGGTCTCCAAGATGTCGAAGAGCGTTTTCGAAAGCGATATTTAGATATTCTAACAACACCTGAGCTTCAAGAGCTTTTTATTAAGAAATCAAAATTCTGGGAAGTTACTCGCACTTTTATGAAGTCACATGGATTTCTCGAAGTTGAAACACCAACTCTTGAAGTCACGACCGGTGGAGCTGAGGCTAACCCTTTTAAAACTCACCACAAAGATTTTGATATTGATGTCTATTTACGCATCTCGATCGGTGAGCTTTGGCAGAAGCGCTTGATGGCCGCTGGTTTCCCAAAGACGTTTGAAATCGGTCGGGCGTATAGAAATGAAGGTACAAGCCCCGAGCATTTGCAAGAATTTACCAATATGGAATTCTACTGGGCCTATGCAAACTATGAAGATGGTATGAAAATTGTCGAAGACTTATATCGAACGATTGCCAAAGAAGTTTTCGAAACAACCATATTTACAACTCACGGACATACCTTTGATCTTGCTAACGAATGGAAACGTATTGAATATGTTGATGAAGTAAAAAGAGTCACAGGGATTGATGTTCTTTCTGCAACTGAGCAAGATATGAAAGATACGCTCACTAAACTTGGTGTCAGCTACGAAGGTGATAATCGTGAGCGATTGACTGATACACTCTGGAAGTATTGTCGTAAGCAGATTGCTGGCCCCGCATTTTTGGTCGGTCATCCGAAGCTTGTGTCACCACTTTCAAAAGCAAGGAAAGATAATCCAGAGTTAACTGAAAGATTCCAGCCACTTCTAGCTGGGTCAGAGCTTGGTAACGGATTCTCAGAACTAAATGATCCGATAGATCAGCGTGCCCGCTTTGAACTACAGCAGAGATTAATTGAGAAAGGGGACACAGAAGCTATGCAACCGGAATGGGAATTTGTAGAGATGCTTGAGCACGGTATGCCACCGACATGTGGATTCGGCTTTGGCGAGCGACTTTTTTCCTTTATGGTAGACAAGCCAATTCGTGAGACGCAACTCTTTCCATTAATGAAACCAAAATCTCATGAGTGATAGTACTATACTATGCTTGAATTTTTAAAATTTACTAAAAAAGAAAAAGTACTAGAAATAGAGCCAAGTCCCATGGTTGCTATTCATCAGTACTTACAAAATGATAACTTAACCGATCTCGAAAATTATGTACATGAGCATTATAGAGATATCCACACCCAAGAAATTGAAAGAATACTATTGCTTGATATTGAATTATATATCGAAGAGAGATTTAAGAATATTGAAGCAAATGATGAAACAGGATTTAATGATATCAATAGAATTCTTAAATTACATATTGTACCCGAGGAAATCCTAAAAAATGATTCGAGGATAAAAAAAGCTATGGATAATGCGATACAGAGGTGTACCAAAGATAATAATCAAAATTTTGTTAGTAGAATTAATAATGTATTCTATACCGAGGCAGCATAAAAAAAGAAACTGATTAGGTTTCTTTTTGTATTTTTTATTTAATTTCGTTTACCATTTTAATGGCTATGTTTTCGAGCTCAGTAAATATTTTTGACTTCTGCTCTCTTTCTTTCACCAGGAGATCTAACTTCTGGTTTAACATACCTACAATAAATTTAAGACGCTTTTTATTTATTTTTTCTAGTGTCCCTACTTTTTTTAAAGCTTCAGCAAATAAATCCTGTCTATCTGCATCATATGCTTTTAAAACACTGTAAAGAGTTTTAAATCTATGTGGTCCATAAATTGGGCCAAATAGTACATTATTTAAATCATTAAACATTTTTCTGAGTAACATATTTTTGTTTTTTATGTGAAAAGATGAAATTTTGTTTATGTTTAATAGTATTATACTATTAAATTATATATAAGTCAATAAAATAAAAACCACCCTCTTTTAAAAGTGGATGGTTCTGTTCTTTTGTGAATTTCAATTCACGTAAGCTTTTCGGGGACAAGTATTACATGTGCCTGAACATTAAGGTGATTCGGTACAAGTGTCGCCCTATTGAAATTCTGGAATATAGTTAGTAGACCTATATTCACTTTAAAAGAACTATGATGACATTAATCTATTTTAGAATATATCATTTAATTTAAATATGTCAAATATAGGGAATTTTGTTATCCACAGTTTGAGTGGGGAAGAGTATTTGTGTTGTGGGATAAAGTGGCGAATAAATTATTTATGTTAATTGGAGAATATACACACACATTAGACGACAAGAACCGAATGTCACTGCCAGTAAAATTCCGAAAAGAAATGGGGAAGAGTGTTATTGTTGCCCCTGGGCTTGATAATTGTTTATCAATATTTACCACCAAGGAATGGGAGAAGATCTCAAGTAAGCTTTCCGACTCATCAATGCTTGCGACAGATAATCGAAGTTTCTCGAGATTTATGTTTGGGCAAGCTATCGTTGTCGATGTCGACACGAGCGGCCGAATACTAATCCCGGAAAATTTAAAGAATCGTTCAGGATTGACTAGTAAAGTGATTGTCATCGGAGTACAGAACCGCGCAGAAATCTGGAACGAGAAAGCATGGAATAACTACAAAAAGATTGTAGAAACACAGGCGGACGCCCTGGCTGATAAATTAGGGCAGATAGGTGTTCTTTAATATGAATCATATTCCAGTACTCAAAAATGAAACGATTGACGGACTCGCCATCCGATCGGGTGACATCATTATCGATGGTACGCTCGGTGGCGGAGGGCATACGTTCGAGATCATGCGCCGCTTCGGCTCGGGGGTAAAAGTTATTGGACTCGACTTTGATGCTGATGCGATAGATCGCGCCAAAGCTTTGATTAGTGAACTTCCTCATGATGCCGTGTTTCGTACCTGCGGATTCCAAGATATGGACAAAGTTCTGGCCGAGCTTAATATGCCACACGTTGACCGCATTATGCTTGACTTAGGACTCTCATCATTCCAGCTCGAAGTATCAGGCCGAGGATTCTCATTTATGAAAGATGAACCCCTTCTTATGACGATGAAGAAGAATCCAACCGAAGAAGATCTGACCGCTCGAGATATCGTCAATACGTGGGAAGAGACGACACTCGCAGACATCATCTATGGTTTCGGTGAAGAGAAGTATTCTCGCAAGATTGCCAAAACGATAATTGAGTCTCGTAAAAAGAAATCCATCGAGACAACATTTGATCTTGTAAAGATTATAGAAGAGTCAGTCGGACGAGCTTATAAGAAAATGAAGATCCACCCCGCAACCAAGACATTCCAAGCGCTTCGTATCGCAACTAACAATGAGCTCTGTAACTTAGAGAAAGTTATTGAAAAAGGATTTAATCTCTTATCAGTTGGAGGTAGGCTTGCCATCATTTCATTCCATAGCCTTGAAGATCGCATCGTCAAGCAGGCATACGTTAAATTAAAACATCAAGAGTATGGAACCATTATTACGAAAAAGCCAATCATTCCGACATATGAAGAATTAAAATTAAACCCACGAGCCCGAAGCGCTAAACTAAGAATTATAGAAAAAAAGTAACATACATTAATAATTAAGACATAAACAGTATGAACAAAGCCAAAGCCCTCAAAAATAATATTATAGAAAACACAAGCACTCGTCTTATTATCTTCCGAGTGTTGCTTGCTTCACTTATTACATTATCACTTGTGTATGTATATTTAATAGGATCGATTACATTTAATGTTCTTGCGCGTAAAAATCTTGAGAAAACAGTTCGTGAACTCGGTAGTAATATTAGTGAGCTTGAACTTCGCTATTTGGCAAGTACCAATAAGATAGATAAAAACTATGCGTTGTCGCTTGGCTTTATTGATATGAATACTAATATTTTTGCTTCACGTAACGCTGCAACTGTAGCCTTAAGATAATGGTACCAGCATTGTTCCAATCACGAATAAGGATTATATC
Source organism: Minisyncoccota bacterium (assembly GCA_043776915.1). Classification (GTDB taxonomy): domain Bacteria; phylum Patescibacteriota; class Minisyncoccia; order Phycocordibacterales; family UBA9973; genus UBA8515. Next base: position 27,365 of record JAYVQT010000003.1, on the reverse strand, counting down.
CATATTTGTTTTTGGCTTTGCGGTCATACTTGTCGTTAAGCTTTTTTTTGTGCAGATTGTTCACCAGAATGTATATGCTGAACGAGCCGACAAGCAGTATGCTACACCCGCTGGTGATATTTTTAATCGTGGATCAATATTTTTTACTAAAAAAGATAGTACACTTGTGGCGGCGGCCACGATTTCCTCAGGATTTAAACTTGCTATTAATCCTAAAGAAGTGACCGATGCTGAAGCATTATATAGTACCCTTGATTCATATATCGACATGAGTCATGATGTATTTGTGTCCCATGCCTTAAAGAAGAATGATCCGTACGAAGAGATTGCGGTTCATATGACAAAAGAGCAAGCTGATGCAGTTGACGCACTTCATATTAAAGGAGTCTCGATATATAAAGATAATTGGCGCTTCTATCCTGGAGGAAGTTTAGCTTCACAAACACTTGGATTCCTTGCCTATAAAGATAATGATAAGGTTGGCCAGTATGGGTTGGAGCGCTTTTATAACTTGAGTCTTTCGAAGCCAAAAGACGAAGCTTATATAAACTTTTTTGCTGAAGTATTTTCAAATCTACGTAATAGTATTTCGGACACAAATAGTAATCAAGGTGATATTGTGACAACGATCGAGCCTTCAACACAACATACGCTTGAGTCTGAATTACAAAATACTCTTAGATTGTGGCATGCTGATCAAGCAGGAGGTATTATTATTAACCCGCAGACAGGGGAGATTTATGCGATTGCCGGGTTTCCTGATTTTGATATAAATGATTTTGGAAGTGTCGAAAATACTGATGTCTACCGCAATCCACTTGTTGAAAATGTCTTTGAATTTGGTTCCGTTATTAAGCCCCTCGTTATGGCAGCCGCACTTGATAAGAATGTTGTCACACCTGAGACGACATATATGGATAGTGGTTTTGTTATTGTGAATACGAAGAAAATAAATAACTTCGATCTAAAGGGTCGTGGTCTTTCAACAATGCAAACTGTTCTTGATCAATCGCTTAACACAGGTATGGTCTTTGTGGAAAATAAACTTGGCCACGATAATATGCGTGCATATATGAAAGCGTACGGTGTTGGTGAGAAAACTGGCATTGATCTGCCAAATGAAACATCGGGACTTATTAAGAACTTGGAAAGTCCACGCGATATTGAGTATGCTAATGCCTCATTTGGTCAGGGTATCGCACTTACACCCATTGAAGCCGTACGTGCTTTCTCGACCATTGCTAACGGTGGTAGACTTATTACACCTCACTTAGCTAAACAAATTCGCTATGACGATGGCTTATCCAAAATTATTAACTATCCAATCACGCGCTCCGGGATCATAAAGAAAGAGACATCTGATACAATCACCCGTATGCTTGTTCATGTCTTTGAAGCCTATGATACAGGTGCTCATAAGTTCGAGCATTATAGTGTCGCATCAAAAACAGGAACAGCACAAGTGGCTATGCCTAATGGAAAAGGGTATTATAAAGATCGACACATGCATTCATTTTTCGGATACTTTCCAGCATATGATCCTAAATTTCTCGTTTTTCTCTTTTTGAAAAACCCACAACAAGTAAAGTATGCCTCGCAGACACTTATTCCACCATTCATGAATATTACAAAGTTCTTGATGAATTATTATGATGTTCCACCAGACCGTTAAATTAAATCATATGAAAAATATATTTAAAAAAATTGTTATTACGATACTTACGTGGCAATCGAAAGCTATCCTCCTCCGTTATCGTCCGAAGATTATTGCAATAACAGGCTCTGTCGGTAAAACATCTACTAAGGATGCTATTTTTACGGTACTTTCAAAGTTTAAAACAGTTCGTAAAACTGATAAAAGTTATAATAGCGAAATAGGTATTCCTTTGACAATACTGGGAGTCCCAAATGGGTGGAGTAATCCATTTATTTGGCTCGAGAATATTGTACGTGGATTTATTTTGTTATTATGGACGAAAGAGTATCCTGAGTGGCTTATCCTTGAAGTCGGCGCCGGTAAGATAAATGATATTAAAAATGTAACAAAGTGGATGAAGCCCGATGTCGTAGTCATCACCTGCTTCCCTGATAAACCAGTCCATATCGAATTTTTTGGTACCGTTGAGAAAATAATTGAAGAAAAGAGTGCACTTGCATTTGCTCTTAAGAAAGATGGTGTGCTTATATTGAATCATGATGATGAGAAAGTCTACGCTCTTCATGAGAAAGCCAAGAGGCGAACAGTATCATATGGAACAAACACCAATGCGACCTATCGTGTAACCTATCCGACCTATGTGACGACTACGGGTAATGGCATGACAATACCAGAAGGAATTAATTTCAAGTTTGAATATGGGGGAAGTACATTTCCGGTTATGCTCAATAATGTAATCGGTATGCACTACGTTGGATCAGCACTCGCCGCACTTGCTGTTGCTCGTGAGATTGGCTGTGATTTATTGGCGTCGATTAATGCAATCGGCGAATACATCACTCCGCCTGGCCGACTTTCACTAATCGAAGGTAGGCATAATTCATTGTTGATTGATGATACATACAATGCATCACCAGTCGCTATGAAAGCGGCTATCGACGTACTCACTGAAATGAAAGCGAAGCGCAAGATTGCTGTTCTTGGTGATATGCTTGAGCTTGGTAAGATGACTGATGAAGCACACAGAGAAGCAGGGGAACAAGTGGTTGGGGTGGCAAATATTCTAGTCACTGTTGGACCACGAGCAAAGTTTATCGCTGAAGGTGCACTTGTTTCAGGTTTTGCGAAAACCAAAGTTCATAGCTTTGAAACAGCGCTCCAAGCAGCTGAATTCCTTAAAAAAACTGTCTCTGAAGGCGATATTGTACTCCTTAAAGGATCACAAGGTATACGCCTGGAAAGGGTTGTAGAAGCTCTTATGGCCCATCCAGAGCTTAAATCAAAGCTTCTTGCACGTCAGGACAAAGAATGGCAGAATAGGTAAACTTGGCCCTATCGTCTAACGGTTAGGACATCGCCTTCTCAAGGCGGTAATCAGGGTTCGATTCCCTGTAGGGTCACAAAGTGAAACTTCGGCAGAAGTAAGCGAAAAATCCGCGCGCGCCGAAGGCGCGCTGTATGGAGAGAGCAGGAATTCTGCATTCTGGGTTCGGGCGAATTCGGTGGGTGGGCAAAATGAGACAGAGACGGACTTGTCCCGCAATTGCGAGTTCGTTCCAATTTTTTTGAAATAGTCACGAATTTCAAAAAAATTATCAGTAGTTTGCAATTGCGTGGCTTTTTTCATATCCAAAATCCATTCCCGCAAGGGTTCGACCCAATTCTTTTTCTCTGCTCGGGCGGAGTCCATTTTTTGAGCGAGAGAGACTTTTTGTTTCAAAAGCTCGTTTTTCTTCAAAATATAGTTTTCTTTCGGTATATCGCCGTCTAAATACAAACTCACCAACTCATCGAGCTTTTGTTCTGTCTCTCGCTCATTTTCCTTAATCCGCCCGAGCATACTTCCCGACGAGGATTTTTCACTTTTGTCCCATTCATCAACTTTGGATAGCATATAGTTTGTCCACTCGTCGGGAAGTGCGATTTGTTCAAGCCGATCACGCAATTGCAAGACGACTACATCCTCCCGCAAATATTTCTGGTCACAATTTCCTTTCTTTTTCGTACAACGATAATAGCGATATCGGACACCCATTTTTCCTGTCGTCCATTGAGCAGTTATCATACTCTCACATTCTCCACAACGAAAAAGTCCAGTGAAAGGAAAATTGTGACTCTTCTTTGATTTGCGAGGATGAGATCGTTCTTGCAATCTTTTCTGTACGGCTTCGAATAAACGCGCAGAAAGAATTGACGCAAAGCTTCCGGGGAAATATTCGTTGTAATGTTTGGTAAGACCGAGATATGCTTTGTTGGATAAAATACGAGACACGGAAGCTTTGCCAAGTGGCGTTCCATTTCAGTAATATTTTTCATAGTCATACGGCATATAGATAGGGTCGATGGTTGAATAAATGGGAAGTATCACACTATATCTAAACTCTCAAGTCAATAGGATATACTATTGGCAAAATAAGATTGTAGGTATATAATTAAGTTACTTAACTAAGTGAATTCACTTAATTAAGATTACTAGAAAATAGCTGTGTAATGAAGAATGAATTAATTTAATAAATACAAGAGGTCGGACTTGTGAATTAAATAATAAATTTATTCTTCGGAAAATGATTTTATCAATTTATGCCTATACTTTTCCAAAAATTTCAAGCTGCACTCAAAAATAGGACTACTTATAGAGTAGGGCTATTGCAGGCTAAAGCTTATAGAGCACTCAAGCAGTCGACATCTATAGCATTAGAAAGATTTAATATTTCTACTGTAGACTGGGCACTACTTGGTATGCTCTATGACCACAAGATTGGCAAGGGCCAAAGCGAGATAGCGGACGAGCTAGGAGTAGAAAGACCTTTTATTACCATACTTACTAAAAATCTGGTAAAAAAAGGTTATGTTAAAATCAAAGAATCTAAAGAAGATAGTAGAGTAAAATTTACTCAAATAACTTCAAAGGGAATAAATTTTGTCGAGAAAATTGAAAAAGATCTTCGATCCGAGACAAGATATATACTGAACGGAGTCTCAATTTCAGACATATCGACTTATATCTATGTCCTAGAGAAAATTATAGAAAACTCTTTAGAATCACATTGATCCGAGATTACATAGTAAATTATTAAATTAAAATATACATAAATTATGAAAAATATAAACAAAAAATTAATCACTGGAATACTCGCTGTTTTTGTAACTGTTTCATTTACTGGAATAGCTTCAGCTAAGAGTATGAGCTCTGGTTCATTAAAAATAGGTTCTCATGGAGATAAGGTTTCTCAATTGCAAAAAATCCTAATAGCTAAAGGTTATTTGAAAATCCGAAATGGTACTGCTCACGGGTACTTCGGACCAGTTACTGCAAAAGCATTAGGACGAGCACAGGTAGCACTAGGTCTGCCAGAAACTGATGAGTACGACTCAGATACAGAAGCAAAGCTAGGTGACGGAGAAGATAGTATGGCAATGAATATGCCAAATACAATGACCAAAGCTGCTAGCTTGCGAGTACTTTTGAACTCAATAAACCGAGAGCATGCGAATCTTGCATCTGTAGCTCTTCGTAAAGGATATGACGGTGCAGCAGATTTTGATGCTTCATTTAAAGCACTTGATAACAATTCAGTAGAAATCGGTAATTCTATCACTAGCGTTTATGGTCCTGAAGCAGGAGCTAAATTCTTAGAGATATGGAGAAGCCATATTGTTTTCTTTAAGAATTACACAGTAGCTTCGAAGACAAAAGACCAGGCTGGAAAAGACCAAGCAGTCAAAGATTTGGCGACTTACGTCAACAATATCTCAACTTTCCTTTCACAAGCTAACCCTAACTTACCATTTGATGCTGTTCACGGCTTAGTAAGTACTCACGTAGCACTTTTGAAAGATACTATTGATCAGTATTTTGCTGGAAACCTTGATGCTTCATATTCACAACAACACGCCACTGATGTTCAAATAGGAACAGGTGTTGCTGATGCAGTAGCTGGAGCTATAGTCAAACAGTACCCTAATAAATTCTAGTTTTTGGTAAAATAGAAACTGAATTTAGTATGGAAACTCGGCAGGTAGCATTACCTGCCAAGTATCGATGAAAAATTCAAAAAGTAAAAATCTATATATCTTAATTTTATTAATGATTTCAGCATTGGCTATATCAGTCTATTTTAGCCATAAACATTCTAAAATAGCTTTAAAAGAAGAGGAAACACCTATGGTAGGCGTGGTACACGAAGTATCTCTCTACGATAATAGGGCAGAGCCCAATGAGTTAGTGGTAAAGTTAATAGATAAAGTCCAATTTAACAGTAAAAACAATAAAATGCATGACGTAGCTTTAGGAAAAGGAAACGATTATGGAATGCATCATGAGCACGCAGGTGGCGACTCTGGAATTTTTGGCGCAGGCGAAGGATATATAGTTTCCTTTAAAAAGGTAGGAACCTATTATTTCCATGATGACTTAAATCCAAATATATTTGTTACTGTTTTGGTTTATTAATTGTACTTATAATTCTTTAAATACTTTTATGTTATATAAAATTAAGTTCCAATTCAGACTACAATAGGTCACGCGTAGAAAAAAGAGTCCATGGGTGCATGGCCTTTTTTCATGTGTGACCCTAAGCACGTAAACTGCTTTACGTGCGTCAGGGAAGCGAAAGACTTTTCTGTATTGCTCTGCAATGAGAAAAGTACCTGGCTATGTAATAGCCGATAAGTGTACTTAGACGTGAAGCAGCAGAGCCGGTACACAAGGGTTGGAGCACCAGAAAATTGGCTAGACACTTCGGATTCAATCAAAGTACTCGATAATAGATTCCTGTGTGCTTTAAATAATTTTTGACATATACTATTTAGTATTTATTTTAAGACTTATTTTTGCTCAATGTAAAGGTATAAAAAAACTACAAATGTCTTTCGGTAACTTTTGCATCAGGCATGCCGATTAAAAGTTTAAAGAAAGTTATATATACTAAATTCTTGTTTTTGATTATTCCATAAAGTCTATCCGTTACGGTACAGTCATATGCTACTTCTTCCGTAAAACCAAAGGGGACTTGCTTGATTGTTCCCGGATAAATGGTTTGTTGGCATAGGTTAGGGTCAGCTTTGAGTAACTCTCGTGATCGTGTGGCCACAAGTTCTTTGGCTTCTTCTTGGGTAAGCCAGGGAGAAACTGAACACACAATTAGTATTATTATGATGATGAATATAATAACTGATTTCATGTATCTAGTATACCATTTCTATTTTAAAGTTGACTAGAAGGTTCAAGCCTGGTTTCATTACTATGCAAAAATTGCTAGACTATACAGATGACAACATGGGCAAAAAAAATTCTAGCGGTGATTAGTATTGTACTAGGGGTTTCTATGTTTAGCTATTTGCACTATCAAAAAAGTCATGTATCGATAGTATCACTCAAAGAGCAGTCAATCGTTACGCCTACGACAACGCCACAAGAGCAGGTGATCTTATCACAAACACAAGAGCCGATAGCTCTCACTCCCGCAAAACCAAAAGTACCTATTCCTGTGCCCGAGCCAGCTCTCCCTATCGGTACTGATCGGTTTACGGTAGGTTTGACAGCTACTACGAGTCAGATTAGTGAAAATCTATTCAAGGCCGGATTTATTACTGATACAGAAAATTTTATGGCAAAACTTGATACAGAAAAAACTCCTGTATCTCCCGGGGCATATAAATTATCAAAAATCATGACAGTAGCACAGATCAATAAAGTGCTTCATGGAAAGCCCTATATGAAATGGGTGGTCATAAAACCAGGGCTTCGTAAAGAAGAGATAGCTACACTTCTTACTACGACTCTCGGTTGGACTACAAAACAGAAAACTACATGGATCACTAAAGATACCGTTATAACTCCTGAGTATACAGAAGGTGTTTATTATCCGGATACATACTTGATTCCTGTTACTGAAGACCAAGCTTTAGTCGCCAAGCGCTTAGTCGCTAAGTTCAATGAAAACTTTACTGCATACTTGCCTCAGTTTACAGCTCAGAATATTAAATGGGTGCGTGCACTAACGCTTGCTTCCATCGTCCAGCGTGAAGCTGCCAATAATGCTGATATGCCACTTATTGCTGGAATTCTTTGGAATAGACTTAATCAAAATATTGCACTTGGTGTCGATGCTACGCTTCAGTACGTCCGAGGGGATACAGGTAAAGGATGGTGGGCACCAATAGGTGTAGCGGATAAGAAAACTGACTCACCATTCAATACATATAAGTATAAAGGTTTGCCTCCACATCCAATATCTAATCCGGGGATTTCAGCTATGGAAGCAGTGTTGCATCCAACAAAGACTGATTGCATCTATTATATTCATGATAAGAATCGGATAACTCACTGTGCAGTCACTTACAAAGAGCATCAAGCAAATATACAAAATTATTTGATAGGAAATATGACACAACAGTAAAAATAGTGGATAACTGATATCTATAATCTTCAGATACGTATATAATATAAAGGAGGCCGATAATTATAAAATTAATCATTATTATAAAAACCTATGTTAACTACAATAGCAATTATTCTTTTGGTTCTCTGGCTTTTGGGTGTTATTGGTGTATATACTATTGGGTGGTTCGTACATATTCTTCTTGTTGTTGCGGTCATTCTGTTCCTTCTTCGTGTGATCCGAGGTGAAAATCCACTTAAATAATTTTGCAGATACTGTATAAAAAGAACGAGGCCCACTAGTGAATCTCGTTCTTTTTATATATAAGAGGAATATATAGTGCTTACAGAAACACTCACTCTTATGGTATACTAGGTACTACTATATTACTAACAATACCTATGTTTCTCATGACTGATATTGGTACTCTCTACATAGTTGCGACTCCGATTGGTAATCTCGAAGATATTACACTTCGAGCTCTTCGTATTTTGAAAGAAGTTGACTATATTTTGTGTGAAGATACTCGAACCACTAAAAAGCTTCTGACTAAATATGATATCCATACACGTACTATGAGCTATCATGCTCATAGTACTGATGCAAAGGAATCTGTTATTATTAACATGCTTAAAGAAGGGAAGAATCTAGCACTTGTATCTGATGCGGGGACGCCATCTATCTCTGACCCGGGAGTACTCCTTATCGGTAATGCTCGTAAGATCTTAGGATCGGATGCTCGTATTGTACCTATACCGGGCCCAAGTGCACTCATCGCGAGCCTTTCAGCCAGTGGTATCTCTTCAGCCACCTTCACTTTTCTTGGTTTTTTGCCTCATAAAAAAGGTCGCGAAACATTGTTTAAAGAAATTGCTGTGTCAGATCGCATGATCGTCTTCTATGAATCGACTCACCGCATACGTAAAACACTTTCATCACTGGATACTCATATTGGTGAGAGGAATATTATGATTGCTCGTGAGATCACCAAGCAGTTCGAAGAGTTTAAAGAAGGAACAGCCAAAGAAATTCTTATATACTTCGAGACACACACAGAGAAGCAACGAGGCGAGTTTGTCGTAATTGTCGCTCCGCAATAAATAAGCTATAATCACTGTATGAGAAAAGAACGCACGTTGTTTATAATCGGTTTATGGGTTATTGTATTACCATTTTCAGGATTTCCTTCATTATGGAAAACATTTTTGTTTGGTATGACCGGGATTGCATTAGTCTATTTATCATATCTATTCTATCTTCAAGTTAAGAAAAGTATACCTAAAGATCAGAATCATAGTAAAACATTTGTTGACAATATAGGAAGTGGCGAATAAAAGTTCAGAACAAGATGTCATTCAAGAATAATAAAAGAGAAAAGGTAGTTATGATAAGCCTCGCAATTATAGTGTGTGGGGTTGTGGTGTATTATGCCTGGCCGACGGTATCAGGATCATTTGAATATATTCCGAATATAAGGAGCCTAACCAAAGATGTTTCTCAAAGTTCAAAGTCTCTAGATACGATACCTCCCTTGGTTTCTACTCCTTCTTCACAACTGCCAGTTATTCATATACAGACTCCGGAGCACGTGAAAGCTGTCTATATGTCAGCGTGGGTTGCTGGTTCGGCTCGATATCGTGACCCAGTCATTAAACTTGTCGATGATACAGAGCTTAATGCAGTTATTGTTGATGTTAAAGATTCTACTGGCTACATCGGATTCCATGTGAATGATCCAGAGCTTACGAAAGAAAAGTCTAGCGAAAACCGTATTAAGGATATTCGAGCACTGACAAACATGCTTCATCAGAAGAATATATATATTATTGGTCGTATAGCAGTATTCCAAGATCCATTCATGACCAAGAAAAGACCAGAATGGGCAATCACAAAGAAAAGTGATGGTACTGTCTGGAAAGATCGTAAAGGATTATCATTCCTTGATCCAGCAAATAAACAAGTCTGGAAGTATATTGTATCTATTGCGCATGAAGCCTACGCCCAAGGCTTCGATGAAATAAATTTTGATTATATTCGCTATCCATCAGATGGTAATATTAAAGATATAAATTATCATATTGCTAAAGGAAGAACACGCGCAGATAATCTAAAAGATTTCTTTGCCTATTTATCGCAGGAAGTGAAGAAAGATAATCCTATTCCAATGTCAGCTGACTTATTTGGTCTAACCACTGAAGTCAATGATGATATGGGTATTGGCCAAGTATGGGAGAATGCATTGCCATACTTCGACTTTCTTGCACCGATGATCTACCCATCTCATTACCCAGCTGGTCAAGCAGGATTCAAGAATCCAGCTGAGCATCCATATGAGATTATAAATATTGCACTTATTGGTGCAGTGAAAAAGACAAAAGCAGCAGTTCCAGTTGAAAATATAAATAAGATTAGACCATGGCTTCAGGATTTTAATCTTGGAGCAAAGTATACGAGCGATATGGTACGCTTGGAAAAGAAAGCTGTATATGATAATAGCTTGCATTCATGGATGCTGTGGGATCCCAATAATAGATACACCCCGGGGGCTCTAGACCTTGAAGTAAAGCCATAATTTTGAGATACTAGAACTATATCTCTCATTTCATGAAACATTTTCTGACAAAAAAGAATACCACTACATTATTTTATGCCTTTATATCTCTCATTATTCTTGGAGGTGTTTTTAGTTTAGGGATCTATATGGGCTATGCGCAAAGACCAGAAGTTGAAAAAGTACTTTCTGTGACTCATAAACAACCACCAGTTGAAACTACAGCTGATTTTAATTCATTCTGGAAAGTTTGGAATCTGCTCAATGAGAAATCTATCTATAAAGATAAGGCTTCAAGTCAGGATCGCGTCTGGGGTTCTATTAAAGGCATGACTGCCTCGCTTGGTGACCCATACACCGTATTTTTTTCACCCCAAGAGAATAAGTTATTCAATGACGAGATTCATGGTTCGTTTGGAGGTATTGGAGCTGAAATTGGAGTTAAAGATAAAGTCCTCACAATTATATCTCCACTCAAAGGTTCTCCTTCTTTTAAAATAGGTATTAAGTCAGGGGATAAAATTTTAAAAATTGATAAAACTGAGACGACTGATATGACTGTTGATCGTGCAATTAGTCTTATCCGTGGACCAAAAGGTACCCTTGTTACCCTTACCATTGTACGCTCAGGTGAGCGTGCGACTCGCGAATTTAAAATCACCAGAGATGATATTCAGATTCCAACGATTGATTCTGAGTTACGTTCTGATAATATCTTTGTTATTAAGTTTTATAGTTTCTCTGAGAATTCAGCCAATCTCTTTGGAGAGGCGCTGAATACATTTATTAAATCTGGCTCTCATAAACTTGTGCTTGATATGCGTGGAAATCCTGGAGGGTACCTTGATGCAGCTGTGAATATTGGAAGCTGGTTTATCGATGAAGGGAAAACTATTGTGAGTGAAGATTTTGGCAGTAATAAGAAGCCCAAAATATATCGTAGCCATGGTACACGACTTTTTAACGACAATCTTTCTTTTGTAGTTCTTGTTGATGGCGGATCAGCTTCAGCTGCTGAGATATTAGCTGGTGCGCTTCAAGAGCATCACATAGCGACACTCGTAGGCCAAAAGACATTTGGTAAAGGTTCAGTCCAAGAACTGATAAAAGTGACTGATGATACATCGCTCAAAGTCACTGTTGCTCGCTGGCTGACACCACATGGTACATCAATATCAGATCATGGTTTGACTCCAGATGTTCAAGTCCCATTTACTCAAAAAGATGCTGACGCTAAGCGTGATCCACAGATGGATAAAGCTATAGAATTATTAATTGCTAAACCATAAGTATGTAATTATATGAAAGTTATTTTACTGACAGATATTCCTAAAGTGGGCAACCGATATGATGTAAAAGAGTTTAAGGATGGATATGCTATCAATGTTCTTGTATCAAAAGGTCTAGCCGAGATAGCTACACCGCACGCATTGCAAAAGCTTGAAAGCAAAAAAGTCGAATTACACAAAAAAAGAGAAGAAGAAAAAAAAGCTTTTGAATCTCTTATTTCAACCATAGACAATACCACAGTGACTCTCAAGATGAAAGCCAATACCAAAGGTCACTTATTCAAAGCGGTTAGTACTGGTGATATTATAGAAGCAATTAAGAACTCCTCCGGTGTCATTGTTGACGAAGACGCAATCATCATGGATCACATGAAAGAAATCGGAAAGCATACTATTTTTATTAAAAAAGGGAAGCGAGAAGGGAAGTGTCAAATCATAATTGAAGCTCAAAAATAAAACCCCTCAATATGAGGGGTTTTATTTAGATAACGTGAACGATCTTTTTTACAGATGATGTTCGGTTAAAGTTTACTTTTCTTTTTGTGCCAAACTTGATAATACCTGGAGTAAGTGCAAAGAGAGTATGATCTTTACCCATTCCGACGTTGGTTCCGGGAAGGATTTTAGTACCACGTTGTCGAATGATGATTGATCCAGCTTTTGCTGTTTCGCCCGCATAAAGCTTCGTACCGAGGTACTTTGGATTTGAATCTGTTAAGTTTTTGGCCGAACCGCCGGCTTTCCTATGTGCCATATATGTAATTCTTTAGCTCGTGTATCTAGCTTAAAGCTTTTTTATTATTTATAATACGTGTATGAGTATACATAATATCCTCGATAAAATCAAGGCCCAGATAGGCTTAGACCATATAGACCTAAGTCATAGCTTAATTATTATTCTTGTGGGTATATCAGCTTTTGGACTCGGCCGATTATCTGTTAAAAATACAAATCCCCAAAATTCTCCTCTTAGCATAACCACTTCGACCACTTTACCTGCAAGTAATAATACTACTTCTTCCTTTTCTTCATATACTAATTTGATTTCTACAAATAAAATATTAAAAGGGAAGTATGTTGCATCAAAAAATGGTAAACTATATTATGCTCTTAACTGCACGGGAGTAAAACGCATTAAAGAATCAAATAAAGTGTGGTTCGATACGGTGACTGATGCCGAGAAGCTCGGGTATAGTCGCTCAGCATCCTGCAAGTAATAATGTATGAAATTATCTCATCAATCATTTATTATATTACCAATTATTGTACTTGTCCTTTTTGTCGTGAGTGATGATGTGACGACACTTTATCATCGTTCGATGGCCTCTATCTTTAATACTGTCAATCAGTCATTAGTTGATAATATAAAAGATACTATTCTCATAAAATCAGAGAAAACAATGAGCCCAACAAAAGTTATCTATAATCCTGGTCCATTAGAGGTTCAAAAAGGACTTGCGATCAATGCCGCAGACGTCAAACTTTCAATTCACGACGTCATTTTTATGACTAATAAAAATCGTATAGATACTGGAGATTTATCTCCCCTAAAAGAAAATGACAAACTTGATGTATCAGCTCAATTAAAATTACAAGATATGTTTAAACAGCAATATTTTGAACATGAGTCACCAGATGGCATAGATGTCGCAGGTCTTGGTCAAAAAGTTTCGTATGAATATCTTATTATTGGTGAAAATTTAGCTCTTGGTAATTTTAAAAATGCTGAATCGCTTGTTAATGCGTGGATGGCAAGTCCAGGTCATCGTGCTAATATTTTGAATACCAAATATACTGATATAGGAGTGGCTGTTGGTCATCGTCTGTATAAGGGTCAGGATATCTGGCTCGCTGTTCAACATTTTGGTCTACCAAAGAGTAGCTGCCCACTTGTTGATGAGATTTTACATAATTCGGTTGCACTTCAGGAACGTACTATTACTGCTATGGAAGATGATTTAATGATTCGTAAACATAAGATCGATCAAGGGGTAGTCTATGAAGGTCTTACGCCGAATGAACAAATTGATAAGTATAATAAATTTGTTGCTGTGTATAATCAATTAATTTTTGAAATAAAAGAAAAAATTTCTAAATATAATACTGGAGTTAAAGCATTCAATACATGCTTGATTAAGAGTACTTCCTAAAACTTGTAAATGTAGTAGGGTAGTCTGGAATACTCTACTATAGCCTTAATGTAGAATATACAAACCCCACGTCTAAGGTGGGGTTTCTCGGAGCCCGAAGGCACTAATATAATTAGTACATACTAGTGATTATTAAAGTCAAGGGTTTTTAGAGTCAAGTAAGCTTACAAAATTGTATGGAGTATTGAGCTTGGACTTCGTGATGTGGAAATTGGTGAAAATGAAGAAAATCTTTATAAAGCAATTTATAGAGAATATGACCTCAAACCAACCCACATTATTGTTGTTCACAACAGAAAGTATGTAGACTTTTATGATAACTACACCACTGAAAACGTGGATGTATGTATCTATAGAATAAACATGCAGGAAACTGATTGTTGGGATAATTCTTATGAAGAAGCTGTGAATGATGAATCAGACAGAATTACTCTATTAACTTCAACATTTTAACTATTACCGGATAAAGCCGTATGGGGGTCAAAAAGGGCTCGTAGGAAGCTTTTGCAACGTATTTTGAGAACTAGTCCAGTATATTATATTTTTGATTTATTCTTTATTAATATCGACTATCTCACTAGTTAACGAAAGAAGGCGACTCACTCGGAGCCGCCTTGACTAGTAACTGGGGAGTTGCTACATATATATTATAAGAGTGTCGCACAATATATCTTTTACGACATTGTTTTAAATAAAGTAAGCCAGATCATCAAGGTATGAAAATCTGGCTTAATATTTTTTTATGACCAACCGTGTTTACAGAAGTTATTGACTATATCGTTAACAGCAGCTACTACTGATGGTAAAACTATTGCTATTCCATGATTTTGAAATGGAAGATGTTTGTGGTTTTTATTCAGATCAGTTAATTTTCTGAATGATAAGTTCCCATCAATCCCATTTTTAATTAAATCAAGCTTTACGTAGTGTATAGCAAAATTATAGTCTTTATCGGTAAACATAGTGCTGTATATTGCATTTCTGCAATCAAAACCTTTACCAAGGAATTTTTTCAAAAGAACTTCTTTCATTTTTTCTTCGTCAAATTCTCCATGCTTAGCTGTGTTGTGTCTCAGTACCGGTAGTTTTAAAACATAATTATTAAATTGTTGACTTTTTTCACTCCTTAATGCAATTTTTTGTTCAGTATATATAGCAAGTGCTACATATACTTTTTTTTCTGGTTTAGGAAGAGGTGGTCGATTTTTATTGTCTTTTTGGGAATTTTTAATAGAGGACCCATTGTTTTGATGGGACCTTAATAGAGTTTTTTTTAACATAAAAATTGTTTTAAGTTTTGAATTTAATATTTTTTATAGAATACCAATTTTTGATTAAAAAGTCAAAACATTAAAAAGCTTACGCACTTCAATGCGTAAGCTTTTTAATGTTAGTAGATATTACTACCCAACAAATGTCAAAGCGACACCTTTGGCGCTGGCACGGCCGGTTCGACCGATGCGGTGGACATAGGTATCGTAGGTTTGAGGTATTTCATAGTTTATCACGTGTGTGACGTCTGGAATATCAAGTCCGCGAGCAGCAACATCAGTTGCTACAAGGATGTTCAGATTGTTTTCCTTGAAATTTTTAAGTGTTCTTTGTCTTTCATTGTGACGCTTATCGCCATGAATAGATCCTGCTTTGAATCCCCTTTTGATAAGTTCATTTGAAAGTTTCTCGACAGCATGTTTCATTTCAGAAAAAATTAACACTTTTTTAAATTCGTCAGATTTAGATAGTAATTCTGAAAGAACATCAATTTTATCGACTCCACGAGCAACCCGAATAACATCTTGCTCAACATTTTTTGAAGTATCTCGAGTCTTGACCATAACACGAACTGGATCATTACCAAACGTATCAATTAATTTCTCAATTGGTTTTGGAAGTGTCGCTGAGAAAAAGAAACTTTGACGCTCTTTAGAAGTTTTTTCTATTAGAAATGTAATATCATCGACGAATCCCATGTCGAGCATACGATCAGCTTCGTCAAGAACGACACTTTTTGTTGTTGATAAATCTATTTCTTTACGTTTGACAAGATCAAGAAGTCGTCCGGGTGTACCGATGACGACACTGCATCCCCTACGTAAATTTCTAATCTGTACATTAATTGGCGCACCGCCCACACAAACACACGCAAATACTTTCATACCGCGAGTAAAGTCAGTAAACTCAGCTTCGATTTGGATGGCAAGCTCGCGAGTCGGAGCAATAATAATCGCCGTCTCACGTGGATCAAGTAAAATTTTATTAATGATAGGAATTAAGAATGCAGCAGTTTTACCAGTTCCAGTATTAGCAATACCTAGGATATCTCTCCCGGCAAGTGCATGTGGAATAGACTTGTCTTGAATAGGACTTGGATAGATGTATTCTTTGTGAGCAATGTTGACCTTCAATTTGGCATCGATAGCGAATTCAGAGAATGTATGAGTTGGAAGATATATTTCTTCTTTCTCGATAATGGTGGCTTTACTGATGAATCGTGAGACATCGATACGTTCAAATAAACTCTTGCGACCACCACGACCACTACTGTGAGCTCGAGATGAATGGCTTTTAAATGGAGCACGAGAAGATCCACCAAAGCGACTTGGTGACGGTTGTGGTCGAGAAGAAAAACGGCTCGATGAAGCTGGTCGTGCGTTTGATGGGCGGGATGATGAATGTGAACGGGCTGATGAACCAGATATTGATACTTGTCGACGAGGTGAATATGAGCCTTTTTTAGGGCTTGGTGTGTTGTAGGTAGGCATAATTAAATTTTGTCGACTGTTATGTCGACTTACAAATGACGTGTTTCAAAAATAATAATCGACAGAAGTCGAAAGATTGAAACACTTATACACGCACTTGGAGTATTTCAACTCCTGTAAACATAGCATTTATGGTATACCTTGTCAATCTTTTTGTTTATATGGTTCGTAAAAAGATTGACAAATAAAATCATAAATGCTATGATGGGCTTACAAAAAGACGTAGCTGAGGAAGAAGTCGATCTCACATTCATCTCATTTTGTATTATTAATTAAACGAATCTAAATCATGACTGGCTCAATCAAAAAGCTTACTGACAAAGGTTTCGGTTTCATCACAGCAGAAGGACTTGCGAAGGATTTATTCTTCCATAGTAACTCTCTTGTAGGCGTATCGTTCGACGAACTACGTGAAGGTGACGCTGTGACTTTTGACACAGAAGAAACTCAAAAAGGACCTAGTGCTGTAAATGTACAGCGCGCATAGGCACCACAACAAAATACCCCCTGACCAAGGTCAAGGGGTATTTTGTTGTGAGCTACTTCTTCTTAGCTTTTTTTGGTTTTTTAACTTCTTTGCGAGCACCTGTTCCTTTTGCCATACAATTTTTATTTATTACTAATATACATAAAGTATACCATTTTCTAAATCAAAAAAATATATTATAATCCACATGTGGATGAACAACATGAAGAAATCACACAAAAGAGCGATCCTGTCTGCCCTCGCTGTGGTCTGCGCTCATATAATAGTATATGCTCAAACTGCGGTACCCCAATAATTGATAAAAAAGATGAAGAAGAGGAAGAATACGATTGGCGGGAAAAGAAACGATAATACCCTTTTTTATTTTGGTATACTTTTTTCAGGGTTAAAATACCCATCTATGATTAGAATGGTAACTTCTTTGCTGTTCTAGGCTCACACATATATAGAATCCGGTGATGATATGAACTGCTACGAAGTAAGGCCGTAAATTTTTTATCACGAATACTAGCTTATAGCACCCTCTTTTTTAAGGAGTGCTATTTTTTTATTTATACCACCTCTATTGTAATCCCCTATGTTACCATCACTACAGATGACTCTATGACATGGGATTACTAGATCATAATTCTTCTTGAGTATAGACCCAACAGCACGGCTGGCGTTTGGACTACCAGCTCTGATAGCTACTTCCTTATAGGTAAGAATGTGACCCTTTGGAATCTTTTTGACGATAGTCTGCACTTTTTCCTTAAACGTTTTCATATCAATATTTTACCATACTAAAATCCCCGCTGACAACTTTTGAAGTTGCGGCGGGGATTTTAGTGATAGAGTTTACATACTTAGGAAAGATGTTTAGAAACAAGTTTTGTCATTTCAAACATGTCGACAACACCTTTTCCGCCAAATACTTTCTTGAGGTTTTCGTCAGCGATAATATTACGCTTTGCTTTGGGATCTTGAAGATCATTTTTCTTGATGTATACCCAGAGAGCTTTGACAACTTCTGAACGAGGCATTGGGCCTTTACCAACTATAGCGGCGAGATCGTCACTAATAGTCATTGGCTTCATAAATGCAGATATTTTTGCTGGCATAATTATTGTACTCTATTCTTTATTAGAGCATATATGTGTTTATTAATAATAGAGGCATTATACCATAGTATGGTCACTTCTGTATATAAGTCATCTAGGTAATTTTTCTCTTTTTTCTAAATAGATATAGTGACACAATAAGAAGTAGTGAGTAATTAATAATCATATACCATTTATTCCCCCATGATACACCGTGCAGAAATCGATAATTGGATAATGGAAAAAGAAATGGTGTTGGATAAAAAGTAGCCAGGTGCGAAGGAATATCAATAAGTATATGAAGTACCCATCCTAGGAGCTCAAGTCGTGGATGCTTGGATATAATCCATGCGATAGTAAACACTGCAACCCATATAACCAAGCTATGGCTGTATTGATATAGATGAGCAGCAAGTAAAGAATCTGAGTGATGTGAAGCTGGAAATTGGCCATGCAAGAGTTTGGGGATTAAAAATATAAATGGCAATGCAAATGCAAACAAATCTGGAAATACTCCCCAAAATGTCGCCCACGGGAGACTGATTAGTGGCTTTTTCTTTTTATGTAATTGTGTATTCCCTACTCGTGTACCATAGTTGGCCCAGAGCATGTGCGCAAGTATGTCCATAATTTATTTTAGCATATTAGATAAATAATCTCGCCACGCGAATTTCTTCGAAGGAGAGTTTATGACCAGATTTTTCAAGGGCTGATTTGATGGGCGTTAGCTTACCTCTATCGTCTCCTTTTAAATTACTATTTGCTTTCTTTACAAGGCTTATATGTGTTTCTGACGGTCGGATATGAGTGATAATCGTTTCTGGATATTTGTCCATAATTTCTTCGATATGGCTTATAATTGTTCTTTCGACGTAGCCACGTTCTTTTGATATATCTTTGATTGATTCCCCTTTTTCAAGCAGTTCTTTTGTTAGTAGTATGGTGGGAATATTTTTTACTTTCTTGGTGACCATATCAAATATCTTACTTGGTCTGATAGTGCCTCCCATGCGTGTGATGAATTCATGTTCAATTTTCTCACTTTCAGTTTTTGAAAGTTTACCAAAAAGTTTGATATTTATAACACTTTCTTCTTGGAGCTTTTTATCAAAGGCGAGGACCTTCGGATCAACCTTAAGAGCATCTGGATTAAATCCAATTAGGCGGATACCAGCAAGCGTACGTACACGAGAAAGGGCCACGTAACCCATACCATACGCGAATGTACGTGATAAGTCTATCTCAGCATTATCGAGTGACATGCCTTGGCTTTTGTGGATGGTTATAGCCCATGCCAGACGAAGTGGAAGCTGGGTAATGGAAGCCTTGGTTTTACCATCTTCTTCTATCGCCCACGAGTCTGTATTTACGTGGATACTTTTGCCGTTATAGAGGCGTACAATTGGTGCACCAAAGCTATCAAAGCTATCGACGATTCCGCGTGTACCGTTGACGTAGCCTGCTTCGAAATTATTCTTTATGAACATCACTTCTGCACCTATTTTCAGGATGAGAATCTCGCTTGCGAGACAACTTTTCTTTAGAATATCAACGAGGACATCCTTACCTGTACTCGTCATTTTATATATCTTCTCATCGGAGTTGATGCGTCTGAGCTCAGCGGTATTCTCATTGTCAACATTGAGATTATGAGTATAGAGCTTCGTCGGGTGGACATTTTTACCAAGGTCAGCATTAAGGCGTGACTGTATTGTATCATAATGCTTATCTTCGAGGTTATCTTTTCGTATAGCATTTAAAATATCAGTAAAGGTGTTATCTTCTTGGCGGTGTTGTTCAGAAAGATAGCAAATAGCTGGATTCATTGCTTCCCAGACGTGCGAGTATATAACCATATCTTTGGTATCAGTATCACCACTGCGGTTAACTGGTGGAAGCTGGAATAAATCACCCGAGAGGATAACTTGTAGGCCACCGAATGGAATGTCTTTTCGTTTAAATTTTCGGCAGACGACGTCAACCATATCAAGCCGGTAAGCATGAAGCATAGAGATTTCGTCGATAATAAGTACCCGAGCAGCGTCGAAGCGCTTCCATAGATATGACTTATCTTCAAGTGCCTCGAGATCATGGAGAGTAAGATTTTCTTTAATACCAATTCCTGACCAGCCGTGAATCGTCATGCCGTGCATGTGGGTGGCTGCTATACCTGTCGACGCGGTGACTGAGCATGCAATACCATGCTCGTGTAAATAGCGGATATATTCATTAAGAAGATATGTCTTTCCACTTCCAGCACTACCAGTCAAGTAGACATTGACACCAGTTTTCATGATTGCGAGGGCTTGAGCTTGAGTCATGGAGAAAGTATACCGTAATGAATGGTATTAGTATTTACGTATCACTGCTTTGACGACAGCATTAATGCGGAGATATTCTTCGGGATAAATATTTTTGAAATCTTTATTCGCCGGTTCAAGCCAAACTTTGTGGCTATCTTTTCTAAAGTACTTCATAGTAAACTGGCCGTCGACATCGGCAATCACAATATCCATATCATTGGCTTTCTCTGTTTTCTCGACGAGAACCATATCGCCATTGGCAATATGTGCATCTATCATAGAGTCGCCATCAACTTCAAGCATGTAGGTATTGTCTTTCTTGGTGACTAAGTAATCATCAAGGTTTATCTTATCTTGGACTTCTTCGACATCGGCTGGGAAGCCAGCTTTGACGTAGCCAAGGAGTGGAATATCATTCATCGAGCTACTCGGAAGAAGCCGACCCAAGTGATCTTTTGTAGCAATTCCAGCTTCGATGAATTTATCGACAAGACGTGCTACAGCATTCTTTGATTTGAAGCCGAATAAGCTCATCATCTCGGTATATGTCGGCATGCGCTTCTCTCTGGTGTAGAACGATTTCAGAAGGTCTTTATAGTGGTTATTCATATATTAAAATTGAGGAATTCGTATAAATAATCGGTTGAAGAAGTTATGTGTCGAGTGCTGGCGAATCTTGCGGAGCAAGAGCTTGTGCACACGGGCTTCACGTTTGTAATCTTCACCGCTTAAGATTTTGATATCGATGATCTTATTGACGTTGTGAATCTCCCTTTCTATTATTTTTAAATATTGTACTTTGCTCATGTAACTAGTATATGTGAACGGTCGTTCACAGTCAACTGCTACACGCTGTGGATAAGTATATAGAACATGATTGTTAGAATTTAGCAAACACATGAGTATTCTATATAAGTTTAGTGAGAAAGTAGTCTTGACATAAAACAATTTTTTTATCTCCTTTTTTATCAAAAAATTCCACTTCTACTGTCCAGCTATTCGGGCCTGGTATATATCGTACAACTTTAGCTTGGTGGCTATTCCCTTCTTCATCAGTACAAATAACTTCATCTGCTGGGCTTAGCTTTAATCCTTTCGAATCGTATCCAATAAATTTACTATAATCAAGTTCATTGTAACTTGCTAGATTTTGTCTTTGCTGCGCAGAAATAAACACATCTTTATCTGTGATCAGGTTCCCGTCTCCTCGTTTTTTAGGTACTTCGTGATTCATATAATTAATTATTTATATAAAATTCTTTTTCAGATTTTTATTAAATGTATACCATTTCCATTTAATAGTACACCAGATGTTGCAATAGGCTTCTCCGTACGGCGGATGTTCGCTGTCACTTTTTTGTAAACAATTCTCACAGCAAATAAAATGATCATGGCACATGAGGTTGGCGCAGTTCACATAGTGTTCACTGAGCACTTTACACTTGCTGCACTTCCCTATCATTTGATGTTGCTCGTCTTTATTATTTGGGTCATCAAAGTTCATAACAATGCGCTTATCGAACACATACAGTGAACCTTTAAAATTTTGTCCAGGATATTGCTCCATGTAGCTGACAATTCCACCATCGAGTTGATAGACATCAGTGAACCCTTCTCGCACAAGAAGACCAGATGCTTTCTCACAACGGACACCACCAGTGCAGACGGTCAGTACTGTTTTATTTTTTAGATCTTCGAGTTTATTTAAATTCCTTTTGAGGTCGCGGAAGTTATTGAGCTCTGGGAAAACGGTGCCTTCAAATTGGCCAACACGCAGTTCGTAGTCGTTACGCATATCGACAATATGAAACTTTTTGCCTTCTTCATACCATTTCTTTAAATCTCCGGGCTTAAGGTGAATACCAGTAGTTTGATTGGGGTCGATGTCTTGTTCGTCACCCAAATGAAGCGAGACAATCTCTGTACGCACTTTTACAGATAGTCGTGGGAAAGCTGTGCCGTCTAAAGTACCTGTACTTATCTTCCAGTGGATATCAGAAAATCGTGGATCCACTTTCATTATCTTCATATATTCGTCACAAGCTTCTCGTGTACCCTCACACGTGCCATTTATGCCCTCAGAGGCGATGATGATACGGCCTTTCATTCCTAAGCGGGTACACAGACTACACTGAACATCTCGCTCAGCCTTCGGGTTTGCTATATAAGTGTATTTGTAGAAAAGGATAACAGTGTATATATTTTCCATATTCTTTACTATAGCACTACTTTCTATATTTTCTTGTTTTCCACTTGTCAGCGATCTTTACTCGAGTCAGAGACCGTTCGAGTTCGGTAGCAAAGTGTTCGAAGTCTATCACCTCTTTGTTCTCTACTTGCTTCTTGAGCTCTTCAGCACGAGCTTTTGCTTTTAGAATTGCGTCATCAGAAATATCACTCACGTGTTCAGCAAAGTCAGCGAGAATAGCGACCACAGTCTGCCCGTCTTCGCTTTTGACTTCGATAAATCCGCCAACAACAGCCATCGGAATATGCTCGCCCTCTACTTGAGCGACAATGTCACCAGAGGCAAGGCCTGCAATGAGTGGCACATGGTCAGCCAGGATCGAGATCTCCCCTTCGGTCGTAGGCAAGGTCACCGAGTCTACCATCTCATCCAAGATGAGTCTTTCTGGTGTGATTATTTTAAGTTGTAATTGTTTTGACATAATTTTAGTATTTACATACTTTCCCTGTTTTGTTCCAACTACCTCCTAAATCTAAGCAGCTATCAATTTTCCAAAAATTACTATAATGTAACCAAATCAAACTTAAGATAAGAACAATAATAATAACAAGTAAAATAATTTTAATTTTTTTATTCATTTATTTATAACGCTCCCTTCATGTAAAACTCATTCTCTGCCTTATCATCATGCTTACCTTCGAGGATTTCTTTGAATGAGCGGATGGTTTCTGCGAGCGGGACGTATTGCCCAGGTGCTCCAGTGAACTGCTCAGCGACGAAGAATGGTTGTGAAAGGAACTTCTGGATTTTGCGAGCGCGAGTAACGAGCGCTTTATCATCTTCGGAAAGTTCTTCCATGCCGAGGATGGCAATGATGTCTTGTAGGTCCTTGTATCGCTGTAGCACTCTCTGTACTTCGCGGGCGACTTCGTAGTGCTCTTTACCAACAATGTGCGGATCAAGAATTGTAGATGAAGAATCGAGTGGATCAACAGCTGGGTAAATACCAATTTCAGAAAGTGAACGGTTGAGCGCGACAGTCGAGTCAAGGTGGGCAAACGTCGTCGCCGGAGCTGGGTCAGTAAAGTCATCAGCTGGCACATAGACGGCTTGGACGGATGTGACCGAACCTTTATCAGTCGAAGTAATGCGCTCTTGCATATTTCCCATTTCTGATGCCAAAGTTGGCTGGTAACCGACGGCTGATGGGATACGGCCAAGAAGCGCAGACACTTCAGAACCTGCTTGGGTAAAGCGGAAGATGTTGTCGATAAAGAAAAGGACATCCTTGTTCTCTTGATCACGGAAATATTCAGCCATAGTAAGACCAGAGAGTGCCACACGGAGGCGAGCACCTGGCGGCTCATTCATCTGGCCGAAGACCATGGCCACTTTTGGAAGCACACCAGAGTCCTTCATTTCGTGATAGAGATCATTACCCTCGCGAGTACGCTCACCAACTCCGGCAAAGACTGAGTAGCCGCCGTGGTTTGAGGCGATGTTGTGGATGAGCTCTTGGATGACGACAGTCTTACCAACGCCTGCACCTCCAAATAAACCCACTTTTCCACCTTTGAGCACTGGACAAATAAGGTCTATAACTTTGATACCAGTCTCAAGAATTTCCACTTTTGTTGACTGAGAGACAAAGTCTGGAGCTTTGCGATGGATTGGAGAAATGGGACTATCTGCTACTTCCTTGTCGTCGATAGATTGCCCTAAGACGTTGAACATTCGGCCGAGTGTGACTTTGCCAACTGGCACAGAGATAGGCGCGCCAGTATCAGCGACTTCCATACCACGAGCAAGGCCATCAGTCGTATCCATAGCGATTGCACGGATCACTCCGCCACCAATATGCTGCTCAACTTCAAGCACTACTTTTTTCTCGCCGTTCATGACGGTCAGCGCATTGTAAATAGCTGGGACATTGCCTTCAAATACGACGTCGACGACCGGACCTATAATTTTCTTAATTGTACCTGTTGTTTTCATACTATTTTAATGTGTAAATTTAATTTATAATTTTAATAAAAAACTAGCTTATACTTGCCATGCCGGCACTGATCTCTGATATTTCTTGGGTAATGCCAGCTTGGCGGGCTTTGTTGAAAACAAGGGTGAGGTCACCGATCATTTCACCTGCGGCCTCACTGGCATTCTTCATGGCGACCATACGGCTCGACTGCTCGCTTGCACTTGATTCTAACACCATTTGGTAGATTTGCATGCGAACTAGTTTTTCAGCTAAAGACTCGATCAGTGTATTGATATCGCCATCAAATATATATGGCACTTGTTTCCCCAAAGGACTTTCCTTTGGGAGATCTTTTTTGTGGCCCATTGCTCCAATTTCTTCGATCATTTCTTTTATTTCTTCTTTTGAAATAGGTAGAATTTTCCTACTATTTGCTTTCTGCGTTAAGGCAGAAATGAAGTCAGTGTAGACAACACTCACACTCATATACTTCCCCAATTTATATTCATTCACGATAAATTTGGAGAGTGGAACAATATCATTAAGAGTAATATTATTGTCTGGCATTTCTGTAAAAGAAGCGATAATATTCTGTCCGACTCTGCGCATGGCATTATCGCCTTTCTTGCCAACAGTAATCATATCAGTATTTTTGCCATTAGTATCTTTCAGTATGACAAGAGCACGCTTGATAACTTGAGCATTATACGCGCCACAGAGGCCGCCGTTGGAAGTGATAAGTACAAGTAACTCTCTCTTTGACTCTACTTGCCCTGAGCTTGTCGAATCAGTAAAGAATGGATGTGTGACATCATCAAGTCGTGAAGAAAGCGACGTCAAAAGCTCCCACGAGTAGCTAGCATAAAGCCTTGAAGAAAGAGCACGAGAGACGGCACGCTTCATTTTCGAAGCTGCCACGAGCTCCATAGCTTTCGTGATCTTTTTGGTGTTCTTCACACTCTTTATTCTTTGTTTGATTTCTTTTGTTCCGGGCATAGAATTTAATTTTCTCTTTCCATTTTTTCAAGCTTTTTACTAATTTCTATTCGGAAAGTAAATATCAATTTTTGCAGTATTTCAATATCTTCATCTAATTTTTGTAATCTTTTTAGATCTTCCACAGAAATTTCTTTCTGACTATATGTATCGATAAGAGAATTATACAACTCGACTAAAGTCTTTATATTTTCATTTGCTATATACATTTTCTTTTCAAGATCAAAAATGGGCAATAGTGGATTTTTTGAATTTTCTAAAGGATTTTCTTTTGGCATAAAATTAAATTTCTTAATGATGATGTGATTTTTGTGATGCGATAATAATAAGGATTACGAGGATTATGCTTAATATTAATATTATTCCCATTTATTTTCCAAAACTCATCTTATAATCCTCAATCGCTTTCTTAAGTGATGCTTCGCTCTCATCTGTCCACATTTTCTTGTCGATGACATCAGCGTAGAAGTCTTTGGCGTTGCGTTCGGTATAGTCGAGGAGGCCGGCTTCGAATTCTTTTATTTTGTCGACTGGTACATCATCGAGATAACCTTTGACGAGTGCATACAGAGTCACAACTTGGCACTCGGTCACGACTGGTGCGTACTGAGGTTGCTTGAGTACTTCAACAGCCCGCTTACCGCGCTCAAGCTGGCGCTTAGTAGACTCATCGAGGTCAGAGCCAAATTGTGAGAAGGCTTCAAGTTCACGGAATGATGCAAGATCAAGCTTGAGCGTTCCGGAGACTTTCTTCATGGCTTTAATCTGTGCTGATGAACCAACACGAGAAACTGAAAGTCCGACGTTTACAGCAGGACGGATACCTTTGTAGAAAAGATCAGTCTCGAGGAATATCTGACCATCAGTAATCGAGATGACGTTCGTTGGAATATATGCAGATACATCGCCTGCTTGTGTTTCAATAATGGGAAGCGCAGTAATTGAGCCACCACCGTACTCTTTGTTACGACGCGCCGCACGTTCAAGTAAGCGTGAGTGTAAGTAAAAGACATCACCAGGATATGCTTCACGGCCTGGTGGTCGGCGGAGCAAGAGCGAGATTTCTCGATACGCCACAGCGTGCTTTGAAAGATCATCATAGACGATAAGCACATCTTTACCTTGATCCATAAAGAACTCAGCAATAGAAACTCCCGCGTACGGTGCGATGTATGCAAGTGATGCAGGCTCTGAAGCGCCGGCTGAGACGATGATAGTGTATTCCATAGCCCCACCTTCTTCAAGGCGAGTCTGGAGCTTACGAAGCTTGGAATCTTTCTGACCAATCGAGACGTAAACACAGATCATATTCTGACCTTTCTGGTTTAGAATAGTGTCGATAGCGATGGCAGTCTTGCCTGTCTGTCTGTCACCAATGATAAGTTCGCGCTGTCCACGACCGATCGGAATGATTGCATCAATAGCTTTAATACCTGTGGCGACTGGTTGATCGACAGATTGACGACTCATCACACCACTCGCCACTTTCTCAATAGGATTTGATTGCGTACTTTTGATAATACCCTTACCATCGATCGGTTC
>JAYVQT010000002.1:0-12468 GCA_043776915.1 Minisyncoccota bacterium | reverse complement strand
AAAGAAGAACTGAGCCACTTCGTTCGGAATATTTGCCACAATACCAGCAAAGATAATAAGCGACATACCATTACCGATACCAAACTCAGAGATTAACTCACCTATCCACATAAGAAGGATTGATCCAGCCACCACAACAGAAACATTAGCAAACATATTAAAGTACGTAATATCCCCGAGGATCCCTTGGCGTTGTAACACAATTAAAAGACTCAAACCCTGAATAATAGCAAGGGGTACTGTAAGGATACGACTAATTTGTGCAAACTTTTTGCGACCAATCTCACCATCTTCTTGATACATCGCTTTCAGGCGTGGAGACATGATAGTCAAAAGCTGCATAATAATTGAAGCTGTAATATAGGGACCAACACCAAGCATAAGTATAGAAAGATGTGAAAGTCCTCCACCAGAGAAAATATTAAGGACACCAAGGAATTGATTGTTATTTAAAAATGCATCAAGCTTAACCTTATCAATACCAGGAATTGGAATAGTCGCAAGTAATCGAAATATAACAAGAGCTCCGAGCATGAATAAAATTCGATTGCGGATTGTCCTATCAGTGAATATAGCTTTTATTTTATTCCAAACAATTTCCATGGTTATTTTATAGTTCCACCAGCTTTTTCTATCTTCGTTCGAGCTGAAGCAGACACTTCACATCCAACGATAGAGAGACTTACTTTAATGTCGCCACTACCCAAGATTTTAACATGTGGGTTCTTACCACCAGACTTACGGACAAGATTCATAGCAAAGAGTGCTTCAGAGTTTACGACAGCATCCTTGGTAAACACATTCAGTGCTCCGACATTCACTGTCGATGACTTCGTACTTGGAGACTTAAATCGGTAGCCACGAAGCTTCGGAAGCTTCTTTATAATATCACGGATTTGTGGACGGCGCTTATTACCAGCACGAGCAGTTTGACCCTTACCTCCACGGCCAGCAGTCTTACCACGAGTCCCTCCACGACCGACTTGTCGAGCTTTCTTATTTGGATTTTCTCTTTGTAATGTATGTAATTGCATATAATTTATTTAATAACTTCTTCTGTTCCTTCTTCTTTCTCTAGGATGGCTTCAGCAATAACTGATGAAACTTTTGGAAGAGTAGCGGCTTTGGCTCGAAGCTGATAGAGAGCAGCGTACGCCGCACGAGCATTATTAAGCTTATTCTTACTACCTGAGTGAAGCTTAGCGGTAACATTCTTAATACCACCAAGAGCGAGCATGTCACGAACAGTACTACCAGCCACAAGACCTTTCGTGAAGTTTGGTCGAATGAAAAGTTTTGAACTTGAGAACTTGTCACTTACTTCGTGAGGAATAGACATAGTCTTTGTTGTCTTAATTTTGAACATGTTCTTTTTAGCTTGCCGAAGAGCCTTGGCAATAGCCACTGCAGTATCACCTCCCTTGCCAGTGCCGAGGCCGATTGAGCCTTTCTTGTCGCCGATCGCAATAGCAACAGCAAATGTCATACGACGTCCACCAGCGACGACACGAGTCACACGACGAATAGAAACCATTTTCTGATCAAATTCAGGCTTTGGGCGCTCGAAGAATGAGCGAGGCTTGCGGTCACCACCTTCACGCTTTGGACCATTTGCATTAGGCTTGGTTGTATAATTTTTCTTTGGTGTTGTAGTTGTAGTATCCATATAATGTATTAGAAGACGAGTCCGGCTGCACGAGCAGCATCAGCGAGAGCTTTTATCCGACCTGTGTATTTAAATCCATTGCGATCAAAGACGACTATGGTAATCTTCTGCGCTGTGGCAAGCTGAGCTACTTCTGTTCCGACAGCTTTGGCTTTATCAATCTTTGTACCTATCAATGCTTTCTTCTCTGTCTTTGCAGTTTTGTGAGTAGTCTTATCAGTACTCTTGCTTGCTTTACGTGGAAGATCTGAAGATGCAACGATAGTCTTACCTGTCGCATCATTTATAATCTGCGCGTAGATGTATTGATTTGAACGGAAGACTGAAAGACGTGGAGAAAGTGCTGTACCCGTAATCTTTGTACGAATTTTCTTCTTAAGTCTGATTCTTTTTTCTAGTTTCTTATTCATATATATTATGCAGCCTTCTTACCTTGCTTACGACGAACGACTTCACCAGCGTAATGAAATCCTTTACCCTTATATGGCTCTGGCTTTTTCATTGATCGGACCCCCGCTGAGAATTGACCAACAAGCTCTTTGTCGATACCAGTAATCGTAATAGTATTCTTTTCAGCGGTAACAGTAAGTCCTGTCGGAATAGCAACTTTGACAGGGTGAGAAAAGCCAAGAGCAAGATTCAGTGTCGTACCAGCCACATCTGACTTGAAGCCAACACCTTCTAAGATAAGCACCTTTACGTAGCCAGTATTAACACCATCTACCATGTTCTTCACATGAGAAGCGTATGTGCCCCAGAGTGCGTTCACTGTTCGGTCGCCATCTTTATTTGGAGTGAAAGTAATCTCATCGCCGGTAATATGGATTGTGACCATACCTGGAAAATCACGAGTCAAAGTACCCTTTGGACCTTTGGCTGTCAAAACAGTACCGAGAAGCTTTACTTCTGTACCACTTGGGATCTTTACTATTTGTTTTCCGATACGTGACATATAATTATATTACCAAAGTTTAAATAGCACTTCCCCACCGACCATTTCTTTTCGAGCTTGTTTGTCTGTTAAAATTCCTTTTGGTGTTGTCAGAACCATCAATCCATAGCCATTACGTGTTGATTTGATTGCTTTAAATCCTTTGTAGACACGGCATGAAGATTTTGATACGCGCTCAACACCAGTGACTTTCGGTGTACCATCTACGTAGACAAGGCCTAGAACAAGAGTTGGGAAGCCTTTTAAAGTCTTCTTTGTGACAGAAGAAAGATAACCTTCTCTCATAAGACATTCTGCCACAGATTCCTTGATCTTTGAATAGGGAATAGTCACCGTCTCATGTGAGGCAGTACTACCATTCTTTATCATATTTATCATGTTTGCGATTTGGTCCATATAATTGTTTTGACCTGCCTACCGGCAGGCAGGTTACCAGCTTGATTTACGCACACCAGGAAGCATGCCTTCGTTCGCGAGTTCACGGAAGCAGATACGACAGAGACCGAAGTCTCTCATGTAAGCATGACCGCGACCACAGCGAAAACATCGATTTGTTTCGCGACTTGTAAATTTAGACTTCTTAAAATGTCTCGCTAAAACGGATGTTTTTGCCATATAAAAGTATCGTTCGAATATTCTCTTGAGTGATATCGTGTGTGATTTCTTAAAGCATCATTTGAAACCTTAAGGAGAAACACAGATCAAGCTCAATACCAAACTTCCCCTATACTAGCAGATAGAGTTTGAGATGTCAAATAAAAACCCATTGATTGCAGTAATGACTGCATAGTAGAGAGTAAAACTATGGATCAATAGTGTCCTGAAAATGAAAATTTTAAATAAAGATACGTTTTAAGCACAACGTATTTTTTAGTTTAATCTTATGTCAGGATATTTTTCCATGTAATTTTTCATTACAAGGATATCAGAGATTGCTTCAATCTTTTTTTTCAACGTAGCTATTTTTTGCACTTCTTCACTTGCAGTTAATTGGGTTTCTATATCCATGAGTTCATTTTTAAGCACTATTTTCTTTTGATTACTATTATCAAGATCACCATGTGTTTCGTGGCGATTTTCTAATAAAAACAACTCTTCATGTAACAAATTCTTTCGATTTATAATTTCTTGGTATGGTATGCCAGTCTTTACCTTAAATTCCTCTTCTAGCTTTTCAATTTCTGCGGATAGACCATCTAATGTATCATCATACTTTTCATTAATACTTTCATATGCTATTTTATTAAAATGTGAATTTTCTTTCATATAGTTTGTATAAATAAAAACTTTTATTAGTGTACCACACTTTCAAAACTATATTAAAATATAAAATCCCCTTGCGGGGATTTTAGAGAGAACCTATTTCTTCTTATTTCTTAAATGGTACGCCGATGAGTTCGAAGAATTCAGTTGCTTCAGGCTTGGTCTTTGCAGTTGTGACGATTGTCACAGCTAAGCTGAAGATGTCTTTGATATCTTCATCGCCTGTTTCTGGAAAGATTGTGTGCTCTTTAATACTCATAGTCATATTGCCGATATTATCGACAACTTTGCGCTCAATACCACGGAAGTCTTTCGTTCGAGGAATCGCCACATTAATAAGTTTGTCGAGGAATCCATACATGCGTGCTCCACGAAGGGTCACCATGACACCGATCGGGTCACCGAGGCGAACCTTAAAGCTTGCAATTGACTTCTTGGCACCGCGAGTTGCTGGCTTCTGACCAGTCATCTTAGCTAAGCGCTCCATGACGAATTTATTACGATCTTTGTCTCGCTTGATACCTGAGCCAGTACCTGAGGCAATAACTACTTTTACAAGGTGAGGCGCCGCCATAGAGCTCTTGTAGCCGTACTTAGCTTTAAGAGTAGAGAATGCTTTTTTTTCTTTTTGTTTGACTGTTTCCATAATAATTTAAATTAACTAGTCTTAGCGACGTTCGATACGTGGATTGGCATTGCTATCTCAAGCACTTGACTTGTCTCGCCTTTCTTTTGAGCCTTGCGAGATTTTTTGTGTACATTGACACCGTCAACAACCACCTTGTTCTCACCTGGTATCGCTTTTAATACTTTGCCTTTCTTTCCTTTACTTGCGCCAGCAATCACTATTACATTGTCTCCTTTTTTTATTTTCATTATATTTAAATTCTTAATTCGCAACCCATAATTACTTAGATAACTTCCTGAGCAAGTGAAATAATTTTCTGGTACCCTCGTTCTGCAAGCTCACGAGGAATTGGTCCGAAGACACGGCCACCCTTTGGATCAAGCTTGTCTTTTTCCAAAATAACGACAGCATTATCATCAAAGCGAATATATGATCCATCCTTTCGGCGATACGCTTTAACCGTACGAACAACGACTGCTTGATGAACATCCTTTTTCTTGACACCTTTACGAGGTTCAGCAATCTTTACTGAGATGATGACTTTGTCACCAATACCAGCATAGCGGCGCTTAGATGCCCCAAGTACTTTGAAAACTTTGCCTACTTTACCGCCGGCATTGTCTGTGATATTTACTACTGTTCCATCTTGTATCATATAATTTTATTATCCAATTACTTTAAACGTTTTATCTTTTGAAATTGGACGAGTCTCTTCTATTTCGACAAGGTCGCCAATCTTCTTACTGTTATTCTCATCATGAACCTTGTAGGTCTTTGACTTCTTGATTCTCTTGCCATATTTGGGATGCTCAACGAAGCGCGTAACTTTTACGACAACAGTCTTATCCATCTTGTCAGAGGTAACGACTCCTTTGAGGATTTTCTTAGTTTTTATTTCTTTTGTTTTGTTTTGTGTATCCATATAATAGTTATCTACTGACAATTCGAGTTGTTACAGGTAGCTTTGTACCAGCCTTACGCAATGCTTCTTTAGCAACGGCTTCAGTTACTCCATCAACTTCAAATAATACTCGGCCTGGGCGAACATCCAAACAGTATCCTTGTGGGTCACCCTTACCCTTTCCCATTCCTACTTCTGCAGGCTTTGCCGTAAATGGTCGGTCTGGAAAAACGCGGATCCACATACGGCCAGTCTTACCGATTGTTCGAGAAGTGACTTTACGTGCTGATTCTAATTGATTTGAGCGAACACGTCCACCACTGGTGGCTTTCAATCCATATGAACCAAAGGCAACAGTAATACCACGAGTATCAGGAGTGACTTTGGTCATATCTGTTCGACTCGTCTGCCATTTTCTAAATTTTACTTTTTTGGGTAGCAACATATAATTAATTATGAATTCTTATTCCTACTATGTGTCTCTGTTTTTGCATCGGCTGAGAAAACTTCACCTCGGTAGATCCATACTTTAATACCGATATCACCGTAACTCATGTGAGCTTTCTCACGAGCGAAGTCAACGTCAGCACGGAATGTCTGAAGTGGAATTGAGCCACGCTTAATCTGCTCAGAGCGAGCGATTTCAGACCCCGCCAATCGTCCTCCGACGTAAATACGAGCACCTTTGACTCCACGAGCAGCCATTACTTTCTCTATCGCTTGCTTTATAACTCGACGGTATGGAAGGCGCTTCTCAAGACCTTCAGCAATAGAGCATCCGACAATCGCAGCGTCAGCATCAGGATTCGTAACTTCAACGATATCAAATTTGAAATCTTCAGGAATAAGAATACCTTTCTTCTTCATAGTAGTAACAAGATCAGCCTTTAGCTTGGCTGCGCCATCGCCCCCGCGTCCGATAATCATACCTGGGCGTGATGTATACACCATAACTTTGGTCGCTTTGACATTACGCTCGATCTCGATGCGAGATATGTAAAATCCACGAAGCTTCTTCGCGAGGAATTCACGGATAACAACATCACTTGCAAGCAAAGTCTTGTATTTCTTATCAGCAAACCAGCGTGACTTCCAGTCGCGGATAATGACGAGTCTATGAGCGTATGGGTGGACAACTTTTGACATATATTATTCGGTTTCTTTCTCTTTAACTTCTTTAGTAACTTTTTTAATAACTTTGGCTTTCGGAGTAATAGTCTCTTTCTTTTCTTTCTTAACAGGCTTCGCTTTCTTTTCTATCAATTTTTCAACAAGAGTAAGGGCGACGTGGCTGGTGCGCTTGTTGATCCGTGAGGCACTTCCCTGAGCACGAGGCATACTGCGCTTCATGACGATACCTTTATTAACAGTCACATTCAAGACTACAAGATTTTCTTCTGATACACCAGATTGTTTAGCGTTTGCTACGGCTGAAGCCAGGAGAACAGTTATAGGGCCTGAAGCACGCTTCGGTAACGCATTCAACTGAACAAAAGCATCGGCAATCCTTTTGCCTTTGATGAGCTCAGCGACAAGGCGAACCTTGCGGGGAGACTGTCTGTAGTTTTTTAAAAATGCTTTCATGCTTTAATCTTATTTTTGAAATTTATTTCTTAGCAGTGGTAGTCGTCTTGGCAGCTTTGGCAGCTGATATTTCAGCTTCTTTCTTCTTCTCTTCTAATTCCTTCTGCATCTTACCTCCATGTCTGACGAACTTACGAGTCAAAGAGAATTCACCAAGTCGGTGACCTACCATATCTTCACTAACCAAGACTTCGATATGGATCTTACCATTGTGTACTCCAAAGACAAAACCTACCATTTCTGGAGAAATAACACAGGCGCGTGACCAGGTCTTGATCATGCCTGTTTCAATAGGCTTCTTTCCGGCAATCTTTTTAAGTAGCCGTTCGTCTACATATGGTCCTTTTTTAAGTGATCGTGTCATTGGTTTGTTTTTACAATATAAATAAGCTCGGAAGAGCTCGTCCGTCTATACTAGCAAACCTGAGAATAAAGTCAAATTTATCTCCTAGCTCAATTGCATAAGTGCCAGTATTTTCGGCAAGAAAATGATAAGCCCCACAATACCGGCCATGAGAACGGTCATGAGAACGGCACCAGCGGCGACATCTTTGGTATCACGAGCGTACGGGTGGTATTGGGGGCTCGTTAGATTAATATCAATCTCAATAGCAGTATTAATCGTTTCAGCGAGGATAACAAACCCAATAGCAAAGATGACAAGAATCCATTCGACAGATGAGATGTGTAAAAGAAACCCCATATAGATAGCTAAAGCCGAGAAAAATAAATGGATCCATGCATTGTGAGTCGTTCGTAAAAAGATTACAACTCCACGATACGCGTTTGTCGAGCTTTTAATACGAGAGATAAATGAAAACCGTCGCTCTTCAGATACATTATTTTCCATAATATATAGTATACAACAAAAAACACCCTTTTGGATGCATTTTGTTTGATAGATATGTTACATTACTTCGTTTTAGATTTTCCAACTTTTCGACGAGACACAATCCACATATTTGAGTATTTCTTCGGTGTACGAGTCTTCTGACCTTTACCGGATGGCTTACCCCACATTGTCTTTGCACGACGGAGACCTCGGCCTTGTGCACCTTCACCTCCTCCGTATGGGTGGTCAACCGGGTTCATAGCTGATCCACGAACTGTTGGGCGAATACCCTTCCAGCGTGAGCGTCCAGCCTTACCAAAGTTCTGAAGTTTAAATTCAGAATTTGAAACTTCACCAATACATGCATAACAATTCTCAGAAACTTTACGAACTTCAGTAGAAGGCATTTTGACATTAGTGTATCCACCGTCATTGGCCACTACTTGGCCGAATGTTCCGGCACTTCGAGCAAGCTTAGCACCGTTACCTGGCTTGATTTCAATATTATAGACAAATGTTCCGACAGGAATGAGCTTGAGTGGCAGACGATTGGCAACAGTCAGAGGAACTTTCTCACCAACGATAAACGTATCGCCAACTTTGACTGACTTTGGTACTATGACGTAGCGCTTCTCACCGTCTGCGTAGTTCACCAGACTGATGAATGCATTACGATTCGGATCGTATTCAATAGATACAATCTTGGCAGGAATATCACGCTTATTGTACTTAAAGTCAACATCACGATAGAGTCGCTTATGCCCACCACCTTTATGGCGAGTCGTAATACGTCCTTGGTTGTTGCGTCCAACTGATCGCTTAAAGCCGTGAGTCAAAGACTTCTCTGGCTCGCTTCGAGTCAAGACATTCCGATATGAGACGGTAGTCTGGTGGCGCTTCGATGGAGTTGTAGGTTTATATGTTTTCATACGATATTTTTATTATACAAATGCTATTTTATCACCTTTCTTCAAGTAGACGACCGCCTTCTTACCGCCGTGCTTCACGCCAGGAACACCACGACGCATAACAACTTTAGAAGTTATTTTCGTCATAGAAATTTTCACAGGTGTGACGTTGTAAAGCATCTTGATCGCTTTCTTTATCTCATTCTTATTTGCTTTTTCAATGACGTTAAATGTATACATACCCTTATCAGCACCCAGAGCAGACTTCTCAGTAATGCGGGCACCAATAATAAGTGGATGTGTCTTCGGATCACCTTTTTTGACAGCGACTTCTTTCTTCTCTTTAGTTTTCTTTGTTGTTGTTGCCATATATTACTTTGCTTTCATTACCTTTTGTTTCTTCTCAATCTTGCCACCCAAGAATGCAATACTTTCAGTTGGTTGAGAAATAATAATGTATCGATACGCAAGCAAATCAACAGGGTTAATATTACGTACTTCATCGAGCTCGATAGTTGGGATATTAGCAAAACTTTTCTTAAGTGTATCAGTCTTAGCGGGAACAGTAATATAGGTGTTACACTTCTTGCCGCCGATGATTTTCTCAAATCCGGCAATCTTGCTCATTTCGTTAACGATTTCAACCGCACCTTTTGTTTTAATATTTTTGAGTGCTAATTCTTCTAGGAAAAGAATTTGACCTTTGCGTAACTTTTCAGACAGGACAGTATAGAGTGCTTTGATACGCATCTTCTTGTTGATTTTCTGTTCGTAGCTCTTATCATTCCTTGGGCCATGTGTAATACCACCACCTTTCCAGATTGGGGAACGTGAAGATCCGTGACGTGCACGCCCGGTACCCTTCTGCTTCCATGGTTTCTTACCACCACCACGCACCTCTCCTCGAGTCTTCGTGTGAGCAACAGGGGTACGAGCATTTGCTTGCATAGCTGTCACCACCTGGTGAACAAGGTCACCATTCCATGGAACTGCGAATATAGACTCAGGGAGTGTAAGCTTACCGACTGATTTACCTTTTTGGTTGTATACTTGTGTTTCCATATTGCTGATTTATTTTTAGCCGATTATTTCGATAAGCGTTCCGCGTCGTCCTGGAATAGCTCCCTTAACGAGTAATTGATTGTTCTCTGTATCGACACCAATAATTTCCAAGTTCTTGATCGTAATACGGTCGCCACCTGTTCGGCCGGCCATGCGCATCCCGCGAGGAACTTTGTTGCGAAGACCACCACCAATAGAACCTGGCTCACGCTCTGAGTGCTTCTGGCCGTGAGAACGAGGACCACCGTGAAAGCCATGGCGCTTTACAACACCTTGGAATCCTTTACCTTTCGAAAGACCTGATACCGTTACCATATCACCTTTTGAAAATACATCAACAGTAATATGATCACCGACAGAAATTTCTTCAATATCTCGAAATTCACGTAAGTGCTTGTAAGCACCTTCCTTAACATGGCCAAGGTGGGCTTTCGTAGCACGACTTGTTTTTTGCTCACCAAATGCAACTTGAATAGCGGTATAGCCGTCAGTATCAGGATTTTTGACTTGCGTCACGATAAGCGGACCTGCTTCTATAACGGTCGCAGGCACAACGCGACCATCATCTTCAAAGCACTGCATCATATGCTGTTTTTTTCCAAGGATAAATTTCATAAATTGGGGATCTCTTACATCATCTTCACATCAATATCGACTCCGGATGGGAGTGATAGGTTGGTCAGTGCTTCGATTGTTTTTGGATTAGGATTCAAAATATCGATAACACGTTTATGGATTCTGATTTCAAATTGTTCACGAGCATTTTTAAAGACAAACGACGCTCGGTTGACAGTGTACTTCTTTATTTCAGTTGGAAGTGGAATTGGTCCGACGATAGTAGCATCGTAGCGGAGCGCTGTATCGATGATCTGCTTGACTGAAGCATCAAGGATTTTGTTCTCATACGCTCGCACACGAATGCGCAGCTGTACGGTACCATCTTCCTTGCTTTTTTTCGCGATCGGATTTTTCTTTGTTGTCGTTGTCATACGTTTGTAGTTAAAAAGAACGCTAATAGATTAATGAGAGTAAACTACTTAATAACTTTCGTTACTACGCCTGCGCCGACTGTTTTGCCACCTTCTCGGATTGCAAAGTGCATAGATTCTTCAAGTGCGACTGGAGTAACGAGCTTGACGGTAAGCTTTACCGTGTCGCCTGGCATGACCATTTCGACTCCTGTCGGAAGTGTTGATTCACCAGTGACGTCTGTTGTACGGATGTAGAATTGAGGCTTGTATCCAGTAAAGAATGGAGTGTGGCGGCCACCTTCCTCCTTTTTCAAGATATAGACTTCACATTCAAATTCTGAATGAGGATTAACAGTACCGATCTTTGCAAGTACTTGACCGCGAGTAATGTCTTCTTTCTTAATACCACGGATAAGAATACCCGCATTGTCGCCAGCCATACCTTCTTTGAGGTTCTTGTTGAACATTTCAATACCAGTGACTGTTGTCTTCACTGTATCTTTGATACCGACGATTTCAACTTCTTCACCAACTTTGACAATTCCACGTTCAATTTTACCAGTTACCACTGTTCCACGACCTTCGATTGAGAATACGTCTTCAATAGGCATGAGGAATGGCTTTGCAATATCACGCTCGGGGACGGGAATATAGGTATCAAGCGCAGTGACGAGTTCAAGGACTTTCATTGCCCATTCATCAGTATTGTCTTTTGATTCAAGAGCCTTAAGACCTGAGCCACGGATCACAGGAGCATTCGCACCATCAAAGCCTTGCTTTGTAAGGAGTTCACGGATTTCCTCTTCTACGAGATCAATCATATCTTTGTCATCAACCATGTCGCACTTGTTGAGGAAAACGATAATCTTTGGCACACCAACTTGCTTCGCAAGAAGAACGTGCTCACGAGTCTGAGGCATAGCACCATCAGTCGCTGCTACGACAAGAACTGCGCCGTCCATCTGAGCAGCACCAGTAATCATGTTCTTAATATAGTCCGCGTGACCTGGCGCATCAATGTGCGCATAGTGACGAGTAGGAGTCCAGTACTCGTTGTGAGAAAGAGCGATCGTGATACCACGAGCCTTTTCTTCAGGAGCTGAGTCGATTTGATCTACGCCTTTAATTTTAGCACCATATCCGGTGCCTGCACGTGAGAGTATCTGCAAAATTGCAGCTGTTAATGTTGTTTTCCCATGGTCAACGTGACCAATAGTTCCCACATTTACGTGTGGCTTGTCTCTGTTAAATTCTTCTGCCATATATTTTATTGGTTGATACTGGTAACATAGCAACGATTATCGTGCTCTATTCTCAGAACCAACATAAATTAATAATAAATTAAATTTCTCGACTTTCGTCGAGACAGGCGCACATAATGCGATTGACTTTCATACTAGCAGATGGAAAACATAAAGTCAAACACATAACAAAACACCTCGCAAGCGAGGTGTTTTGTAGAGAAGATTATTGTTCTATATACTTAGGTTTATTCTGTCCACAGAAACCT
This sequence comes from Minisyncoccota bacterium, assembly GCA_043776915.1. GTDB lineage: Bacteria > Patescibacteriota > Minisyncoccia > Phycocordibacterales > UBA9973 > UBA8515. The sequence continues at coordinate 191 of JAYVQT010000002.1, read as the reverse complement.
CCCGATGTTGATGTTCCACCACCAGAACCCTCACAATCCCATGTCCACTTTGTTGTTCCTGAAAGAGGAGAACCAGGGACAAGAGTCCCCGTCGAACATTTGTAGTGAGTAGGAGCACAGGTACCATTAACAATGGGGAGTGGTTCAGTACATGATGCAGTTGAAGTTGCTCCTTGGCATTGCCAGGTCCA
>JAYVQT010000001.1:0-3238 GCA_043776915.1 Minisyncoccota bacterium | reverse complement strand
ATTTTAAGTGCCACTTGTGAAATCTCTTTCTTCTCTTTTTTGCTAAAATCAGCTGGAATCATAATCTTCGAATCAAGACTTGACCACGTACGCGTTGATTTCTTGCTCACCAGATTATTTCCATTTGCATCCATAAATGTCATTTCAAAAAAATATTCTTTTGATTGCTGAGTTTCATCCTCAATTGATGTTGTGGCAAGAAGAGTTGATGTGCTAAGGCTTCTCACGTTTGTAGCAAGATCGCTAGAAGTTTTTGAAATCACTAAATTTATAGTAGAGGTAGATATTTCTGCGTTAAGTACAACAATGAATTCGTCACCGACCATATATCTAAACAGATCGGTTCGTAGTGTTATAGGCAGGCTTCCGTTTTGCAAAGTAATACCAACCTGACCCTCATATGTTCCTGTTTCTTCGAAATATTTTGCTGGAATTCTGACAGTCTTGATGTCTTTCTTCCCAACCACTACGGTTTTTTCTAAATCTTTCTGAGCGGTGAAATTATTTTCTGTAGACGGATATTTCCTTGATCCATACTCGAGATTGATAGTAGCAGAGGCATCACTTTGATTACTGATGTCGACAACATAAAACGCAGTATTCTGCTTGTCCGATCTTACAACAGGACCCTCTTCTAGATAGTAATTTTGATTATCGTATTCAAACCGACTATTAAGTTGTATTTTTGATGCTATCGGTGATTCTGTACCTAGAGTCATAGTTTCACTGTCTCGTAAAAAAATGGTGTTTCTGTTAGAATCAAGTATTTTAAATTCGATCTTATATGTATTTTTCTTGATGAGATTCGGAATGGTAAATATATATTCTTTTCCTATAAATTCATCATGATTCTTAGGAACGATTGCTTTGTAATCGACTATTTCTGTCTTGATATTTATACCATTTTCAAATCCTTTGACACCTGTATCAAGCAAAGTAGCTTGGAGCATAACTACTGCATCACTATCTCCTGTATTGAAAAGTGTAGGCCTTACAGTAACTGTTGTTGTCGACTTCTGTTGAACTTCAATCTTTCCGAGCCCGACATTGCCCTGACTTGTTGCGGTGATCTGACTACTATAGACGCTCAGGATTAATGTTGCAAAAAAAAGTTTTTTTTTCATAATATGAATTATATCATTAATATTTAACTTGACACAAGTTTAAGATTAACACTACAACATACTGCCTGAACCGCATTCACATTTTAACCAATCTACCGATCACCTTAATACATTGGTGTCTGTAGAAGGAATCGAACCTTCGACCTTGGGCTTATGAGTCCCACGCTCTAACCGACTGAGCTATACAGACATAAGTTCTACTTGTTGCGAGGCTTGGATTTGCACCAAGGCTTTCAGGTTATGAGCCTGACGAGCTACTGTTACTCTACCCCGCTATAGGGATATAGTATAATACAAGATATATCTAAATGCAAACTCAAAAACACCTATACAACTAGTTCCGTTTTGATACTTTTTTTAACTTTTTTGATGATGTGGTGCAGTATATTGCACGCGACAGTTGTGGATAAATCATTGATTTTGTGTGTTGTGTGCAAGTTTACTTACAGCCATTTGACAGCAAACATACCGATCGTATACAGTGCGAATTGTAGCTTGTCGACAGACAATTGTATCCCAGTCCTTAATTACTTCTGATATATTCCCATAATGATGTAGAACATTTTCTTTTTTTCATTATTTTAATAATCCCATTTTAATTACACATCCAACAAATGTCTCGATATACATATCTCATCGTCGAGCCCAAGGTATGTATTCGATTGAACCATCTTTATGAACCAGCAATGGAACATTGCCAGGTACTAAGTCATCATTATTTTTTGTCTGAAGATATTTTTCAGGTACGTACTGAAATAGCCATCCATCAGCACGTTGCTCAGTTGAGATTATGATCATTTTATGCTCTGGGCTTCCGTTCTGAATTTTTTCTTCAGCAATAAGTCTAGCTTTATCAGATGTAATAAATTGAGTATTCATATTGTTGGTAAAGTTTTTTGTTGTAATAACAATCCCGATCAAAACCAGGACAGCAGTTGATGTAATAATTAATTTTTTACTCATAATATTATACCAAATACCCTGCCTTTATTACATGCATTACAAGAGCATGGGTATACCCTAGTTCATTGCTGTACCGTGTCAGCTGATTCGACGTTTTCATGCGCTTATTGTATCACGTTATCGAGAAAAAACCTCGCCCGCTCAGAAGCTCAGCAGGCGAGCGAAGTGTGTTGTCAAAGAAAAGATAAAGAATCCTTAAAGATTAGTAGCGGGTCTAGTGACCCATTCATAATTCACCATTACCCAATCTGATTTCAAATCCGAATTATTCTGATCTTCATCAAACGAATCTGGATTCTTTCTAGAATCCCAAGTACCTATTGATTTACCTTCATATATAACCTCCATATTCTGCTCAATGAAATCACATTTAGGGCATCCAACATACGTTCCATCGTTAAAATAACCTAGAATTCCAGCGTTTGAAGCTCGTACATATTGCAACTTTCTCTCATTGGGTAAATTTCTCATAAAAAGAAAAACTCGCACCACTAGGATGATAATTACAATTATACTTAAAGTCTTTTTCATATAGATATTATAGATTGGCTGCAACTTGCTGTACATGCTTCACGAGCGCATGTGTATACCCGGCCTCGTTGTCATACCACGCAAGAACTTTAACCAAGTTTCCATCAACCACTCGTGTCATAGCCAAGTCTGCGATAGACGCATGAGGATTACCGATAATATCTCTAGAAACGAGAGGTTCTTCAGTAACTTCGAATATCCCCTTCCATCGTGCATCTTTAGCAGCTTCTTTCAGTAACATATTTACCTCTTCTTTTGTAGTTGGTCTTTTACTTACAAATGTAATATCAACAATAGATCCAGTAACAATCGGAACTCGAATAGAAATACCATCAAACTTTCCTGCGAGATCTGTAATCACTTTTGTTGTCGCAATCGCTGCTCCAGTTGATGAGGGTGACATATTCATAGCAGCAGCTCGTCCTTCTCGCCAATCTTTTTTGTTCGGAGCATCAACAAGTGCTTGACTCGCTGTATATGCATGAGTTGTATTTAACAATGCTTTTTCAATACCAATACTTTCATGCAAGATATGAATCAAAGGAGACGCCGCGTTGGTTGTACACGATGCGTTTGAGGTGATTACGATGCCCTTATCTTTAAACACTTCTTCGTTTGCC